>JBJEZE010000029.1:4873-10388 GCA_051887235.1 Butyricicoccus sp.
ATCCGCAGCTGTCGCCGTGATCGTGATGATGTTCGTGGTCATGGTCGTGTCCGCATCCGCAGCTGTCGTCGTGATCGTGATGATGTTCGTGGTCATGGTCGTGCCCACATCCGCAGCTGTCGCCGTGATCGTGATGATGCTCGTGGTCATGTCCACATCCGCAGCTGTCGCTATGATCGTGATGATGCTCGTGCTCGCAGCCGCAAGCGTCTGGAGTTACGTTAGATAATTCATCCAGCATAGCGTTTCCCTCCTATTCTTGTAAAACATATGTGAATACATGTTCATATGTTTGATTGTCTAATAACAATATAGCAGAGTCCCGTGGCTTTGTCAATCAGAAACCGAAAAGTATTCTTGCGGACGGCCAATTCTTTTTGGACACCCCAATCGTTGAAAGCAGCGGTACAGAACCGGATTGTGACATTTATTTGCGGAAGAAAATGGAATGTTGTCGAATTTTAAGCGGAGAAATCCCCAAAAAAAGAAAATTGTTCAAGAAATTTGACAGAAAAATATATAAAATGTCAAGACGTTGGATGGAAAACGTGATACAATACAATATAATGATATTGAAAAAAACTTCATATCGGTGCAAGTTCCTGTGGCATGTAACATGCTGCGCCATCAGGATGAAAAGGGAAACCGGTGAAAGTCCGGTACGATCCCGTCACTGTAACAGGGAGCGCCTGCCAGTTGGTCACTGCGAAAGCGGGAAGACGGCAGAGCGTTATGAGCTGAAGTCAGGAGACCTGCTTGCATCGATGCTTCGGTTTTCTTACGGTCGATGAGAGAACTTGGAAAGGCAATGGACGGTTGTTCGTCTTTTGCTGCATTTCAGGTGCTTTCTGAGAGAAAGTGCCTGTTTTTTTGACAAAATAGCCCTCGAACGGCGAACGAATTGTCACAGCACGATAGATATGGATGCGACAGCATACAAAAGAGGAGGACAGATGGAATGAGTGCAAAGCAACTGGCGAGGCGGCTGCTGCAGATCGTGATCGTTCTGATTGGAATCAGCTTTTTCACGTTTCTGCTGACATATATTGCGCCGGGTGATCCGGTAAGGTCGATGTATGCGGCAAACGGAAATATTCCGAGCGAGGCGGTGCTGGAACAGACGCGCGAGGAGATGGGACTGAACCGGCCATTTCTGGTGCAGTACGGAAGCTGGTTGGCGAATTGCCTGCACGGCGATTTCGGGACGTCATATTCTTTGAAAAAAACGGTGGTATCCCTGCTGAGCGCGCGACTCTGGCCCACCATTAAGCTGGCACTGTGCTCGCTGGTGCTGATGCTGCTGATTGCGGTACCGTTCGGCATGCTGTCTGCGGTGTATCGGGGAAAACCGATCGACTATCTGGTTCGCGGATGTACCTTTTTCGGTGTGTCCATGCCGAATTTCTGGGTCGGACTGCTGCTGATCTATGTGGTTGCTTTGAAGATGGGACTGGTTCCGGTTGTCTCGACGGGCAACGGCTTTCAGCAGATCATCCTGCCGGCGATCACACTGGCGTTCGCCATGGCGGCAAAGTACACCCGTCAGGTGCGCACCGCCGTTCTGGAGGAATTGGGGCAGGACTATGTGTCCGGCGCCCGCGCCCGCGGTATTCCGGAACGCGTCATTCTGTGGAGACATGTGTTCCCGAATGCACTGCTTCCGCTGATTACCATGCTGGGCCTGTCGCTCGGTTCCCTGCTGGGAGGTACGGCGGTCGTCGAGGTTATTTTCGGTTATCCGGGATTGGGCAATCTGGCGGTCACAGCCATCAAGGCGATGGACTATCCGCTGATTCAGGGATATGTCCTGTGGATTGCCTTCATTTATATGGTAATCAATCTGGTCGTTGATCTCTCTTACAGTTTGGTGGACCCCAGAATCCGAGAGAAGAGGTAACCGTATCATGAAAAATACATTGGCATTTGTGAAAAAGAATCGTATGTTTACCATCTTCGGCATTCTGGCGTTAGCCATCATCCTGGTTGCGGTGTTTGCTCCGGTGCTGGCGCCGTATGATCCGAGCGCCTCGGTGTTGACTGACGCGATGCAGGCACCCAGCAAGGCACATCCGTTCGGAACGGACAAGCTTGGGCGGGATATTCTGTCCCGTATTTTGTTCGGAGCCCGTGTGTCGCTTTCTGCAACACTGAGTTTGGTTGCGGTTATCTTTGTGATTGGCGCCGTGCTGGGCATCCTTGCCGGCTATTTCGGCGGGATCGTCGATGCGGTCATCATGCGTCTGGCGGATATGATGATTGCGTTTCCGGGCATGGTATTGGCGATTGCGGTGGCCGGCATTCTGGGTGCCAGTATCCGCAACGCGGTGATTGCGGTGGCGCTGGTCAGCTGGACCAAATACGCCCGACTGGCGCGAAGCCTTGTGCTGAAGATCAAAAACTGCGACTATATTGCAGCGGCCAGGGTGACCGGAAGCAAGACGACACACATTCTGTATCGGTATCTGTTCCCGAACACCATTCCGACGCTGATTGTCACGGCGGCGACCGACATCGGCAGCATGATGCTGGAGCTGGCCGGCCTGTCCTTCCTCGGATTCGGTGCGCAGGCGCCGATGGCGGAATGGGGTCTGATGCTGAGCGAGGGCAGACCATATATGCAGTCCGCTCCGTGGATGATCCTGTTTCCCGGTCTGGCGATCTTTCTTGTCGTTGTCGTGTTTAATCTGCTGGGTGACGCTCTGCGTGACGTGCTGGATCCGCGAAGCGAATAAATCGAGTGGAACAGGCGATCGGAAGGAGCAGAAGCATGGACTTATTGAATATTCAGGATATTACAGTGAAATATGAAAACAACCCCGAACCGACGATGGAACACTTTTGTCTGAATATGAAAGAGGGCGAGATTGTCAGCGTAGTCGGGGAGAGCGGCAGCGGAAAGACGACGGTAATCCGTGCGGTGCTCGGCCTGCTGCCGGGAGGCGGCAAGGTGACGGAGGGGGATATCCTCTTTGAGGGCAGGACGCTGCTGAACCAGACCAAAGAGCAGTGGAGAGAGCTGCGCGGATCCAAGATTTCGATGATCTTTCAGGATTCCGGCTCGATGATCAATCCGGTGCGCCGGATCGGATCGCAGTATGTGGAGTACATCCGGACGCACGAGAAGGGGATCAGCAAAAAAGACGCGTTCGCTAAAGGCGTAGACATGCTGGAGCGCATGCGTCTGCCGAACGGCGAGAACATTATGAAGAGCTACCCGTTCCAGCTGTCCGGCGGCATGCGCCAGCGCGTCGGCATTGCGATGGCGATGACCTTCCAGCCCAAGCTGCTTCTGGCGGATGAGCCGACCAGTGCGCTGGATGTCACGACACAGGCGCAGATTGTCCGTCAGATCATGGAACTGCGCGAGAAATACAACACGTCTGTCCTCCTCGTCACCCATAATATCGGTGTTGCCGCCTATATGGCGGATCAGATGATTGTCATGCAGAACGGCAGGGTGGTGGACGCGGGGACACGGGATCAGGTCCTGTACCATCCGACCAACGAATACACCCGCAACCTGCTCGCCGCGGTACCGGAAATGGAGGGAAAGCGTTATGTCTGAACCGGAAGCGATTTTAACGGCAACCCATGTGACTAAGAAATTCCCGGCCTCCGGCGGGCGCACGCTGCTGGCCTGTGACGATGTCAACCTGACCGCCTATCACGGCAGGACGCTGGGCATTGTCGGAGAGAGCGGCTGCGGGAAATCAACGTTTGTCAAGATGATTGTCCAGATGCTGACCCCGACCGAGGGAGAAATTCGGTATCGAGGGACGGATATCACCAAGCTCCGGGGAGAAGAGCTGCGGCAGAGCCGGAGAAAGATTCAAATGGTGTTTCAGGATCCGGCGGCAGCGTTTCATCCCAGAATGAAGGTGATTGACATTGTCACGGAGCCGCTGCTGAATTTCGGTCTGATCAAAAAGTCGGAAAAAGAGGCCAAGGCAAAGGAACTGCTGGAGATGGTCGAGCTGCCGGCGGAGTTCATGCATCGGTATGCACACAATATGAGCGGCGGACAGCGGCAGCGCATCGGCATCGCCCGGGCGCTTGCGCTGGAACCGGAGATCATTGTCTGCGATGAAGCCACGTCCGCGCTGGACGTTTCGGTACAGGACCGCATCATGAAACTGCTGGCCAAACTGCAGAGGGAGAAAGGAATCTGTCTGATTTTCATCTGTCATGATATTGCGCTGGTTCAGGCGTTTGCGCACCAGCTTGCGGTCATGTATTTGGGCAATATTGTGGAGATCTTGCCCGGCGAGTCCGTTTATCACAATGCCAAGCATCCCTATACGCAGGCGATGTTCGGAGCGGTCTTCTCGCCCCATATGGACTTTACCAAAAAGATTGAGAGCATTGAGAGCGAGGCTCCCAGCCCGGTTGACGTCCCGCCCGGATGCCCGTTCCAGAACCGCTGTGACCGCTGCATGCCGGTCTGCAAAACGCAGAAGCCCAGGCTGAAACACGTCGGGGAATGCCATGAGGTTGCGTGTCACTTATTTTGATTGTTTTGTGTAAAAAATTTATAACGTAAGGAAGAGGATCGTTATAGACAAAAAACGTCGAACTGTGATATAGTAATATCCATCAGATCGAACAGATTCGAGAGAAAATTTCATACTCGACACAAGTTCCGACTCAATGGTGCAGCGGTGTTGTCCGCTGTGTCGTGGAGGAAGGATTGAAAGGGAAGTCGGTGAGAGTCCGACACGATCCCGTCACTGTATGAGCGAGACTCTGATCTATATGTCACTGCAAACGCGGGAAGGCGATCAGAGGCGATGACCTTAAGTCAGGAGACCTGCTTGTGTTGTTGGCTGGGTATTCTTACGGTGAATGAGAAGGACTTGGGGGAGAACAGGCGGATTCCGGTGAGGAATGCCGCATGGTATTGCTTTGTCCGGAGCACCTTCCGTAGGGAAGGTGCTCTTTCTGATTTACCCGCCGCAGCCAAGGATTGTATCTAAAATACAGCGAACGACTGTTTTTAGAAATATTTTGTGGGAGGAAACGACATGAACAAGTTTTCGAAGTTGATTGCGCTTGGCCTTGCGGCATCTATGCTGCTGGCCGGTTGTGGTTCTTCCGGCGGGTCGAGTGCCGGAACTGGAAGCGGCGCGGCCGCGTCGGAGCAAGCCCATCTGAATTTTGGCTGCTATATGTATTCCACCTCGAACGACCCGGCGGCGTATCAGAACGCGGCATGGCAGGGCGTCCGGTTGGGCATTACCGAGTGTCTGTTCAAGTTTGACGAAAGCATGCAGCCGCAGCCGCAGCTGGCTGAGGGTCTGGAATCGTCGGATGATAAAAAGACCTGGACCATCACGATGAAGGACGGCATTTTGTTCTCCAACGGCGATGCGTGCGACGCACAGGCGGTTGCGGATTCGCTCAACCGACTGTACTATGTCTGCGCGAATGATGAGAACTATTCCTCTACGCCGAGCGCGTATCTGGACGTGGATTCCATCACCGCGGATGCAGACGCCAATACGGTCACCATTGTGAC
>JBJEZE010000029.1:10488-18576 GCA_051887235.1 Butyricicoccus sp.
CATACACCGTGACCAAGGCGGACGGCCTGCGTTCCGGCTTTGCGTACGTCAACTTTGACGGTGTACTCGGCAACGACGATCTGCGCGAGGCGGTCTTCATGGCAATCGACCACGCGACCATGTGTGATGTCACGGTTGGCGGACTGTACAGCGACGGCATCGGCATCCTGCCGGATTTCCTGGGGTACAATGACTCGCTGACGACTGACTTTGGATACGATGTGAATGCGGCCAACAAGAAACTGGACGACGCAGGCATCGTAGACAGCGACGGAGACGGCATCCGGGAGATGGACGGCCAGAACATTGACTTGAATTATATCACGTACGATAACCGCTGTCTGAGCACGTTTGCCGAGGCCGTGCAGGCCAGCCTGACCGAAATCGGTGTCGGCTGTACCATCAACAGTACGGATTCCGATACCGAGTGGAACTTGATGCAGGCGGGCGAATACGATCTGTGCGACTCCAACTGGATCACCGCAGGCACCGGAGATCCGATTGTCTTCCTCGCAAACTGGTATGCGAACGGCGGAAAGGCATTTTACAATGCCAAGACCGGCGAGGGTGCAAATTACTGCAATTACGAGAATGAGGAATTTGATACGCTGTACGATCAGTACAACCAGTCTCTGGATGTCGATGAGCGTGCTCAGCTGGTCACCCAGATGGAACAGATTTTGGTTGACGACTGCGCGGTTCTGCTGCATGGGTACTATGCATCGACCATGATCAGCAATTCCAACGTAACGGGCGCTCAGATTTCCGGTATTGACTATTACTGGCTGAACACGAAGATCCAGCCGGCAGGCTGATCGGATGAAATAGGGGAAGGGGGCTGTCGCAAGCAAAACGTTGTGGCAGCTCCCTGTTTTCTGTCTTCAAGCACTGATACAGCCACTTAGTGGCGGAACGAGCGGCTGAAAACAGTATAGAAGGGACACAAAGCAATGAAACAAATCAAACCGAAGAAATCCAATAAAGCGGGACTTAATCTGACGCAGGGTCCAATTGGCACGCAGCTGTTTCTGTTTGCCCTGCCGTTCTTTGGAAGCAGTTTAATCCAGCAGCTGTACAATACGATTGACCTCATGTTTGTCGGCAACGTTTTGGGAAAGGAAGCCTCAGCGGCTGTCGGATCCAGTAGTTTGCTGGTCACCTGTCTGCTTAGCTTTTTTACTGGGATCAGTGTCGGTGTTGGTGTTTTGACTGCTAAGGCCAGCGGCGCACGGGACGGCGTTCGACTGAAGGAGGTGATTCACACGTCCGCAGCGCTCACTGTTTTGGGAAGCCTGTTGTTTCTGGTTTTGGGATGGATGCTGGCTCCGATTTTACTTCGGCTGCTGAACACTCCGGAGGACATCCTTCCGCTGGCTCTGGTGTACATCCGCATTTATTTTCTCAGTCTTCCGGCGATTGTCAGCTACAATATGAGCGCCGGAATTCTCCGTGCGATGGGAGATTCCCGTTCGCCGATGATGTATCAGCTTGCGGGCGGGCTGGTCAATGTTGCGGCGAATGCGTTGTTTCTTTGTGTATTCCGATGGGGTGTCGCGGGCGCGGCGCTGGCGACATTGTGCTCTCAAGGGATTGCAGCGGTGTTGACAGTGCGTCATTTGTTCCATTTGGAAGAAGAATACCGGCTGCGTATCGGTGCTATCCGTTTTCATGGTGCTATCAGCCGACAGATTTTTCAGATTGGCATTCCGGCCGCGGTGCAGGCAATGATTATCACCTTGTCCAATCTGTTGGTGCAGTCGCAGATTAACAATCTCGGTGTGGTCAGCATTGCTGCGTTTACGGCGTATTTTAAGGTGGAGAACTTTATCTATCTGCCAATTATGGCTATTGGACAGGCGAGCGCCAATTTTTTTGGACAGAATTTGGGGGCGGGCCAGCCGGAGCGAGCCAGAAAGGGCACACGCATTTCCATTGCGCTCGGTGTGGCGATCACGGTAGCTATCAGCGCGATGATTCTGCTGTTTTGTTCGCAATTTTTCCGCCTGTTCACCTCGGATCTGGAGGTTATCGAAATCGGACGGCGCATTGCGTTTGTGTCCTATCCGTGGTATTTTCTGTATGTTTTTTTGGAGGTACTGGCATCAACCATTCGCAGCGCAGGAAAGGCACTGCCGCCGATGTTGATTGTTGTGGTCAATATGTGTGGTGTCCGCCTGATTGCGCTGATTACCATCATGAATCTTTCTCCCAGTGCACCGCACGTCGCAGTGATTTACCCGATCACCTGGATTTGTACGGTGTTGTGTTTGGCGATCTATTACCGAAAGGGACATTGGATGCCGTGTGGATGCGAGCATGACGAGGCGGCAGAGTGAGGCTGTAGGAGACGGTTGTGCTTTGCAGGAATGCAGTTGTACACGATTATCCAAAAAAATTAGCAATGGATAATAAGATAGTGCTTGAGAACAAACGAAACAAAATGATACACTTTTATGACGTATTATGAACCAAAGGAGGAATTAAGATGATCGAAATTGTTGGTATGACAGCACTGGGGGGAGAGCGTGTCGTCGGAAAATTGCCGATCGCGGGAACGGATGTCTCGGTGCCGATGACGCTCCTGTGCGGCGCGCAGGAAGGAAAAACCGTTCTGATTACGGCTGGCGTACACTGCGCGGAATACGTCGGCATACAGGCGGCGATTGAGCTGGCAAACGAGTTGGATCCGCAGACGCTGTGCGGAAATGTGGTCATTCTTCCGGTGCTCAACCGCACCGGACTGGAGCACCGCATGATGAGCGTTGTGTATGAGGACGAAAAGAATCTGAACCGCGTGTTTCCGGGCGATCCGAACGGCACGATGGCGGAAAAGATTGCGTGGACCGTGGTGGAACAGCTGCACAAGCAGGCGGATTTCTATATTGATCTGCACTCGGGTGACGGGTACGAGGAACTGACACCGTATGTTTACTGCGGCGGCGCGGCAGCACCGGAGACCGTCCGGCAATCCCGTGCGATGGCAGAGCAGGTGGATGTTCCGTATCTGGTGGTTTCCATGACGGCGTCCGGCGGATCGTACAATTACGCCAACACGATGGGCGTCCCGAGCATCCTGCTGGAGCGCGGCTGCCTCGGTCTGTGGTCGGACGAGGAGGTCCAGGCGGACAAAAAGGACGTCCGCAATGTTTTGCGCTATCTGGGTGTGCTGACCACGCCCAAAGAGCAACAGAGTCAGGTTCCGGTCGACGTGGGAACCGTGATTTATAAGGACGCTTCCCACACAGGCTGCTGGTACCCGACTAAGCGCGCAGGTGACCGCGTCACGAAGGGAGAACTGCTGGGTACCGTCCGTGACTATTGCGGCAATGTTCTGGAAGAGTATTTTGCCGAACAGGACGGTCTGGTGCTGTATCAGACCGCCAGCCTGCAGGTTCTGGAAAACGGTCCGATGATCGCGTACAGCCAGCTGCCGCGGGAGTAAAATGAAAAAAAGAACGACAAAAGGCAGCCTCGGAACAAAACACGAGGCTGCCTGATTGCGTATATGAATATGAAATGGTTATGCGCGGTATTTCGCCGATACCGATGCATGGGACAGGACGTGTCCGCGCATGGCGCGCTTCATCTCGTTGAGGTAGAAGCCTTCCTGAAGGTCCAGTGTGCAGTCCAGAGCGTAAACCGTCAGAGTGTACTCGTGATCGGCGTCCGGGGGAGCCATGCCGCCATAGCAGGAGGCCTGCTCGCGGGTTTCATCCGACGCGGCGCTGTGGAAGCTCGTCGAGCCCTGCACGAAATCCGGCGCGTTGACGCTGGCGTTTTCCGCGACTTCGGTCGCCGTCAGGTTGCACAGAGACCAGTGGATCCAGCAGAAGCCGCAGACCGGGATGGCGTCCGGATCATCCAGAACGACGGCAAAGGACTTGGTTCCGGCTGGCGCGCCTTCAATGGAAAACGGGACGGAGCGGGTGTTTTTTCCGCTTGCACTCAGCTGGGTTCCGTGCTTGCCGAAGCGGTCGTCCCAATAGCCGTTTACAATACCAGAACTGGTGATTTTCATATTTTTCAGCCTCCTATATTGTCATTTTGCGGGTTTCTTTTATGATACAACACTTTTGAGCCGGTGTAAATGAAAAACTTGTAAACAAAGCCGCAAAATGCTTGTAATTTTGTACGGTATTGTTTATAATTATACTGTTATTATATCACAGGTAGGAGGTGGAGGAGCTATGCCGTCTGCACAGACATATATTTCGTATGCAATGATTATTGTACTGATCATTGTGTTCTATCTGCTGCTGATTCGTCCGCAGAAGAAGCAGGAGAAAAAGGACAAGGCCATGCGCGCTTCGTTACAGAATGGCGACCGTGTGTGCACCATCGGTGGTATCATTGGGCGCGTTGTCGCAGTGACGGAAGAAACCGTTACGATTGAGACCAGCGCAAATCGATCCCGTTTGAAGATGTACAAATGGGCGATTCGTACGAAGATTACCAAGGACGATCAGCCGATTGACGAAACAGACAAGAAGTCTTCCAAGGAGAAGGAAGACAAGTAAGGATATTTTCCGATCCCCCGGCGTATGATGTACCGATACCAAATTGGAACATCATAGGGAGGGGTTGTCTGTGAACCAATCAGGAGGTTCTGTGATTGCGGCGCTGCTGACAGGACTGGTGGTCGTATTCGGCGGGACACTGCTGTGTGCAGTGTTGCTGTCCGGCGGCACGATTCCGGCCGAGCAGGGGCGGGTTGCTGTCTACGGGTGCCTGAGCGCCGGATGCATTCTGGCCTCGTTTCTGGGTGCACGGCGGGCGGCGGCGCACAAGCTGCTGTTTGGGCTTTGCCCGGTACTGTGCCTGCTGGGATGTCTGTTTCTTCTGGCGTTCAGCTGGAAGGGACAGCCGGTACAGCCAGCCGCGGCGGCGGCTGTGTCCGCAATCTGTTTGCTCTGCGCCGTGTTCGGATCGTTGTCCGGCACGCTGCTTGGAACAAAAAAACGAAAATAAATTTTGATGGAAGGAGACCAGATCATGACTCATATTAAGACTCTGAATTCCCGCACTCTGAAGGAAACCGCTTGCTCTGGCGGCTGCGGCGAGTGCCAGACTTCCTGCCAGTCGGCCTGCAAGACTTCTTGCACGGTTGCAAACCAGAAGTGTGAGCACGACAAGGACTAATCGTCCTTTGATGAACAACAGCACAGATCGGGGCTGACAGTTTGTCAGCCTCGAAATTTTTAACTGGAGATACGAAACTATGATACATCGTTTTTCAATGAAAGGTGTCAATATCCTCATGGATATCAACAGCGGCTCGGTACATATCGTGGATGATGCGGCATATGCCCTGTCGGCTGTTGTTGCGCCGGGGATGACGGAGGAGTGCCCTCAGGATGTCCTGCGCAGTTTACAGGATGAATTTACGGAGGAGCAGATTCGCGGCGCGTATCAGGAACTGTATGAGCTCGAGCAAAACGGCTATCTGTTTGCCGATGATGACTATATTGATATTGCTTCGGCGATTCCGACCGACGCGCCGGTCAAGGCGCTGTGCCTGCATGTTTCCCATGACTGCAATCTGCGCTGCAAATATTGCTTCGCGTCCACCGGCGATTTCGGCACGGGCCGTATGACGATGGATTTTGATGTGGCGAAAAAGGCGATTGACTTTGTCGTGGAGCAGTCCGGAAGCCGCCGCAACATTGAGATTGATTTCTTCGGCGGAGAGCCGCTGATGGCGTTTGACACCGTCAAACAGACCGTGGAGTATGCCCGTTCGCTGGAAAAGGAAAAGAACAAGAAGTTCCGCTTTACGATCACGACCAACGGCCTGCTACTCAATGACGACATCATTGAGTATATCAACACCAATATGGACAACTGCGTTTTGTCGCTGGACGGCCGGCGCGAGGTTAACGACGAGATGCGCGTGACGGCCGGCGGATGCGGCAGCTTTGACACCATCGTTCCTAAATTTCAAAAGCTGGTGTCCCAGCGCGGCAAGGACCGCGACTATTACGTGCGCGGTACGTTCACCAGCAAGAACCTGGATTTCACCAATGACGTCCTGGCGATCGCCGATGCAGGCTTCGACCAGCTTTCGGTTGAGCCGGTCACGAGCGAACCGGGAACCGGCTACGACATCAGTGAGAAGGACCTGCCGCGGATTGCGCAGGAGTATGAGCATCTGGTGGATGTCATGCAGCAGCGCCGCAAGGAAGGGAAAGGATTTAACTTCTTCCACTTTATGGTCGATTTGCAGCAGGGACCGTGTGTCATCAAGCGGCTGCGCGGCTGCGGCGCGGGCTATGAATATGTTGCCGTCACGCCGGAGGGAGACATTTACCCCTGCCATCAGTTTGTCGGTCATCCGGAGTTCAAGCAGGGAAGTGTTTTGGACGGTACGTTTGACAAGGAGATTTCCAAGAAGTTTTCCACACTCAATGTCTGCACACGCCCGAAATGTCGTGACTGCTGGGCCAAGTTTTATTGTTCCGGCGGCTGTGCGGCAGCCAATTATAATATGAACGGCAATTTGGAAGAGCCCTACGAGATGGGATGCGAATTGCAGAAAAAGAGATTGGAATGTGCAATTTATCTCAAAGCGGCCGAATTGATGGAGGAATAATCAGCAAACCGACAAAGTTGGCGGATTTCGCAAGATAACACTTGTTTTCTGAGAAAAACGAATTATAATGCTTATATAATCTACAATTTAAAAAGAAATTGTGGAGTACAAAGTGAGAGTGAAATGCGATTTTTTGGAACATTTTAAACTCTTCTAATTTTCTATCGGTATTTCTCAGAGGTGAGTGGAATGGCACACAGTATCGGACTCGGTATGATTGGAATGGATGCGGAATCGCATCAGCTGCTGGTTGGTGTTTTGCAGGAGAATGTGATTCCGGCTGCAAATATATATATTGTGGAACCGGATGCGGAAAAGCGTGAACAGTATCAGCAGATGGGGATCCACTGCGAACCGGATGTTTCGTCGTCTATCCTGCGTTCGGAGATCATGATTGTCTCCGGCAATCGGCGCGATCTGTCTTCCACGCTGTCCAGCATCTGCGGCGTGACGCGCGGCAAGATTCTGGTTTCCATGGTTGAGGGCCGGAATTGTGAATACATTCAGTCCCGCGTAGCCAAAGCGACCAATGTGGTTTGCGTGGAAAAGACCGAGGTGGATGGCCACAGAGTCAGCCGGCTGACGTATTCGGATCGCTTCCCGAACCACATGAAATCGGCGGTCAACGATATTTTCAAATCCATCGGCGCGGTGGAAACAGCGGAATAATGGACAAAGGCTGAGAATACTCTGAGAGCAGAAAGGAGTTCTGCGATGAAACAGGGTGCTCTCAGCTTTTCTGATGTCCGCAGAGTGCGCGGTTCACCGGATTTTGTCTTTTGCGCAGCCATGCTGCTGTGCGGCGTTTTGGCGGGATTGTTTACCGGCATGCACATTCCACAGAACCAAGAGGCGTATATGAACACGCTGGCCGAGCTGCTTAACCGCGATGTGGGCGAAATGACCGTGCAGCAGGCCGTTCTGTGTGGCGGTGGAATTGCTGCGTGGGGACTGGCGGTTCTGATTGTGGGCTGCGGCAGGGGACGGGTGCTGTGGATTGCGAGTATCGTCGCGGCGCGCGGTTTTCTGCTGGCGTTTGCCGCTTCGGCAGCGGTGATTCAGTATGGGGCGACCGGAATCTGGCTGTCTCTGGTCACGACCGGCGTGCCGGCGTTGGCGGCGCTCCCCGCGCTGCTGCTGCTGGGTGCGGTCAGCATGGAGGCGGGGCGGAAGAGCGTCTCGAACGGCTACTGGGCTGCGCTGGGACGAAAGAAGGAGGTATTGGCTGCCTGTGTGCTGCTTCTGGCTGCGGCGATTGTGTGGCGGCTGGTGTTCACCCCTCTGCTGGCCCCGCTGTCCGGATTGCTGGGCAAGTGATGGAAAAAAACACGCGGAATTGTAAAATACCTGTTGACGAATGACGGAATTTCGTATATAATAAATACCGTTGCTGAAATAGCGGACAATCAAACAGATGGAGAGTTGGCTGAGTGGTCGAAGGCGCACGACTGGAAATCGTGTAACCGTGATGAGCGGTTCCAGGGTTCAAATCCCTGACT
>JBJEZE010000030.1:0-18523 GCA_051887235.1 Butyricicoccus sp.
CGCGGACAAATTCGCCGTACTTCTCGCCGAACAGCGCCATTGCGCCCTTCTTCTTTGCCTCTTCGATCGGCAGCACTTCTGTGACGACCGACATGCCCTCGAGAATCTTCTCATTGACAATGTCCTCGACCTTGGACAGCTCTTCCGGAGTCATTGCCGCAAAATGAGTAAAGTCGAAGCGGACGTGGTCGGCATCCGTGTACGAACCAGCCTGCTCGACATGCGTACCCAGAACCTCACGCAGCGCCTGCTGCAGCAAATGGGTCGCCGTGTGCGAACGACAGATGGCCTGACGGCGCTCCTTGTCAACCGTACAGGTAACAGTATCTCCGCGGCTGATCATGCCAGATTCCAGCACGCCGGAGTGCAGATAGATACGTCCGTCACCGCTCTTCTGCACATTGTCAATCCTAACGACGCAGTCGCCGTGAGAGATCGTACCATAGTCCGGTACCTGACCGCCCATTTCCGCGTAAAACGGGGTGCGATCCAAAACAACCGTCAGCTTGGTACCTTCACCGCGGACAGCATCGGTGCTCTCGCCTTCCGAAATCAGCGCCAGAACTTCTGCCTCGGAGGTCAGAGAATCGTAACCGCAGAACTCGGTCTTCATAGATTTGTCCAGACCCAGATCTTCCGAAACCCAGCCGACATCGCCCATGCGCTTGCGGTCCTCTCGGGAACGCTGCTTCTGCTCTTCAATCAGCGCGTCAAAGCCATCGCGGTTTGTAGTCATGCCCTGCTCTTCCAAAATCTCAATCGTCAGGTCAATCGGGAAGCCGTAGGTGTCATGCAGTTTAAAGGTATCCTCTGCCGGAAGCTCTGTCTTGCCCTCAGCCTTAACCGCCTCAATCATGTCATTCAGGATGGACAGACCGGCATCGACGGTGGCGTCAAATCGCTCTTCTTCTACCTGAATGACCTTGCGGATATAGTTCTGCTTTTCCAGCAGAGTCGGATACGCACCGCTGTTCTCCTGAATGACCGTGTCGCAAACCTGATACAGGAACGGCTTATCAATACCCAGGAGCTTGCCATGGCGAGCTGCACGACGCAGCAGACGGCGCAGAACGTAGCCGCGGCCCTCGTTGGACGGAATGACACCGTCACAGATCATCATGACCGTAGAACGGATGTGGTCGGTGATGACGCGCAGAGAGACATCCGTCTTGTAATCCTGACCGTAGCTCTTTCCTGAAATGCGGGTGACATGATTGGTGATATTGCGTACGGTATCAACATCGAACAGAGAGTCCACGTCCTGCATGACGCAGGCCAGACGTTCCAGTCCCATGCCGGTGTCGATATTCTTTTGCTTCAGTTCGGTATAGTTGTTGTGACCGTCGTTGTCGAACTGGGAGAAAACGTTATTCCAGACCTCCATGTAGCGATCGCAGTCACAGCCAACCGTACAATCCGGCTTGCCGCAGCCATACTTTTCGCCGCGGTCGTAATAAATTTCCGAGCACGGGCCGCACGGACCGGAACCGTGCTCCCAGAAGTTATCTTCCTTGCCAAAACGGAAAATACGCTCTTCCGGGATACCAACATCCTTGTTCCAAATCTCAAACGCCTCATCGTCATCAACATAGATCGACGGGTACAGGCGGTCCGCCGGAATACCCATGACTTCCGTCAGAAATTCCCAGCTCCACGCGATCGCTTCCTTCTTAAAGTAATCGCCAAAGGAGAAGTTGCCCAGCATCTCAAAATAGGTGCCGTGACGAGCGGTCTTGCCGACATTCTCAATATCGCCGGTGCGAATACATTTCTGGCAGGTCGTGACGCGGTGACGCGGCGGCTCCTGTTCGCCAGTAAAGTACGGCTTCATCGGCGCCATGCCCGAGTTGATCAGCAGCAGCGACTTGTCGCCCTGCGGAATCAGGGAAAAGCTCGGCAGGCGAAGATGTCCCTTGGATTCCATAAAGGAAAGAAATTTTTCACGGATTTCATTCAAACCCATGTACTCCATAAGATGATTCCTCCAAATCATGTTTATTTACAAAGATTAAAAAGCTTCCGCCCCTGCTGTATAGGGGCGAAAGCTCGTTTCGCGGTACCACCCTAATTTGCCGTTTCCGGCATCTCAAGTGTGCCCTTAACGCGGGCAATTCGCTTCGGTCCTCCCGAAGTGCTCCGAAATGGCTGATACAGGCTCTGCTGTGGGGCTTTCACCCTCCCCCACTCTCTGCAAACAGAGAAGCTGTATCTCGTTTCTTCATCGCAAATTCCGATATCCATTTTATTATACCCAAAACAACGAAAATGTCAACCGGTTTGCCGCCGAAATTGAAAAACAGAAGGTATTATTTCTGTTCTTTCTCTCTTCGCAGGATACTGAATTCCTTGATGCGGAATGGGAATTTCAAATGAATGCGCATCATAGCCGAACGTGCCACTTCCAGTTCTTCTCCCGCGTCGTTTTTCATAGAGTCCACGGTAAAGCGGTAAATCGGCTCGCCTGGCTGCATCAGCTCCAGCGTTTCTCCGGCCCAGAAACGATTTTTCAGCAGGAATACCGCGTTGCCGTCCTCATCACAAGAATCCAGGAGAGCGGCAACCTCCCAGTCTCGAATGTACATGCAGTCGTCATAATACTGCCCCTTTGGATCACGTCCAAAATAAAAACCGGTAAAGTATTCCCGATGACTGACTCGCCCGATCTCCTCGGAAATGTCTTTCGGAAGCTGGAAATTGGGATCCTCGGAAGCAAAATATGCATCGACTGCACGACGGTACGCACTGGTAATTCCGGCTGTGTAGAATGCCGTCTTGGCGCGTCCTTCAATTTTAAAGGAAGAAATGCCGGCCTGCACCAACTCCGGAATGTGCTCAATCATGCACATGTCCTTGGAATTATATAAATACGTATATCGTTCGTCTTCGTCAACCGGAAAATACTGTCCGGGACGCTTTTCCTCCATCAGCGCATATTTCCAGCGACAGGACTGTGCACACGCGCCGTGGTTGGCGTCCCGTCCGGTGGTATAGTTGGAGATCAGGCAGCGTCCGGAAATCGAAATGCACATTGCTCCATGGACAAAACATTCAATTTCAACCTCCGGAGGAATGGCATCACGAATTTCCCGGATTTCTTGCAGCGTCAGCTCCCGGGCGAGTACGATGCGCTCCGCGCCCATATCTACCCAAAACTTTGCCGCTTCCACATTGAGAATGCTCGCCTGCGTGCTGATATGCAGCGGCATATCCGGGATCACGCGGCGTGCCGTACGGATCACACCAAGGTCCGAAACAATCAGCGCATCCGCATGGTATTCCTGCAAACGCACAAGATATTGTTCCAGACTGGAAAACTCGTTGGATCTCGGTGAAATATTCACAGTGACATATACCTTTACGCGGCGTTCATGCGCATACGCAATGCCTTCGCACAGCTCGTCATCGCTGAAATTATCGGATGCTGCACGCATGCCAAACTGCTTTCCGGCAAGGTATACCGCATCTGCTCCGTAGGCCACTGCATACTGCAAACGTTCAAAATCACCGGCTGGTGACAATATTTCCGGTTTCTTCATCGACCTTTAATCGCCCTCCTTGGCTTGTTTTTCTTTCTCCACCTGCGCGACCGCAGCATTGTGTTCCTCCAGCGTGGAGGTGAAAATATGCGCACTGCCATTGGCGTTGGCAACATAATAGTAGTAGTCGTGTTCATTGGGATGAACAGCAGCATACAGCGCCGCATAGCCCGGATTGCAAATCGGTCCCGGCGGCAAGCCGCGGTTGGTATAGGTGTTGTACGGACTGTCCATCTTGAGATCTTCTTCAGTCAGTGCACCGGAATGACCGCAGACATACTGAAGGGTCGCGTCTATATTCAGATAGGGGAAATTCGTCGTGTCATTCAGACGATTGAAAATAACGCCGGAAATGTCGCGCATTTCCTCGTTGGAAGCCGCCTCTTTCTCGATCATGGACGCAATAATCAAAGCATCGCGGACCGTGATGTCGTTCTTTTCACATACGGAAACAATGCTCTTGCGTTTGGAATCGTCTGTGATCTTTTTCTCAAAATTGTCCAGCATTTTCTTCAGAATGGATTCTGCATCATCGCTGATATAGAATTCATAGGTATCCGGGAACAGATAACCCTCCAGACGGTTTTCCTCCGAGCCAAGGTCTTCCGGGAGGAAGTCGTACTCAAATTCGCCCTTTTTGAGTGCCTTGGTAAGCTCCTTCTCGTCGCTCAGTCCCGCTTCCAAAATGGTGGACTTGATTTGCTCCACGGTGTATCCCTCCGGGATGGTTACCTTAACGCTGGTGTACGGAGAGATACGAATCGTACTCAAGATTTCACGATAGTCCATGGAAGAATTCAGTGTATATTCTCCCGGGTTAAATCTCACATCACGATACGCAAATGTAACAAACGTCCGAAAAAACCACGCATAATTGACGACATCGCTGTCACCGAGCAGTTCGGAAACTTCCTTGACGGTGGCATCTTCCGGAACGGTAACCGTAATCTCCTTGTCCGGTTTAGCCAACGCAAACAGGTCATTGCTCAGCACAATGGCAGACGAGGCTAAAATACCCGAGACCATCAAGATCAGGACGAGATACAGCAGTGTTCCCAGAATGGGATGTCGGTTGCGGGGCTTCTGTTCAGAATAGCTCATATTCAATATCCTTTCCTGGGCGCAACGGAAACCGACGCTGTGTCTTACATCAGCAAACCATCGTTTTCCGGGCGACCCGATAACTCTCTCTGTTGTTTATCTCCACGGTGTATTGCGAACAGACGCAAAACGGTCAGACAAAAATAATCGTAAAGAAAAATGCGACAAGAAGCATAAAAAATCCGGGTGTTCCGATCAGCTCCGAAACACAGATCCGCGCAGCAAACCGGTTGGGACGGAACGGAAGCAATTTTTTATGCTGAATCTGTACAGTCAGCGAACGCAGTGTAAAATACAGCATAATCAGAAACAAAATTGCATTAATCGATGCAAAGTATCTCCAAATTCCAAAGGAACTGTACAGGGAAAGCAAATGATTGACAATGTAATAATACAGGTTGTTCACTATGTGCGAAATAATCGCAGGCCACAGTGAGTCGAAGGAATAGCTCAGATAGGCATACGCGCAGCCAGCCAAGAACGGTCCGATGAAATTAAACGGATTCGCATGCAGGATCGCAAAGCACAGTCCGCTCATCACAATACAGATGCCGGTTCCGGCAACATTCTCCATGGCAGAGAATAAAACACCGCGCAGGAACAGTTCTTCTACAATCGGCGGAACCAGCACAATTGCAATAAAACTGGGCAAACTATATCCGCTTCCAACCATGGAACCAGAAACCACGCTGGTCAATGTGATCTGCGAGCTTCCCGTTACCATGTAGACCAGAAGATTGGCCAGAAAGGACAGCAGCGAAACGGTCAATGCGAGCTTTACTGTGAAGCCGAAATACTGAAAATAATATCCTTTTCTCCGTTCCAGCCGCATACGAATGGGGAAGGAATCATCCCGCAATAAATATAATATTATTGTCGGGATGCCAAACGCCAGAATTTCATCGACAATAATGCCAAGCGCCGGATACCGTGAAAACACATAGTCGAACAGCAGCCCGGATACTGTCAAAATCAGAAATGACAGTAACAGCGCAAAGCCCGGAAGCCAGAACTGCTTGCGCCGTATCGGCAGGTGAATGGATAAATTCAAAGATACAACACCTCATTTTCCGTAATAATGCAGGAACATGAAACATCATACGGCTCGACAGGAAGCGCAGAGAGCAATCTCGATGCCGCGCACAGGGCTGTCGTCATGCCGCCGGTCTGCGGCAGAAAACGATCGTAAAAGCCGCCGCCATAGCCCAGCCGGTATCCCTGCCGGTCACAGGCCAACGCCGGTACCAGACACAATTCAATGTCATCCGGCGCTATCGCGGGACAGTGATCCCCTGGTTCCGGAATGCCATAGGTCTGTTCGGTGAGATCCTCCCAGGATGTAATCCGTCGTGCCTCCATGCGATGACCAGGCAAGCATTTTGGAACACAAATGCATTTCCCATTCTGCAATCCAGCAGCGATGATATCCCGTGTGGAAATTTCCTCCTCCGTAGATACATAGAGAAAGATTGTCTTTGCCTTTTGAAACTGATCCGAATGCAGCACTCGGCTGGCAATGGCATCATCAATCTGCTGTTTTTCCTGTTTATCTGTACATCTGCGCTGTTCCAGAAGCAGCTGACGCAGTTCGGATTTAGTCAGCATAACAGATGCCATGCTTTACTTGCTGCGCTGTTTCTTCGCCGCGCAGCCGCGTTACCAGCGTCAAGCCAAAGTCAATGGATGCCGCTGCTCCCTGCCCGGTAATTACTTTACCGTCCACACAGACCGGCTGGTTCAACAGTTCTGCGCAATCCATCTTGTCATTGACACTGAAATGGCAGACCGCTTTTTTGCCTGCCAGAACACCCTTGGCCGACAAAACAGACGGCGCTGCACAAATTGCCGCCATATAGCAGTCATGCTCCGCGCAGTAAGCAACCGCACGATCAATGACCGGCTTGTCAAAATAGTTCTTTGTGCCGGGTCCGCCGGGCAAAAAGATCATCTCGCAGTCAGAAAGATCCAACTCATCCGCTGTGATATCTGCCTCATGGGTGAATCCCAGCTTACTGGTTACCGTCTTTCCTGTTACCCCCACGCGAGTGATCGGAATACCGCCGCGCGACAGCATATCCAGCGGCGCAATCATCTCGGTATCCTCATACCCATCGACTAAAAATACATAGACCATATAAAACACCTCATTCTTTAGTTGAATAACAAGTTGAAATATCCGGCGACAACTGGCGTATCTGCATGAGGACGCAGACAGCCCAAGGGGCTTTGCCCACCAAACGTAGTGTATTTGGCCGATTCCGCAGAACAGTAGCGCAGTATAAACTGCATCATTGTTTCGGTCTGCTCTGACAAAATCTCCTGAACGGTAAGTCCCTTTTCCGATTGCCAAAGGAACGCATATCCACGCAGGATTCCGCCTTCGTCCAGCCATCCCAACGCACGTCCGCCAAGATCATGGAACATCGTCAGCTGATCCTGCCAATCCGCCGGGGACCGAAGCAGACACGGACCGGAAATGCATCGGCGATACAGCTCGTCCAAACCGGGAATATCCGAAGATTCCAACGGGCGAAGGCTGCCGCTGTATGTCCTATCGCTGTTGCGATGCACTTCCCGGTTATCCAGATAAAAGGCCGTTTCATAGCCAAATTGTTTATAAAAGTCAAACAGCCACGGTTCTGCCGGGATGAGCACAGAAGCCGTGCGTCCGCGCAACTCATCAATTCGAAAAGATTCCTGCAGCAACTCCGCCATCCGGCCCTGTCGGCGGTACTCCGGCGCTGTGCAGGCTCCGTAGATATACGTCACCTCGGACTCTCCCTGCTCCGTGCGATAGCGATACGGAAGCATCTGTACCATGGCGCACAACGTGCTGCCATCCCAATACAGCAGCGTATCCTCGGCACGATAGCGATGAGCAAAGAACCAGTGGTTGAAATCCGGATCTTCCCCAAAACAGCGATCCCATAGCGCAATCACAGCAGGTGTATCCGCCTGTTCGGCAAATCGAATCATATTTCCTCCCCCATAACCGATTCTGTTTTGATGGTATACAGAACATCTGTACAGAGTATTCTGTCCGGTCAAACCGGTTTCATACAGTGAAAATATCTTCGTTTATTTCGAAACACCGCGGATCGCGTTGTATTTTTCCCGCACTTCGGCAGCCATGCCGCAGGACATCTTTCCTTCTGAACAAGGGCCGCAGGTACAGGACGGGCCAGCGTTCCGGAACAAGACCGGTGCAACCGCGTACACTTGGCGGTACATCTCTTCCGCCAGCTCGCGGATCTCCCACTGCGCGCGGTTACAGCAACGAAGACGGAAAAAATTATGTAATGAACGTGCGTTCGCTGTCATGACAATTTTCGTCGTACAGGCATTGGGCAGCACATAGCGTGCATCTTCAATCGCCTGTTTCTCTGCCTTGCGCGCCGCTTCTTTTTCAGAGCATCCCTGCTCCAACAAGCTTTGCTTGTGTTTGCGCATCAAAATCTCTGTCAGCTTTTCGTATGTTTCCTGATCGTCTGCCATCGCTTTGCGAAACAGCTCTGCTGCTTCCGGATCATCCGCAATCTCATGCGGAACGACATACTCAAACGCATGCTCCCGGACATATCGCTGCGACTGCACGCTGAACGAGGCCATACGGTGACGGGTAATCTGCGCCAACAGCGAGCGGGAAACACCTTCTATCGCAAACGTAAACGATGCATGCTCGATCGGGCTTTCGTGTCCAATGTCGGTCAGCATCTCCAGAAAAGACTGGGTCTTTTCCTCGGTCAGGCCGTCCAACAGCGTATCGACATCTGCCGCCGAATAACAGTTTTTTGCCGCCGCAGAAATGATTTTCTCCGGCATCGGTGTATAGGCAATGAGCTTTACATTCATGATTTATCCCTCTTGGTTATCTTATACTGAACGGCACGCACCAAAAACAGCGGCAGTTTGGACATTCGCTTATAGCGCCATGGCTCCTGCTTGAGCCGATACAGCCACTCCAATCCATGATCCACATAAAACGCGGGGGCTCGTTGAGACACACCTGCATAAATATCCAGCGAGCCTCCGAGTCCACAAAACAGCGTTGCGTTGATGTCATCCAAGTGACGGTGGATGAACTGTTCCTGTTTGGGTGCCCCCAGACAGACTAAAATCAGATCAATCGGACCGGACGCGTTGATGGTATCAATGACTTCCTGCTCGTCCGTAAAATAACCGTCATGGCATCCCGCAATTTTCAGCCCGGGGTTGCGCTTCACCAACTGCTCCGCAGCCTTTTTGGCCACTCCCGGCTTAGCTCCCAACAAATACAGGCTCCGGTGCTCCTGTGCCATAGCAGCGATCAGATCTGCGCCAAACTCTACGCCTGCTACCTTTTCCCGAATCGGTTTGTTTAAAATCTTTGCAGCATGCAAGATGCCGACTCCGTCCGGCAGAGACAGGCAGGCGCCATTGAGGAGCGTTTTCAGCTCCGGATCGTCCTGTGCCATATATACAATTTCAGAATTCGGGGTGACAACATAGCCCTTCTTCCCTTCCCGAATCCGAGACATCGCAAATTCGACCGCTTCCGCCTTGGAAACTGCATCAAAATTGACGCCCATAATCGAAACCCTGCTCATAGGACTCCTCCCAATATTCTCATCAATCTTACTCATTTTTGACAATGAAATCACTTTATTATATCGTACTTTTGCCTGCTTCGCAAGAGGGCGACAGCAAACTCCCCGGCATGCAGAATCGGATCATTCCCATGCCGGGGAGCAGTTGTATCATTGTTTACAGTGTTACCTTGTGGAAGGTCTTTTTGCCCTTCTTGATGATCATTCCGTCACCGGCAAACGCGTCCGCGCCGAAGGTCGCGTAGACATCCGTAACCTTGGCGTCATTGACCGTCAGACCGCCCTGCTGAATGACACGGCGTCCTTCCCCCTTGGACTTCACCAGTCCGGTCTTGACCATCAGATCGAGTACCGCAATCGATCCATCACTCAGATCATCGGCACACAGTTCGGTCGTCGGCATATTGCCGGAAGAAGCGCCGCCTGCAAAAATGGACTTGGCTGCTTCCAACGCCTTATCCGCTTCCTCCTTGCCGTGTACCATTGCGGTGATTTCATAGGCCAGCTTTTCCTTCGCCTTGTTCAAACCAGCGCCTTTCAACTTCTCATACTCTGCAATCTCGTCCAGCGTCATAAAGGTAAGCATCTTCATGACACGGATAACATCAGCATCGTTGATATTTCTCCAATACTGGAAAAACTCATACGGCGAGGTCTTTTCCGGATCGAGCCAGACAGCGCCCTTTTCGGTCTTGCCCATCTTCTTACCCTCAGAGGTGGTCAGCAGCGTAAAGGTCAGACCATACGCATCATCCTTGCCATCGACACGGCGGATCAGGTCGGCGCCGTTGATAATATTGGACCACTGGTCATCTCCGCCCAGCTCCAAATGGCAGTCATGATTGCGGTACAGATACAGAAAATCGTAGCTTTGCAGCAGCATGTAGTTGAACTCAATGAAGCTCAGACCCTTCTCCAGACGGCTCTTGAAGCATTCTGCCGTCAGCATGCGGTTGACCGAGAAGTGAACGCCGACCTCGCGCAGGAAGTCCATATAGTTGAACTTCAAAATCCAGTCCGCATTGTTCATCATCAGCGCCTTGCCCTCGCTGAAATCGACCAAGCGGCGCATCTGCTTGCGGAAGCACTCGGCGTTGTGGTCGATTTCTTCCTTGGTCAGCATCTTGCGCATGTCTGTCTTGCCGGTCGGGTCACCGATCATGGTCGTGCCGCCGCCAATCAATGCAATCGGCTTGTGACCGGCCTTCTGCAGACGGGACATGACAACCAGCTGCAGGAAATGTCCGACATGCAGACTGTCCGCCGTGGCGTCAAAGCCGATGTAAAACGTCGTCTGATGGTTGTCCAACAGATCACGTACTTTTTCCTCGTTTGTGCACTGGGCAATCAAGCCGCGTGCTTTCAATTCTTCATATACCTGAGACATAACGTAGTTCCTTTCTATGATAAAAATAAAACCCGTCCTTCTTCAAAAAGGACGAGTTTTCTCTCGCGGTACCACCTTTGGTTTCCATTCCGCTCGCGCGGATCTGGCTCAGCAGGTATGCAATCACATACCACGGCATATAACGGTGCCTGCCGTCACAACCTACTGCATCTCAAAAGATGGTTCAGCATGAAACTCCGAGATGTATTCACGCTGCAGTTTTCGCGCCTCTCATCGACCGGCAACTCTCTGTGAAAACCAAACCAGCGCTACTGGTTCTCTTCATCGTCGTTTAACATTATTGATATTTATATTACCCGAACGCAGCTGCAAAGTCAAGACCATTACAAAAATTTTATCTTTTGTGTACAAATCACATCGGTTTTGATGCAGATACTGGTCATTTTGCGCCGGATTCCCGAAAAACGCAGCGAGCGAGAATCATTCCTGCTTTTTCCATTCCGCTGCTTGCTCCAGCAGCTCCTGTGCGTTGCGCAGAGACGCATCCGTCACCTCTGCACCAGAGATCATGCGGGCCAGTTCCTCCACGCGTGCCTCATCCTCTGCCGGTTCCACACTGGTAAACGTGCGGTCGGTCTGAATATTCTTTTCAATCAACAGATGATGGTCGCCCATGGCGGCAATCTGGGGCAAATGCGTGACGCACAAGGTCTGTTTGGAACGCGAGATGTTGCTCAGTTTCTGAGCAATCTTCTGCGCGGCCCGTCCGCTGACACCGGTGTCGATCTCATCAAAAATCCACGTTCCGACATCCTCCGCACTGGCCAATACGTTCTTGATCGCCAGCATGATGCGGGACAGCTCACCGCCAGAAGCGATCTTGGACAAAGGCTTGACCGGTTCGCCCGGATTGGTAGAAATCAGGAATTGTACCGTGTCCATACCGTTCGGATTCAGCTTGGTCTGCGGGATAACCGAGATGGTCAGCCGAACCTTTTCCATATTCAGGTCAACCAACTGGGCGACAATGGCCTTTTCCAAAACCTTAGCCGCCTTTGTCCGCAATTCGGACAGCTCGGATGCGATCCCGCGCGCCTGTTCCAGGGTATCCCGATATTCCTGCACCAGTTTTTCCTTATGATCTTCTGCATTTTCCAGCACATCCAGCTCGGATGCCGCACTGTCGCAGTAAGCCAGAACTTCTTCCACTGTCGCACCGTATTTGTGCTCCAGACGGTAGATGACATCCAGTCGTTCCTCGACCGCGTCGCGCTCCCGTTCGGAAAAGTCAATATTCAGTGCAAGAGCGGACACGGCTTCGGACAGATCCTCGGCCAGATAGTTCAATTCATTGGCCTTTTGGTATATGGCCCCCATTTCCTCTGAAAAAGCGGACACGCTGGACAGAGCCTCAGCCGCCTGGCTGATCAGTCCCAGCGCTCCATCGGTTCCCTCGTCTCCGGACAGGGACTGATTCGCGGTATGGAGAGCATAGGCCAGCTTCCCGGAATTATCAAAAAACTGCTTGCGTTCCTTGAGCGCTTCCTCTTCGCCTGCCTTCAGCTCGGCTGCCGCAATTTCGTCAAACTGATACCGAAGCATGTCAATGCGCTGCGCACGCTCCTGCTCGCTGTGATCCAGCTCCCGAATTTGCCGGCGCAGCTGATGCAGCCGCTGATGCAGCGGTTGATAGGTTTCCAGAATCTTGGACGCTCCGCAGAACCGGTCCAGAAATTCAATGTGATATTCGTCCTGCATCAGTTTCTGACCGTCATGCTGTCCGTGGATATTGATCAAATACGGGCTGAGCTGACGAAGCACAGAGGCGGCCACCGGCTTCATATTGACGCGGCAGATGCTGCGTCCGGAAGCCGTCAGCTCCCGCTGAATGTGTACAGAGGACGGTTCCTCTCCTTCCAGTCCCAGCTGTTCGATTTCCGCCTGTAATTCCGGCGTAATATCCTCAAACACTGCGCTGACGAACCCCTTTTTGGCGCCGTTTCGAATCAATTCCCGGCTGGTTCGCTGTCCCATAATTGCGCCGATGGAATCAATAATAATGGATTTGCCAGCGCCAGTCTCACCGGTCAAAACGGTAAATCCCGGCTGAAACAGGATGTCTGCCTGCTCGATAACCGCAATATTTTCAATATGGAGAAGACTCAGCATAGCATACTCCTGTTACTTTAAAATGGCGCGGGTTTCATCCCGCAGCTGCAGTGCACTGTCCGTATCGCGCATGACGACGAACACAGTATCGTCGCCGCCCAACGTACCGATAACCTGCTCAATCCGCATGGAATCAATCGCCATCGCAGCGGCCTGAGCCAGACCCGGAAGTGTTTTGATCACTACCATATTCTGCGCACTCTCGATACTGGTGACACACTCGCGGAAGATATTCTTCAACCGGCCGGAAAAGCTGCTCTCTGCCTCTTTTGCCGAGGTTGTGTAATAATACTTTCCGCTGGGGGACAGCGTCTTAACCAGCCGAAGCTCCTTGATATCTCGGGATACGGTCGCCTGCGTGGTGTCATATCCCAGTGCGCACAGACGGGCTGACAGCTCCTCCTGCGTCTCAATTTCGTTGTGTTCAATGATATCCAGAATCTTTGCCTGTCGTTGAAATTTCATCGTTCCTCACTCATTATCGAATTGACAGCTTCTCGTTAAGTAAAGAATAAAAGCTTTTTCCCTTGACACGAATCAGCTGTGTCTCATACTGCGACTTACGGATATACACCTTATCACCGCTCTGTAATTCAAAACTCTTGCGTCCATCACCCGAAACCAGAATGGAAGCATCGTTAAAAAAGCGCGGAATGACGCAGATTTCACGATGTGGTGAGAACACATAGGATTTCGCCTTTGCTCCGTGGGGGCAGATTGGAACAACCGAAATATTTTCTGCCGACGGTTCAATCAGCGGTCCGCCGGCTGCCAGCGAATAAGCTGTCGTGCCGGTTGGCGTGGACACAATCACACCGTCACCATGCAGCGAACAGACGGCATCACCATCACAATGTACATCCAGCAGACTGATGCGGAAGATGGAACCGGTCTTAATGATTGCCTCGTTCAGAACGATCGTCTGATATACAATCTGATGATCGCGCTCCACCTCTACGTTCAGCATCATACGGCTGTCAATGGTATAATCTCCGGAGAACACCTTGGACAGAGATCGAAGCTCCGGAAATTCCAGCTCGCTCATAAATCCGACATGTCCCAGGTTGATTCCCAGAATCGGGACATGCCGCAGTGCCGCATGCTGTGCCATCGCCAAAATGGTGCCGTCTCCACCCAAGACGATGACAAAATCAGCCTTCTGCATGCCAAGGTCTGTCGGCAGCACCTGATAGCCGGTCATATCCAGACCGATCTCGTGCGCCCGTTCCGGCAGGATGACATTTGCGCCAAATTCCCGCAGTACCTCTGCGGTCTGTGTAATCGCGTAGCCCATTCCTTCCTTGCCGGTGTTGGGCCAGATCATTACATGTTGAATTGCTTTACGGATGCTCATACTGTTTTATCCAGTTCTCCATGCGCTTCGCTGACCAATGCCTTGAGGTCAAATTCCGAGTCTTCGCCGTCCTTGCCGAGATAGCCCAAAAACTCAATATTACCCTCCGGTCCGCGAATGGGTGAAAACGTCAGACTATATACATGGAAACCCGCCGCATGGGCATTCTCCAAAAAGGCTTCCAATACTTCCAGATGGATTTCCGGCTCGCGCACGACGCCTTTTTTGCCGACTTTTCCCTTGCCAGCCTCAAACTGCGGCTTAATCAAGCAGGCAATTCGTCCGTGTTCATCCAGCAGCTGTGCCACGACCGGCAGAACCAGCCGCAGAGAAATGAACGAAACGTCAATGACAGCTAATTCCGGCTTTTCCCCGTCCAGCATATCCGGCGTGACATACCGAATATTGGTGCGCTCCATACAGACGACACGCGGATCCTGCCGCAGCTTCCACGCGAGCTGGCCGTATCCGACGTCGATGGAAAACACCTTCCGCGCGCCTCTGCTCAGCAAACAATCGGTAAAGCCGCCGGTGGATGCACCGATGTCCATCGCGCACAAGCCGGTGGGATCAATGTCAAAATGCTTCAGCGCTTTTTCAATTTTCAGTCCGCCCCGGCTGACAAATGCATTTGTCTTACCGCGGACCTCAATTTCGGCATCCTCCGGCACGCTCATTCCCGCTTTGTCCGCCTTTTGATTGTTGACAAAGACGATGCCGCTCATAATCACAGCTTTGGCCCGTTCCCGTGACGGAACCAGACCCTTTTCAAATAACAGAACATCAAGACGTTTTTTCACAACTGATTGCCTCCAAACAGGCAGTGACAATGCCCTCACTGTCCAAATGATAATATTGATAAATCTGTGAAATCGTACCCTGCGGTGCGAACGTTTCTCCACAGTTGAGCATGCGGACCCACTTCATGGGGACGTCCAGCTCCATCAGCCGGGCTGCCAGTGCTTCTCCCACCGATCCGTTGGCAACACAATCTTCCGCTGCTGCCAGCCGTCCGCAGCGTGCCGCCGCATTCAGCAAGTCGTCCGAGAACGGAGCCGTCAAGTCGTTGAGCTTATACACCGCTGCATGAATTCCCTGCTGCTCCAGCGTCTGCTGTGCCGCCAACAGTTCATTGATGAAGATGCCGTAACCGACCAGAACCAGATCCTCGCCCTCGCGCAGGCAGACACAGTCCGCTCCGCACGTATTCTCTCGAAATTCTCCTTCTGCGCCGCGCGGATAGCGAATGGCAGTAGGTCCGGAGCAATGTTCCGTTTCCTGTTCCAGCATGGTACGCAGTTCCGCATAGTTGGAAGGCGCCAGCAGCTTCATTCCAGGAATCTGCCGCAAAAATCCGACGTCAAATACACCATTGTGAGTCGGTCCATCTGCTCCGACAATGCCGGCACGATCGACGGCAAAGATGCACGGAATATGATCCAGCGCCACATCATGTATCAGCTGGTCATAGGACCGCTGCAAAAAGGTGGAGTACAGCGCACAGACCGGAACCAGTCCCTGTTTCGCCATTCCTGCTGCCATGGCAACTGCGTGCTCCTCCGCGATGCCGACGTCGAAAAAGCGCTGCGGATACGCCCGGGAAAACGCGGAAAGTCCGGTGCCGGATGGCATCGCCGCCGTGACCGCGCAGATGCGTTTGTTGTCTTTGGCCAGACGGACCAGCGTTTTTCCAAACACCGCAGAAAAATTGTTGCCCGAAGGCTTTAATGAAACACCGGTTTTCAGATTAAACTGCGATACACCGTGATAGGCATCCGGGTGCTGCTCGGCATACCGGTACCCTTTTCCCTTTTTGGTAAGAACGTGGATCAAAACCGGCTTTTTCAAAGATTTTGCGGCTTCAAACAGCTCACACATGGCCGGAATGCTGTGACCGTCCACCGGTCCCAGATACATGATTCCCATCTGTTCAAACAGAGAAGTCGGCTGAATCGCGCCTTTTACCGCATTTTTGGAACGGGAGATGAACTCGGCCGCTCCGCTGCCGCCCGGAATACGGGCAAATGCCTCATGGACATTTTTCTTCATCTGCAAATACTGCGGACGGACGCGCAGACGGTTTAGATGCTTGTTCATCGCTCCGACATTCTGATCAATTGACATATTGTTGTCGTTGAGAATGATAATGAGCGGTTCCTGGCTCTCGCCCACAGAATTGAGCGCCTCGTACGCCATGCCGCCAGTCAATGCGCCATCGCCGATGATCGGAACAACATGGTAATTTTTGCCCAACAGCGTGCGCGCATGTGCCATGCCCAGCGCAACCGAAACCGATCCGGATGCATGGCCGGTGATACACGCGTCATGTTCGGACTCCTCCGGCTTGAGAAAACCGGAAATCCCGCCGAACTGCCGTAAATGGTCAAACTCTTTCCGACGTCCGGTCAAAAGTTTATGCGTATAACACTGGTGACCGACATCAAAAATCAATCTGTCTTCTGTCGAATCAAAGCAGCGATGCAATGCGACAGTCAGTTCCACTACACCCAGATTGGAGGCCAAGTGTCCGCCGGTCTGCGAAACGTGGAGCAGCAAAAAGCGGCGAATTTCCGTGCATAATGCCGTAAGCTCCTGATCGGAAAGCTGCGGCAGCATCTCACGAAGATTCTCACGTTCGAGAAAAACGTATTTGTCTATTTTCTTGATATTCATATCTATATCCCTGAAAGGCAGCCCGGGATGTTGTGTCCCCAGCTGTTATTTTGTCCATGGCAGAAACGCCATGAGTCGGCCAACCAAGCCGACGATGTCCTCACTGTGGGCAATGCCGATGGTCTTTCCGATCGCTTTACCGCCGATGGTCAGCGCGGCAACACAGCCGGTAATGGCCAGCGACAGCAGCACGGATACAAGATCCGTCCCGTGAATCAGCCGGGCAATAATAATTGCACTGGTCGCACCGGAGATAATGCCGGAAATATCACCGACCACGTCGTTGCAGAAGCTTCCGACCTTTTCCGCATTGCGGACGATCCAGATGGACTGCTTTGCACCGGGAACCTTGCGCGCCGCCATGGAGTGAAAGCGTTTCTCCGTCGCTGCGGTCGCTGCCACACCGATGATGTCAAACAGAATACCGATCAGAATAAACAGCAGCAAAATCAGGAATGCCACAATATTCCCGACCGAATTGAGCGCCTGTTCCGACACATAGGACATCACAACCGAAAGGAAGAAGCTGACGGTGCATATAGTTAAAATCCATCGGACATTCACCGATGAACCGCTTCTTTTTTTCCCCTTACTTCGTTTATCAGAACTGTTGTCCACAAAATCCTCCGTGAAAAACAAAAATAATATTTTGATGAATAGTGATGGCAGCAGGAAAAGGTAATCTTACGGCTTGAGGTTCGGTTGGATTTCCCCACAGACAGCCGCCCGTCGCCGCAGCGGAGGTTTCCCATTAAAGTCTGCGTCAGAGCGTTACCGCTTCCGCGACCGAATTGCCACTTAGTCCGTACTGCAACCCTTTTCCTGCCCGTAAAAGACAGCCTAGGTGATTTCCACGACAGCTTCCATGTATCTTAGCCTCTTTTGCAGCCGAGGTTTCACGGATCAGTACAGCGTTTCGCCGTGGCCACAGACGAAACCTGCGGACACCCGATTCACCCCGACCACTCAAGGCAGGCTACTCTGCACACAGCGTTTTGACACGCAATTGCAATTTCTTGTACTCGCTCTCCAAATGGATGGATCGAAAGAGATATACATATGCTTGCCGCCGCACCGCAATACAGGTTTTATCCTGTTCCGTAGTTTCCGTCAATCGAAATGAGGATGATCGTTGGTGGACTACAGAGACAGGTCTCCACGGCAGTTGGGACATGATTTCATGCCATTGAAAGATGCCCAAAAGCCTTAACCCCCAGCATCCACCCCAAACTGGGCGTAAGAAGCAAACACCAGAGACTTCATCGATGTGCCCGTCTACGGATTTTTAGGCCCGTCTTAGGATACACAGAGACTGACTAGGATACTGCGCCATCATCCATACTGTATCATATTCATGCGCTGAATGCAAGTTTATACAGCGGTATCTTGCGATTATTTTGCGCATGTCTCCGCCCGGACACGTACGGAAAAACCGCCTATTCCACAGGAATAAGCGGCTATGTCCCTTATTTTACCCGTTCCGCCAGCGACCACGCCAGCGGGATCAGAATGCCCGTGTCCTCAAAAGCGCTCAGGGCATCCACCGCCTGCTGCGACAGATCCCGCACCATTTTCTTGCAGGCATCCAGTCCCAGCAGCGACGGATAGGTATTCTTCTGATTCTGCGCATCCGAACCAATCGGTTTGCCGAATACCGTCTCGTCTCCTTCGATATCCAGAATATCATCCTGAATCTGAAACGCCAGACCGATGCAGCGTGCATACTCCTGCCCGGCATCAAACTGCGCCTGATCCG
>JBJEZE010000031.1:0-4365 GCA_051887235.1 Butyricicoccus sp.
AAATCCGGCAGGCTGCATCCCTGCCGGACAAACGAAATCATTGTGTCTCTGCGTCAGCCTTCAGCCTGCGGATCCCCAGCGTGTTGGTGCTGGGCGCCACGCCCACCGGAAGCCCGGCCGTGTACACGATCAGATCACCCGGCACGCCGATTTTCTCCCGCTTCACAATCTGCTGCACCTCGCTGAGCTGTGTCTCTCCGGCAATCAGTCCCTTTGCCGCCGGCAGCGGAAGCACACCAAATTGAAGCGTCATGTGATTGCGCGTCTTCTCGTTCGGCGACAGCCCGGCAATCAACGTCTGCGGATGCAGGCAGGACACCGCCCGTACCGTCCGTCCGGTGACGGTGACCGCTGCAATCGCCGCAGCTCCCAGCTGTTCTGCCGCCGTGACCGCCGCGCGTGCAATTTCCGCCGAAGCCGGATCGCGGTCGGACTGCATCTCCAGAAACTCGGTACGCGTCTTTCTCCGCAGTGCATAATGGATATTTTCCTCCGCGTGGCAGACAATCGCCGCCATCGCGCGCACGGTCTCCACCGGATACCGTCCCACCGAGGTCTCCCCGGACAGCATCACCGCCGTGGTACCATCGTACACGGCGTTCGCCACATCCGACACCTCCGCCCGGGTCGGGCGCGGATTCTCCGTCATGGAATCCAGCATCTGTGTCGCGGTGATGACGATTTTTCCCTTTTGAATCGCCTTTTTGATAATGGTCTTCTGAATGTGCGGCAGTAAGTCAAATGCGATTTCCACGCCCATATCGCCGCGCGCGACCATGACGCCGTCTGCCTCCTCCAAAATGCCATCCAGATTCTCATACCCCTCGGAATTTTCAATCTTGGCGATAATCTGCACCTTGCCCAGCGCATCCGCTTCGCGCAGCAGCTGCTTGAGCTGCCGCACATCCTCCGCGCAGCGGACAAACGAAGCCGCCAAAAAGTCCACATCATTGGCGCAGCCGAACAAAATGTCTGCCCGATCCTGCTCACTGATGTACGGCAGCCGCAGATGGCTTCCCGGAATGTTGATGGATTTTCGGTTTTTCAGCACCGCGCCGTTTTCCACGCGGCACACTATGTCCGCTCCCCGCAGGCACTCCACAACCATCGAAATCTTTCCGTCATCCACCAGCACCCGTGTTCCCACCTTGAGTTCCTGCGCCAGACGGGAATAGGTCACAGACGCTCCGTGTGCGTCGCCCACCCGTTCCTCCGCGTACAGCGTAAACAGCTGTCCCGCGTGCAGCTCCGCCTCTCCGCCTTCCAGCGTGTGAATGCGGATCTCCGGTCCGCGGGTGTCCATCAGCAGACCAATCGGCAGTCCGGTGCTCTCCCGCACCCGACGAATCTGCCGGATTCGAAGCAGATGTTCCTCCTGACTGCCGTGGCTGAAATTCAGCCGCGCGACATTCATCCCTTCCTGCGCCATGCGCTCCAGCACTCCATCGGCATCCGTCGCCGGTCCGACCGTGCACACAATCTTGGTTCGGTGAAATACTCTGTCCATACAGCATGTCCTCCCTGCTTTCTTTCTCCTATCGTGCGCAGAAGACCGCCGTTTCATGCACAAACCACACGGTTTTGCTTGCATCCCGCTGCGCCGTATGGTATAGTACATATATGGGTGAGCACCTACCGACCGTCAGGCTATCTGAACCGGTCGGTTTTTTCTTATATCAAGGAGGATGAACTATGATTTCCTATTACTGGCCCATCGCATTGATTGTCCTGTCCAACGTGGCGTACCATATCTGCTCGAAATCCACACCGACGGATATTGATCCCTTCGCCGCGCTTACCTTCACCTATTTGGTCGGCGCCGTTGTCTCGGGCATCCTGTATGTCCTCCTCCATCACGACGCCAACCTGCTGCAGGAATACCGCCAGCTGAACTGGAGCAGCCTGTTGCTGGGCATTGCGATTGTCGGTCTGGAGAGCGGCTCGATTTACATGTACAAGGCGGGCTGGAACATCAGCTCCGGTCAGCTCGTATACAGTTCCCTGCTCACGATTCTGTTGATTTTCATCGGCCGCATGGTGTATCACGAACCCATTACGCCGACCAAAATCGCCGGTATCGGCATCTGCATGGTCGGTCTGTATCTCATCAACAAGTAAGCGGCAAAAAACGGTGTAACTTTTTCCAAGTTACACCGTTGAGCGTGTCGAAAAACATCGACACGCTTCAAACAAAGCGGGGCTTTGTTTGAGAAATTGCAGCCCGCTGCCCGCACTCGCGTCGCTCGCACAGTTGCGGGCTGAGAAGAGTCTTTTTCGCCGCACATGTCGCCGAAAAAGACAATATTTTATCCGCCTTCCGGCAAGCCGGAAAGCGCGAAATACTTTCATCTGATTGGCTCAAAGAAGCCTTTTTTGACAGTCTAAAACGGTGTAACTTTTTCCAAGTTACACCGTTCTCTTTTTGTCCCGTCCTTTCGGTTAGTTCTTCTCCATCTCTCCCGCCAATTCAAACCCCTTTTTGGCGGCAATCACAGCAATGATTTCGTTGATCACGGCCGCAGCGGCAATCGTCCCCTGTACAATCCCGGCGAGCTCCGGCTGCGCAGCCAGAGAGGAGCAGGCAATGCCGGTGAAGACGAGCGAAACGCCGGAATGGGGCAGCAGCGTCAGTCCGAGATAGTTTTGTACCGTATTCGGCATCTTGGTCGCCTTGGCGCCGATCCTCGCGCCAAAATATTTTCCCATACCTCTCGCCGCGATATACAAAAAGGTATACAGCCCCGCTCCGAGAATCAGGTGGTAATTCAGCGGCGCACCGAGGTCCACAATCGCGGCCAGCAGGCTGATGGCAAGAATCGGATGGAAGCAGTCTGTGATCTCGTTCAACCGCTCTTCTTCCACCATATTCGTGAAGACGGCGGAAAACGAGACGCCCATCAGCATATAGTTCAGCGTAATTCCGGACAAGACGCGGGTGTTCAGGAACCAGCCCAGCACGACGGTCAGCGTGATGCCGGCAACCACAACAGCCAGCGTCCGCGCGCGTCCCCGCACCCTGTTCAGCAGCCATCCGGCAGGAAACCCGGTGACAACGCCGATCAAAACCGGCAGACAGATCATCAGCGGGATCATAACAAGCGGAACGGAGCCGCCGGATACCGAACTGGATACAACCGAATTGATCGTAAAGAATACCGCGATTCCCACGACGTCGTCCAGCACCGCCATCGGCAGCAGGGTGTCGGTCACCGGGCCGGTCGTGTGAAACTCGTTGACAATGGACAGCGCCGGGGCCGGAGCGGTCGCCAACGCAATTCCGCCGAACACAAGGGCGAGGTAAACCGGAACTTCGGAAACCGCAAAGACCAGCGCAAAGACCAGCGCGACAAAGAAAAAGGTGCCCAGCGACTGCGTCAACGTGGTGACCACCAGCGCCTTCCCGTAGTTTCGGATCTTTTTCCACACAAGCTCGGTGCCAAGCATCAGTCCGAACGCGCACTGCATCCACATAATGACGGTTTTGTACCACGCCGCATCCAGAACGGACTGCGGCAGCAGTCCCAGCGCGTGCGGGCCGAAAAACATACCGACAATCAGCCAGCCCAGGATGGACGGCAGCCTGAGTTTGGAAATCAGCTTACCGGCAAGTGCAGCCAGCACCAGCACCAGTATCCATCGCAAGAAAACTATCATGATTCTTTCTCCCCCTTGGCAATCCCAAACAGCATAAAGTCAAGCAGCTTTGGAAGGCTTGTTTCGTGTTCCTTGATTTGTTTGTCCAGCGTCATATGACGATATGCGGGACTGCTGAAATATCCGTTGAACATCCGCTGCATCTGCCGGAAATAACCGATCGCGCACTCTTCCGTGACACCGTCCCGAAGCGTGACGGAGGAAACCTCCGCGCGGTAGATCTGTTCGTTGATGTTCTCAAACGGCTGCAGAATCTCCTGTATTCTGTCCCGCAGTTCCTCCTGCGGCTGCAGGATTGCCTCAAAAAAGATGCGAGCTTCCCTCGGGTAATGCTGAAAAAAGTACATTCGGGTATTCATATACTTCAGCTGATCCGAGGCGCAGTCGTTTTCCTCGATCAGCGCTACCAGTTTTCCACAGCTGATCTTCAAGCATGCAAGGTACAGATCATCCTTGTCCTTGAAGTTATGATAAATCAGGCCTTTGTTGATCCCACGCTTGCAGATATGATTGATCGTTCCGCCGGCGTAACCGTTCGTGCCGAATTCCTCCAGCGCCGCCTCCAATATTTTGGATACCGTCAATTTTGTCTTTTCATCCTGCTTCATATCTGCCTCCTGAACAATCATTGACCATGTGGTCAACAAGTACCATAGCACAAATTGACCAGGTGGTCAATCCTGATTTCTGATATTTTGCAACGGTTTGTTT
>JBJEZE010000032.1:0-18242 GCA_051887235.1 Butyricicoccus sp.
TTTCACCGCGGCCGAGCCGATGATCACACGCTTGACGCCCAGCTCCAGCACGCGCACGATGTCCTCCATCGTGCGGATGCCGCCGCCCAGCTCGACCGATGCGCCGGTCTGCTCGATGACACGGCGCACAACCGGATAATTCGGATGGGTGCCGTCCTTCGCTCCGTCCAGATCCACCATGTGGATCAGCTCCGCGCCCGCCTCCAAAAAATGCTTCGCGGTCTCCACCGCGTCTTCCGCAACCTTGTGAGCGGTCGCGTAATCGCCTTTGACCAGACGCACGCACATCTGATCCTTTAAATCAATCGCAGGCAGAATTCTCATGCTTTTCCTCCTACCATAGTCGCAAAATTACGCAAAATGGTCATGCCGATGTCGCCGCTCTTTTCCGGATGGAACTGCGCGCCGTACATCTGTCCCCGTCCAACCAACGCCGGGACCTCGTCGTTGTAGTCGCAGGTCGCGATCAAATCGCTGCGCTGCGCCGGACACGCCTTGAACGTGTGTACAAAGTACACATAGGAGCCTTCCGGCACGCCCGCCATCAGCGGATCGTCCCGATGATAATCCAGACTGTTCCAGCCGATCTGCGGCAGCTTGAGGTCGGTGTCAATACGCTGTACCCGGCCGGGCAGCAGGCCCAGTCCCTTGCACGGGCGAACCTCGTCGCTCTCCTCAAACATCATCTGCATGCCCAGGCAAATGCCCAGAAACGGCTTGGTCTGCGCCGAACGGATCAGCGATTCGGTCAGACCGGATTCCTCCAGCGCCTGCATCGCATCCGGGAATGCGCCGACTCCCGGCAGGATGATGCCCGCCGCGTTGTCCATCTGCTCCGGCGTGGTGACAATCTGATTGTCCAGCCCCAGAAAATCCAGCGCCTTGGACACACTCATCAAATTGCCCGCGCCATAGTCGACAATACCAATATAGCCCATCACACACCCTCCTTCAGGATGCGCTCCATCTCCTCAATCAGGACACTGTTTTCCATGTCATCACCGGTTGTGATGCGCAGCATGTTATGCTTTGCAAAACAGCGCACGCAGATGCTGCAGTCCAGCAGTGCCTCGTACAGTTCGTTCGCCTTTTCGGTGCGGATGACAACGAAATTCGTATGGCTTGGCTGCACGCGGAACACGCCGTATTTCTCTTCCAGCTCGCGCATCGCGCTCTCCAGCTCGTTCTTGCGCTCGATGATTTCCGCCGTCTGCTCCTTGGCCCACGTCGTATCCTCCAGCACGCAGATCGCCGCCATCTGAGACAGCGAGTTGACGTTGTACGGGGAACGGGTCTTGTTCAGCTGATCAATCAGCTCCTTGTCGCCGATCGCAAAGCCCATGCGCAGTGCGGCGCAGCCGTACGCCTTGGACAGCGTCTTGAGCACCAGCACGTTTTCAAACATGCAGGAGACGTCCAAAATGCTCTGATCCCAGAAATCCATGTACGCCTCGTCCACAACCACCAGCGTGTCCTCCAGCGCGTTGCAGATCTTCAGCGTCTCAGCATGGGTAAAGCCCTTGCCGCACGGATTGCACGGATTGGAGAAGATCAGCATGCTGGGCTTTTCCTCTTTCGCGCGCGCGATCAGCTCCTCGCAGTCCAGCTCGAACTCATCGTCCTTGAGCGCGCTGACCACTTCGAACTCCGAAACCTCGGCGTAAAACTGGTACATGGAGAAATCCGGTAAGACCACCATAACCTTGCCGCCGCGCGGCACGAAGGTGTTGGTGATCACGCTCAGCAGCTCGTCCGAGCCGTTGCCGACCACGATATTCTGCGCCGCTACGCCAAATTCCCGTCCAGCCAGTACACGCACCGCGCTGACGCTCGGATCCGGGTATCGGTTAAAATCCACCGACATAATGCCGGTAGCAATCTCGTCCTTCAGCTCCAGCGGGAGCTCAAAAAAGCTCTCGTTGGCATCCAGCTTAATGCGGTAGACGTTCTCGCTCGGATCGTACGGCGTCATGCTGGACAGCTTTTCCGGTAATGTAATCATAGGGAATATCCTTTCTGAATGATTCAGACCTCCTTAGGCGTTTTCCGCCTTGAGTCCTTCCTCCAGCTGCTGGGTCAGGCTCTGAATCTTCTGCTTTTTCATTTTCATGCTGGCAAGGTTGACGATAACGCGGGCGCTGATGGGCGCAACCGTCTCGTAGACCTCCAGTCCATTCTCGCGGAGCGTCGAACCCGTCTCCACGATGTCCACGATGGCGTCCGCCAGCCCCAGCAGCGGAGCCAGCTCTACACTGCCCTCGATCTTAATAATGTCAATGTCCATGTTCTTCTCTGCAAAGAACCGGCGGGTCACCTCGGGATACTTGGACGCAATCGTGCGCGTGTGGTAGCCGTCGTAGAAGTTGTTTCCCTTCTTGCCGCACAGACAGAACCGGCACGCTCCGAAGCCCAGATCCAGCGTCTCGTAAAATGTGCCGCCCTTTTCCATGATCGTGTCCTTGCCGACCACGCCCATGTCGCACACGCCGTGCTCGACATACGTGATGACGTCCGCCGCCTTCGCGAGCACCAGCTCCACGTTGGAATCCGGAAGGGTAAAAATCAGCTTGCGCGAACCCGTGCGCAGCTCACTGACGTCGTAGCCGGAATGCTCCAGCAAGGTCAGCGTCTTCTTTTCCAGCCGCCCTTTTGTCAGGGCAATGCGAATGGTATTTCCCGGTGTCATGCCTGCACCTCCGTCTTTGTCATCTCTCCCTGTTCAAACGAAACCAGCATCGGAATATGCTTTTTGATCGCCAGCGCCCGCGCCGCCTCCAGCGTGTCGCACGGCGCAAGCTCCGCGTTCTTTCCGCTGCTGTGGATGTACGCCAGCGCGCGGCGCAGATTGGCCGGATCGGAGAACACCAGTTCCGTGACCTCGGTCTCGCGCTTCTGCTCGACCGAGCCGGACAGCGCGTCCATATCAATCGCAAAGCCGGTCGCCGGAATGTCCCTGCCGAACTTGCGGCACAGATGATCATAGCGTCCGCCCTGCAGGACCGTGGAACCGGCTCCTCCGATGTATCCGCAGAACATCATGCCGGTGTAGTAATCCATGCCGTGTACCAGTCCGAGGTCGATCATGACGTTGTCCGCAAAGCCGGCCGCCGCAATCGCGTTCATCAGCTCCTTCAGGTACTCCGTCGCAGCCAGAACCTTCGCATTGGAGGTCAGATTCTTTACCTCATCCAGTACGTCGCTGCCGCCAAACAGGGTCGGCATCGCCAGCAGTGCATGGTACGCCTCCTGATCCCGGAACGGCTCCAGCGCGTCGCGCAGCGCCGCGTAGGTCTTGTTTTCAATCAGGCGGCGGATGGTCTCCGCGCCCTCGCGGTCAATATCCAGCGAGCGAATCAGCGCGCGGTAGATCCCGGCGTGTCCCAATTCAATGCGGAAGTCGCTTCCGCCGACCGCCTCCAGCGCCTCGAACGCGCAGGTCAGGATGTCCAGATCCGCCATCATGCCGGACGCGCCCATCAGCTCCACGCCGCCCTGCATGACCTCCGTGGAATGCCCGCGGTGGAACGAGCTGGCCCGGTGGACCTTTTGCATATAGTACAGGCGAAGCGGCAGCGCTTCTTCGTCCAGCTTGGTGGCCACAACACGCGCAATCGGCGTCGTGTTGTCCGGACGCATGACCAGAAGACGGCCGTTGCGGTCGGTCATCTTGTACATCTGCTCCATGCCCAGCGAGGACTCTGCCTGGGTAAACACATCATAATATTCTACCGATGGGGTGATTACCTCATCAAATCCGCGCTCCTCAAACAGGCGGCGGATGCGCCTCTCGTTCTGCCGGAACCGGCGCGTCGCCCCGAACAGGCGGTCTCGCGTGCCCTCCGGCGTGGAGATAGCATAACGATTCATACGAATACCTCTTCCATTTATTTTATTACTTTAACGCGTTAATATAATAGCATTTGTGAAAATTAAAGTCAATCTATATTGCCTATCTTTACAAAAATCAAGGGAATTTCCCCAAATTCCAGTAAAAACCGTCCACGTTTCCGTTCGCATTTCGGGCAGATTGACGAAAATCAAAACAGGCTGACCTGTGTGCTCTTGGCCATGCCATCCAGCGCGCCAATCTGCCCCAGCAGGTCGACGACGCTCTGGGACACCTTCGGGCACCGGATGACAATATCCTCCTGCGACAGGAACTCGCCGTTTTTCCGCTCCTCCACGATGGACAGCGCCGCCTGCTCGCCGATGCCCGGCATGCTGGTAAACGGCGGGATCAGCGTCTCGCCGTCCACCAAAAAGGTCACCGCATCCGAACGGTAGATGTTCATGGGCGCAAACGTGAATCCACGGCGGTAAAACTCGTGTACCACTTCCAGTGTCGTCATCATATCCTTTTCCGCGGCCGAAATCGTCTTGTCGCGCTCCTTGCCTTTCAGCTCGTCAATCTTGTCCAGGCAAACCCTGTCGCCCAGCACCATGCAGGACGCATCAAAGCCCTTGGCACGGATGGAGAAGTAGGCGCTGTAGAACGCCAGCGGCCGGTGCACCTTGAACCACGCAATGCGCAGCGCCATCATGACGTACGCCACGGCGTGTGCCTTCGGGAACATGTATTTGATCTTTTTACAGGAGTCGATGTACCAGTCCGGCACGTCCTGCGCCTTCATGGCCTCCTCCCATTCCGGTTTCAGGCCCTTGCCTTTTCGGACCGCCTCCATGATCGTGAACGACAGCTTAGGCTCCACGCCCTTGCCCATCAGATAGTTCATAATATCATCGCGGCAGCAGATACAGTCGTTCAGCGTCAGTCCGCTCTCGACCAGCACCTGTGCGTTGCCCAGCCATACGTCCGTGCCGTGGGACAGACCGGAAATGCTGACCAGTTCGCCGAACGTCTTGGGCTTGGTGTCCATCACCATGCCGCGGACGAACTTGGTGCCGAACTCCGGCACGGCGATGCAGCCCAGCGACCCCAGAATCTTGTCCTCCTCATCCGAGACGTATTTCAGCGCCTTGTTGGAGGTGAACAGGCTCATGACATCCGGGTCATTGAGCGGGATCTCCTGTGCGTTGACGCCGGTCATCTCTTCCAGATGCTTGATAATGGTTGGGTCGTCATGCCCCAGCTCGTCCAGCTTGAGCAGGTTTTCATCAATCGAGTGATACTCGAAATGGGTCGTGATAATGTCCGACGTCGGATCGTCCGCCGGGTGCTGTACCGGACAGAAATCGTAAATTTCGACCTCCTGCGGCACGACAACCATGCCGCCCGGATGCTGACCGGTGGTGCGCTTGATGCCGGTGCAGCCCAGCGTCAGACGGTTTTCCTCCGGCCGTCCCACATCCATCCCGCGCTCGTCCATGTATTTCTTGACATAGCCATACGCGGTTTTTTCCGCCACCGTGCCGATGGTTCCCGCGCGGAATACGTGGTCGTGGCCAAACAACTCGCCGGTATAGTAGTGGATCTTCGGCTGGTACTCTCCGGAGAAGTTCAGGTCAATATCCGGCACCTTGTCTCCGTTGAAGCCCAGGAAGGTCTCAAACGGGATGGCAAAGCCCTCCTGGCGCAGCGGCGTGCCGCATTGCGGGCACGTCTTGGGCGGCATGTCCACGCCGCAGCTGAACCCTTCGTTCTCGTGCCACTCGACATAATGGCACTTCGGGCACAGATAGTGCGGAGCCAGCGAGTTTACCTCGGTGATATCCGACATGAACGCGACGAGCGAGGAGCCGACCGAACCACGCGAGCCGACCAGATAACCGTCTTCCAACGATTTGGCCACCAGCTTCTGCGCGATCATGTACATGACATCGTAGCCGTTTCCGATGATGGAACCCAGCTCCCGATCCAGACGTTTTTTGACGATGTCCGGCAGCGGGTCGCCGTACATGCGCTTGGCCTTTTCGTAGCACATGTCCTCCAGCTCCTTCGCAGAGCCTTCGATCTTGGGCGGATAGTTCTCCCGCGGCACCGGACGCAGGGTGTCGCACATGTCTGCAATTTTGTTCGTGTTGGTCACCACGACTTCGAACGCACGGTCTTCGCCCAAGTAGGAAAACTCCTCCAGCATCTCATCCGTCGTCTTGAGGTACAGCGGCGCCTGCTTGTCCGCGTCCGAGAAGCCCATGCCCGCCATCAGGATGCGGCGGAACGCCTCGTCCTCTGGCTCCAGAAAATGCACGTCGCCCGTCGCCACACACGGCTTGCCCAGCTCATCCGCAAGCGCCAGAATGCGCCGGTTGAAGTTGCGCAGATCTTCCTCATCCTTCGCCAGACCCTTGCCGATCATGAACTCGTTGTTTCCGATGGGCTGGATCTCCAGATAGTCGTAAAACGACGCGATCTTGACCAGTGTGTCGTGGTCCGCGCCGGAAATCATCGCGGAAAACAGCTCGCCCGCCTCACAGGCGGAGCCAAAGATCAGTCCCTCGCGGTGGCGAATCAGCTCACTGCGCGGCATAATCGGCTTTTTATTATAATATTTCAGGTGGGAATAGGAGATCAGCTTATAGAGATTTTTCAGTCCCGCCTGATTTTTCGCCAGAATGATAAAGTGATACCGCCGCAGGTTTTTCAGGCTGCCCGTCTTGGCCTTGAGGCCCGCCAGGATCGGATTGATGTCCGAGATGTTTTTCGCGTTGTATTCGTCGCGCAGCTTGTCCAGCAGCTTGATATAGATACGGCCCAGAACCGCCGCGTCCTCGCTGGCGCGGTGATGCTCAAACGGGCCAACCTTCAACGCCTTCGCCAGGCTGTTCAGCTTGTGCTTGGCCATGTTCGGGAACAAAATACGCGACATCTCCACCGTATCAATCGAGGTGAACTCCCGCTCGATGCCCAGCGACGCGCAGCCCTTGCGCACAAAGGCCATGTCAAACCCCGCGTTGTGCGCGACCAACGGCAGATCGCCCGCAAACTCCAGAAACGCCGGCAGCGCCTCGGACAGCTCCGGCGCGTTGGCGACGGTTTCGTCCGAAATGCCTGTCAGCTCGGTGATGTTCTCCGGAATCGGCTTGTGCGGATTGACATAGGTCTGGAACTCGCCGATGATCTCGCCATTGCGCACTTTCACCGCCGCAATCTCCGTGATTTCCTCGGTATCCGGGCGCAGGCCGGTGGTTTCCGTGTCAAAGCAGACAAAGGTTTCGGTCAGCGGCGCGTCGTAATTGCCGCGCACCACCGACACCACGTCGCCGTCATTGACGTAATACGCCTCCACACCGTACAAAATCTTCAGGTCAATCTTGTTGCGCTCAATCGCGTGCATCGCGTCCGGGAACGCCTGTGCGCAGCCGTGATCGGTGATGGCCAGTGCAGAATGCCCCCACATCTTGGCACGCTTCATCAGGTCCTTCGTCTTGGAGATGCCATCCATCGCAGACATGTTGGTGTGCAGATGCAGCTCGACGCGCTTTTGCTCACAGTGATCCATGCGCACCTTCTTAGTGCTCTGCAAAATGCCGGTCGGCTCCATGACCGTTTCCTTCATGAAGTTGTCGTAGCTGACCTTGCCCTGAATGGTCAAATACATGCCCATTTTGATCAGGTCAATCAGTTCTCCGGCATGTTCCGCCGCGACAAACTTGCTGATGCGGATGGAGCTGGTCAGGTCTGTCACGTCAAACCCGATCTTCACCCACTGCTTTCCGGTGTTTTTGCTGGTAATTTCCTTGTGGTCGATGAAGAATACCTCTCCGCGGATCGTCGCGCTGTCCACCGAGTGGATCGCGTCCTTAATGGACACCACCGGCTCGTCATACAGCCGTCCAAACAGCAGATTCTCGTCCTTCTTTGCGGAAAAGCTCTTGCGTGCTGGACGGCGGTTATCGTTTTTCACCGTCACCGGTTTGGGCTTCGGCTTGTCCTCCGCCGCCGCAGCCGCCTCCTGCCGCACCACGCGGCGCAGCTTCTCGTCGCGCTCCCGGATCGTGCTCTCGGACAGCGCCCTCTCGCTCTCGCCCGACGTCTCCACCAGCTCCACCGCACACGGAATGCCGGTCTCCGCGCGGATCAGCTCGGGAAGCTGCCGGAAGGACAGCGACAGGTACTCCGCCCCCGTCCCCAGCAGCGAAACCTCCAAGCCCTTTTCGGTGCGTTTCCAGCTGCTGTCCGCCAGATAACCCTGCGCGCACGGCGAACGCAGCGTCAGATAGTCCTTCAGGCTGTCGATGTACTCTTCGGACAGCGTGTCCATCTGGTACCGCGGCGAGATGCTGACGCGGGATACCTGATACGCCTCCGCAATGCCTTTTTCCATGTCGCTGAGGGTCCGCCGCGGCACGATTTCGTCAAATTGTACCTGACAGACCACCGCCTTGCGGTCATGGCTGACCGCAAGAGAGCATACCTCGCCCTGTTCGAGGTATGCTCTGTGGGAATCGTTCTGATAGTGCTGAAACAAATCACGTAGACAGTTCACAGTGTTATCCCTTCACCATTGCGTCAATTTCCTTCATCAGCTCGTCCACCAGCTGATCCTGCGGCACCTTGCGCAGAATTTCACCGTGACGGAAAATCAGGCCCTCGCCGTTTCCGCCCGCGATGCCGATGTCCGCCTCGCGCGCCTCGCCCGGTCCGTTGACCGCACAGCCCATGACGGCGACCTTGAGCTTGGCCGGAATGCCCGCAACGCGCTTTTCCACCTCATTGGCGATGCCGATCAGATCAATCTTGGTTCGTCCGCAGGTCGGGCAGGACACAATATTCACGCCGGAGTCGTTCAAGCCGACCGCCTTCAAAATCGCATAGCCCGCGTGGATTTCCTCCACCGGATCCGCCGTCAGCGACACACGAATGGTGTCGCCGATGCCCAGCGCCAGCAGGCCGCCAATGCCGGCCGCCGACTTGATGGTTCCCATGTACTCCGTGCCCGCCTCGGTCACACCCAGATGCAGCGGGTAGTCGGTCTTCTCATGCATCAGCTGGTAGGCCTTCATCGTATTGGGCACGCTGGATGATTTCAGCGAGATGCAGATGTCGTCAAAATCATATTGGTTGAGCAGAGACACGTGATACAGTGCGCTCTCCACCATCGCCTCCGGTGTCGGAGAGCCGTACTTCGCCAGAATCTCCTTTTCAATCGAACCGGAATTGACGCCGATGCGGATCGGAATACGCTTTTGGCGGCATATGTCCGCCACCGCACGTACCCGTTCGTTCGCGCCGATGTTGCCCGGATTGATCCGGATAGCTCCCACGCCGGCTTCCGCTGCCGCCAGCGCCAGACGATAATCAAAATGGATGTCGGCTACCACCGGAATGGGAGACTGTGCACACACGGTCTCCAGCGCCTTGGCCGCTTCCATGCTCGGCACCGTGCAGCGGACAATATGGCAGCCCGCCTGTGCCAGACGCTCAATCTGCGCCAGCGTCTGCTGCGCATCGCACGGGTCGGTGTTGGTCATGGACTGCACCGCAATCGGCGCGCCGCCGCCCACCGGCACACTGCCGACCCAAATCTGTTTGGTACTCATATCAGTTCAACGTCTCCTATCCTGTAATCAGCCGGAACACGTCATGGCAGGTGATGTACACCATCAGCACCATGAGCAGCGCCAAGCCGGCTGTGTGAATATATGCTTCCCAGTTGCGATTGACGGGACGGCGCAGAAGAAGCTCAAGGACGACAAACAGCAGTCGCCCTCCGTCCAACGCCGGAAGCGGCAGCAGGTTCATCACGCCAAGGTTGATCGAAATAAACGCCACCAGCATGAAAAACGACGTCAGGCTGCTGCGCGCCGTCTGCGCCAGCATATCCGTCACGCCGACCGGGCCGGACAGATCGTTGATCGCAGCTCTGCCGGAGATCAGCTGTCTGAGGCTGACCCACACCATGCGGGCGTAGTTATACGAGGTGGCAACCGCATTGTTCAGCCGGCCGCCGAGTGTCAGCTCCTGCATCGTCAGGTTCAGGCCGTACCGTTTTACGCCCTCTTCATCGCCTTCAAAATGCTGGAGCGGAATATGCACCTGCGACTGCGTGAGCTTCTGCCCGTCCCGCTCCACGACGATGTCATAATAGTCATCCTCGCCCAGGCTCAGGCCCAATGAAATATCGCTGGCCTGATAGACACGGTATCCGTCGATGCGGACAATGCAGTCGCCGGGCAGCAGGCCGTCTTCCCCTTCTGACAGAAAACCGCTCTGCAGTGATTCCAGCACCGGCACGACCGTCTGCTTAGCCGGCATGGTCAAAACCAGCACGATCAGAAAACCGACCAAAAAATTCATCAGCGCGCCGGCTGCCAGAATGATCACCCGCCGCCACGGGGACGCCTTGATAAAGCAGCGCGGATCGTCGGTTTCCGTGTCCTCGCCTTCCATCACGCACGCGCCGCCGAACGGCAGAATGCACAGCTTAAACGTCGTCTCTCCCCATTGGCGGGACAAAATCGCCGGGCCCATGCCAATCCAGAACTCGTTGACCCGCACGCCGGAACGCCGCGCCGCCACGAAATGCCCCAGCTCATGCGCTATAATCAGAAATCCAAACGCCAGAATCGCCAGAATCACTGTACCAACTGTCAAAGAAACACCTACTTCACCGCCTCGAGCACCGCACGGCGCGCCGCGCGATCGCTCTCCAAAACATCGTCTACTGTGATCTCTGCCCGATAGTCTGCCCCATCCATCGCCATCGCAACCAGCTCGGGGATCTGATGGAACAAAATTTTGTCATGCAGGAACAAATCCACCGCCGCCTCGTTGGCGCCGTTGAGCACCGCACCCAGGTTGCCGCGGGCCTTCGCGGCGCGGTGCGCCAGCTGCAGCGCCGGAAACGCCTGTTCGTCCGGCCGGAAGAAGGTCAGACGGCTCAGCGCCGGCAGGTCAAGCGGCGGAACCTTGCAGGGCAGGCGCTTGGGGTAAGTCAGCGCATACTGGATCGGCAGCCGCATATCCGGATTGCCCAGCTGGGCAATGACCGAGCCGTCGTCATACTCCACCGCGGAGTGCACAATGCTCTCCCGATGCACCACAATGTCAATCTGCTCCGGCTCCACATCGTACAGCCACATTGCCTCGATCAGCTCCAGTCCCTTGTTGAACATGGTCGCGGAATCAATCGTAATCTTCGCGCCCATATTCCAGTTGGGGTGGTGCAGCGCCTGCTGCTTGGTGACGTGGCGCAGCTGCTCTGCGTTCATGTCGAAAAACGGTCCACCCGAGGCCGTCAGCAAGATGCGGCGGATGGCGTTGTCCGCCCGCCCCTGCAGGCACTGAAAAATGGCCGAATGCTCGGAATCCACCGGGAGAATCGCCACGCCCTTTTCGCGCGCCCGGCGCATCACCAGCTGTCCGGCACACACCAGCGTCTCCTTGTTGGCCAGCGCGATCGTCTTTCCCGCGTCAATCGCCGCCAGCGTCGGCAGCAGGCCGACCATGCCGACCACCGCCGTGACCACAATGTCCGCCTCCGGCAGCGTCGCGGCCTCGATCAGTCCGTCCATGCCGGACACCACGCGGATGTCCGTGTCCGCCAGGCGGGTCTTCAGCTCCGCAGCGCGGGCCTCGTCATAGACGCACACCAGCTTCGGACGCAGCTGCCGCGCCTGCTGTTCCGCTTTTTCAATATTCGTGTTGACCGTAATGGCGCAGACCTCTGCCTTGATGCTGTCCAGCACATCAATCGTCTGCGTGCCGATGGAACCGGTCGAACCCAAAAGTACCAGTTTCTTCATTGTATTTATCCTATCATCAAAAATGCATCAATCAGCAGCTCGATCGCCGGTGCGACAAAAATAACACTGTCGAACCGGTCCAGTACGCCGCCGTGACCGGGGAAAATTTTTCCGTAATCCTTGATCCCGCTGCCGCGCTTGACCACCGAGAACGACAGATCTCCCATCTGGCCCAGCGCCGCGCCGAACAGACCCAGAATCGCATACTGCGGAACGGTCGGCATCAGCGGCAGGCCGCAGATAAAATGCACCGCGACCGCATAGACCACCGCCAGCACGACCGCGCCCAGCACGCCGCCGATCGAACCTTCGACCGTTTTCTTGGGCGAGACCACCGGGGCCAGCTTGTGCTTGCCAAACGCCATGCCCGCAAACAGCGCGCAGGTATCCGATCCCCACGCCGCCAGCAGCGGAAGCAGGATGTAAATCTTGCCCTGATCCATGCTCAGGATACGGATGAGCGACATCAGCAGATACGGAATCACCAGTCCGCCGAAAAAGGCCGCCGCAATATCCGCAAATCCGAACCGGTCATGCATCTTCAGCAGGCAGCCAAACAGCAGTACCAATCCGGCGAACACGATCAGGCGGATCCAGAACCACGCCCCGTCCGCGCGGAACGAAGACGCCGTCGCCATACACAGCGCCAGCAGCATCGCCGCCAGCTGCAGCGGACGTCCCCTCTTTCCGGTCACCGCCGCCGTAAACTCCTGCGCCGCGATGACAGACAGCGCGATCATCGCCACGCGGGCGACCACCGGCGGGAATACATACAGAGCCAGCAGCACAAAGGCTGCTCCGACTACGCCAAATACCACTCTCGTCTTCATCCGTCATACCCCTCCGAATCGTCTCTGCCGCTGGTTGAAGGACGCGATCGCCTCATCCAGATGCTCCGGTTTGAAGTCCGGCCACAGCACGTCTGTAAAATAGTACTCCGCGTATGCCGACTGCCACAGCAGGAAATTGGAGGTACGGATCTCGCCGCTCGGACGAATAATCAAATCCGGGTCCGGCATGTGGGCCGTGTACAGGTGCTGCGACACCGTGTCCTCCGTGATGTCCTCCGGATCCAGCTTTCCGCTCTGTACCTCTCTGGCGATCGCGCGGACCGCGTTCTTGATCTCGTCCCGTCCACCGTAGTTGATGCACAGCGTCGCCACCGCCGGATCGTCCAGCGTGTCCGCAATCTCCGCGCACTCGTCAATCCGTACGCAGATGTCCTCCGGCAGCACGCTCAGATCGCCGATCACGCGCACGGCAACCTGCTCCTCTGCCATTTTTTCGATTGCCTCCTGCAGGTAACGGCGGAACAGATCCATCAGCGCGTCTACCTCATCCTTCGGCCGCTTCCAATTCTCCGTGGAAAAGGCATACACGGTAAAGTACCGCACGCCGATTTCCTTGCAGTAACGCGCAATCTCCCGAAAGGTTTCTGCACCTCTGGCGTGCCCCGCCTTGCGCGGCAGACCGCGCTTTTTCGCCCACCGGCCGTTGCCGTCCATAATCACCGCAATGTGCTGCGGGACGCTCTGCGGCCTTTTTGCTTCTTCTCTGCGTAAACCAAACAATGCCATGTTTGTCGTCAGCCTTTCCGGCGGCATCGTCCACCGCCACACAAAATTGAGTGATGCATGCAAGGAAGGGCGACCGCAGCCGGCCGCCCGTTCCCATCGGTATCTCTTACAGTTCCTTCAGCTCGACCGACTTCTTTGCGACAATCTCATCAATTTTCTTGATGTACTTGTCGGTCATCTTCTGCATGTCCTTCTCGGTGTCAGCAATTTCGTCCTCACTGACCTCGGACTTCTTCTTGGCCGCCTTCAGCTTATCCATCGCATCGCGGCGGATATTGCGGATGGCAACCTTGCTTCCCTCTCCCTCTTTGGCGACCTGCTTGATCAGGTCTTTTCTGCGCTCCTCGGTCAGCGGCGGGAAGATCAGACGGATGATTTTGCCGTCGTTCTGCGGATTGATGCCCAAATCCGAGGTCTGAATCGCCTTATTGATCTTGTTCAGCAGCGAACCGTCCCACGGCTGGATCGTCAGCGAGCGCGGGTCCGGAGACGCGATGGCCGCAACCTGGTTGAGCGGAGTCGCGGTGCCGTAATAGTCCACCGTGATCTTGTTGAGTACCGCGGCGTTTGCACGTCCCGCACGGATACCGCCCAGGGTCTCCTGCAGCACGTCCAGCGTCTTCTGCATTTTTACTTCATAATTGGAAATATCCATTCTATAACTCTCCTTCCTCGTAGAGAAAAATCAATCTCAGGTGCGGACCAGTGTGCCGACTTCCTCACCAAGAACCGCGCGGTAGATGTTTTCCGGGTCGCGCAGAGCGAATACCAGTACCGGAATGCTGTTGTCCATGGACAGGCTGGTCGCAGTCGTGTCCATGACCGCGAGGCGCTCCTTGAGCACATCCATATAGGTCAGACGGTCATATTTTTTCGCGTCCGGGTTTGTGGCCGGATCAGAATCGTACACGCCGTCGATGTTCTTGGCCAGCAGGATGATGTCCGCGTTGATCTCCGCTGCACGCAGGGCGGCTGCCGTGTCCGTCGAGAAGTACGGGTTGCCGGTGCCGCAGCCGAAAATAACGACACGGCCCTTTTCCAGATGACGGGTGGCTTTGTTGCGGATATATGGCTCTGCGATCTGGCGCATCTCAATCGCCGTCTGCACGCGGACATCCACGCCGCGCTGCTCCAATGCATCCGCCAGCGCCAGCGAATTGATCGTGGTCGCCAGCATGCCCATGTGGTCCGCGCGGGTGCGCTCCATGCGTCCGCCGCCGTCCTTCACGCCGCGCCAGAAGTTGCCGCCGCCGACAACAATGCTGACCTGCGTGCCGATGTCGGTGCACTTCTTGATCACATCGCACACTGGGCCAATGACGTCAAAGTTCAAGCCGAACTTCTTGTCGCCGGCCAGCGCTTCACCGCTGATCTTCACTAACACTCGTTTATACTTCGGTGTGTCCATTGCCAAAAACCTCCGGTTTTGCCGTATGTACGGAATCTTTCGTGTTTCTATTTTACATGATTAGCGCACAGATTGCAAATCCATTCTGCTTTTTTTCCGCATGTTTTGCCCGTTTTCCAAAATGAGCCGTTTTTTGCCGCCATTTTATCAAAAAATCTCCTGTTTCGGCAACAAAATCGCCGCGGCGGGAAAAAAATAAGAGCTGCAGCTGCAGCTCTTATGTCATTTCTTCTCAGTAGCGTCCTGCACCGACATAGTGCGTGGAATAATATGTACTGTCCAGATCGGACGTAATGACGCCGACCGACGAGTTGGCCGCGTGGATCATCTTGCCGTCTCCAACGTAGATGCCGACATGGGATACCTTGGTGCCGCCCGCCGAGCTTGCAAAGAATACCAGATCGCCCTTCTTCAGAGAGGACTTCGCAATCTTCGTGCTCTTGGCGTACTGATCAGCGGAGACGCGCGGGATGGTCTTGCCGCACTTGCCATAAATGTACTGGCAGAAGCCGGAGCAGTCAAATGCGTTCGGTCCGGTCGCGCCGTAGACATACGGCTTGCCCAGCAGGCTCTCCGCCATCTTGCAGACGTTGTTGCGGAACGTCGTCGAAGTGCTGCTGCCGCTGCTGTTGCTGTTGGCCGCATCCGACGTGTCCGAAGCCTGCTCCTCACCGACGATCGCCACGTACTTTTTCTTGACGTAGCCGGAAACGCCGTTCACCTTGACCTTGTACCAGTTGCCGGAGGAAGACGTTTTCAGGATGGTGCGGGTCGTGCCTTCCGGCATGACCATGACAACTTCACTGGAGCTGCTCGCCTTCTGATACAGATTGGCATTGGTGATTGCCGTGACCTTGTCCGCAGCCATGGAAGCAGTCGCCATAACTACCGTCATCGCAGCGGTCAGAACTGCAATCTTTAACTTCTTCATCCGCCCCAAGTGCATGTGATAATCCTTCCTTCTCGATCGTTTATTTCATCCTGTTACAAGACTGTTTTTGATTTGTAATCTTTCTGTAATCAATATTACAAGATTCCATGGGAAAAGTCAAGGAAATTTCCTCTCATGCGGAAATTTTGTCTGTTATTCTAAATTGCGGCCGCAAAAATTGTTACAAAAATACAACAAAACGGTTACAATTTCAGGAAAACAGCAAAAAACACCCCTCCGGCCGAGCAATCGTCCGACCGAAGGGGAAAATCGTATGAACCAATCAGCGGTTGCGGTTGTAATTGATCAGGCAGCCCGCCTTGACAATTTTCTTTTCGTCCGCCGTCATGTCTGCGATGTACAGAGAGATCTCCTTGATGTCCTCGCCGATGATATACGCCTTGATGTCCTGCATATCGCCGTCCAGCGCGGCCTTGATATTCGGGACGTAGATGTAATCGCCGACCTCAAAGTTCGGCTCGCCCTTCATCTGGAACGGGAGCATGCCCCAGTTCATGACGTTGGAGCGGTAGCGCTTGGTGGCGTACTCGCGGCAGATGTTCGCCAGACCGCCGATGACGCGCTGGCAGGACGCCGCCTGCTCGCGGGCCGAGCCGTCGCCCGGCTTGACGCAGTAGATCATGCTGCCGATCTCGGTCTCCGCCGGGACAATGTCCTCCGAACCGGCGATGGTCTTGATCTTGGCGAAAATGCCCTCCAGCTCCGGCGCCAGCTCCATCGGGTTCTGGCCGGACACGCGGGCCTTCTCCAGCTTGTCTACCACCTTGGAGCGTCCAACGTACTCCGGATCGCGGCGGGACAGCGTGAACTCCGCCAGACCCAGCGGGTTGGAACGATAGGACGAGGTCTCGCCGGACGGAATCAGTTCGTCGGTCGTGGTGACGTCGTCCATAATCTTGGAGCAAACCTTGAGCAGAATGTTGTCGGTCAGCGGGCTCATCTCCGGCCAGTCCTTGATGTTCGGGCCGTAAACCAGCTCTGCGCCCTCAACCGGCGCGTTGTAGCCCTGGAACACGCGCGCCTTGTAGGAGGAATCGTCGAACTCGTACTCCGGTACAACGTAATCGTCCACGACAGCGGTTGCCGGAGTCAGGATGCCGCCGTTGGCTGCCGTTGCCGCAATGGAACGTGCGTCCATCAGTGCAACCGAAGACATCTGTGCGACGCCCGGCTTGGAGCCCTCGCGGTTCGGGAAGTTTCTGGTGGTGTGACGGATGCTCAGCGCGTTGTTGGCCGGCGTGTCGCCTGCGCCGAAGCACGGACCGCAGAACGCCGTCTTGATGACCGCGCCGGTTGCCATCAGATCACCCAGCGCGCCCTTCTTGAGCAGATCCATGAAGACCGGCTGCGAGGACGGATAAACCGACAGCGTAAACTCGTCGTGACCGGTCTGTGCGCCGCGCATGATGTGCGCTGCCTCCATCACGTTGGTATAGCCGCCGCCTGCACAGCCGGCGATGATGCCCTGCTGTACCTGAAGCTTGCCGTCCACAATCTTGTCGGTCAGGCTGAACTGGATGTCCTTGTTTCCGCCGATCAGGCGCTGTGCGTCCTGCTCGACAGCGTGCAGAATGTCCTCCAGGTTGGCGTTCAGCTCGTCAATTTCATAGGTGTTGCTCGGGTGGAACGGCAGCGCGATCATCGGCTTGACCGTGCTCAGGTCAACATAGACCACGCCGTCGTAGTATGCGACATCCGCCGGATTCAGCTCCTTGTAGTCCTCCCCGCGGCCATGCATCGTCAGATACGCCTTGGTATCCTCATCCGTGCGCCAGATGGAAGACAGGCAGGTCGTCTCGGTCGTCATGACATCGACACCATTGCGGAAGTCGGTCGTCATCGTGCTGATTCCGGGGCCGACAAACTCCATGACCTTATTCTTGACGTAACCACATTTAAATACAGCGCCGATAATCGCCAGCGCGATGTCCTGCGGGCCGACACCCGGCTGCGGCTTGCCGTCCAGATAGATCGCAACCACGCCCGGATAGCTGATGTCATAGGTATCGCACAGCAGCTGCTTGACCAGCTCGCCGCCGCCCTCGCCGATCGCCATCGTGCCCAGCGCGCCGTAACGGGTGTGGCTGTCCGAACCGAGGATCATCTTGCCGCAGCCCGCCATCATCTCACGCATGTACTGGTGGATGACTGCCAGGTGGGGCGGAACATAGATGCCGCCGTACTTCTTCGCCGCCGACAGACCGAAAACATGATCGTCCTCGTTGATCGTGCCGCCGACCGCGCACAGCGAGTTGTGGCAGTTGGTCAGTACATACGGAATCGGGAACTTCTCCATGCCGGAAGCCTTCGCCGTCTGTACAATGCCAACGAACGTGATGTCGTGCGACGTCATTGCATCAAATTTGATCTTGAGCTTATCCATATTGTCGGAGGTGTTGTGTGCGGACAGGATGGAGTACGCCATCGTGCCCTTCTTCGCTTCCTCCTTGCTGACCCGCTTGCCAGTCAGCGCTTCTACCTTTGCAGCGTCCTGTTCCGCTACGATTTCCTTGCCGCCGACCAGATAGGCTCCGCCGTCAAACAGTTTAACCATCGTGTTTTATTCTCCCTTCGTCGTTTGTGAATCAATCCAACGATTCAGCATCCTATTTATCCTGCCGCCGTGAGTTGGAATACCCTGCAGCGAGAGGATTCAATT
>JBJEZE010000033.1:0-54903 GCA_051887235.1 Butyricicoccus sp.
CCGATACCATACGTCCAGTTGCTGTGATCTTTTTTACGTTGGTGGAGTTGCAGTATGTACAACGGACTTTGTTGCGTTCTTTTTCTTCTTGGCGTGCTTGGCGTGCTTGAGCCTCTTCCGGGTGTGATTCCCAATATTTTTGCGCCTTCCGTTTTATTTCTTCCCATTCCTCATCAGAGTATCCGTTCCATTTATTTTTAAAGAGTCCCATAATTACCTCCTTTTTGTTCTATCATATCACATTTTGATGCTAAAAGATATAGGAAACGCTATCAATTTAGGAAAGAATTTAACATCTAGCACTGATACTATTAAGGAATTTGGTGAAGCATGGGATAAACTCTCAGATGTACAAAAGAAACATGTTGCAAAAGCGTTGAAGAAAGATGTCGAAGACATAGAGGATATACTAAAACAAAATGTAGCCTCCTCCTCCACCAACCAAGAAACTGCAGCCACCAGAGAAAACACCGCAGCTACCCAGCAAGGCACAGCGGCGAACGAAGCATATGCTGCATCCGAAGGCAGTGTTGCGTCTGCTACCAATGCTTCGACGGCCGCAATCAACGCAGAAACGGCAGCACTGCAACGCAATACAGAAGCAAGAGCTGCAGCTAATGCTCAAGATGCTGCAAGCGATATATTAGATATTACTCCGAATGTTTCTACCTCCCCTACTGTTACAGCTCCATCTGTATCACAGATTGGTAATGTATCACAAGAACTTGCTGAAGGCACTACACAAATCAATCAGCAAACTTCTCCCGTGTTTTTACGTATTTTGTGTGAAAAACAATTGAAGTTTCATGCTGATTCGTATATAATGAAAATAACAAAAGGGAAGCATACCGATAGACGGTGCGCCCCAAAAAGTCTTTTTGCTACGAAGTAGCCGCTAGTTGGGAATCTGGGCGGCTACTTCTTTTTTATGCGCAAATCAATCATATATGCTAAAATAGGAGCAGTTCAAATACCGCTCCTATTTTTCATGTTAAAACAAATCACTGTGCGTTCCCGTTCTGGTCAGATACAGAATCAAAGTATCGTTGTCAATCTCGTATATGAGCAACCAATCCGGCGTAATATGGCATTCCCTACACCCCGAATAATTGCCGCCCAATAGATGGTCTTTGTTTTTGGCTGGCAAAGATTCTCCATTTGCTAATCGCTTTATAATATCTGACAACAGTGAAATATCGTACCCGCGTTTCTTTGCTTTCTTTAGGTCGCGCTGGAATTTTGTAGTCGGTTTAATAAAATACATTATTCCAGCAACTCCTTCATCATTGCATCAACATCGGTATATGTTTTCCCCATCTCCGGGAACTTCTTCATCTGTTCAACTTCCCGTAAGGCTTCTATCGTTTCAGCATTCGGTATCGGACAACCAACACGAAACGGAATTGCTTGTTCTCGAACAGATTGACGTAGAAACATATTAACCGCCGTGGTCAGATTCAAGCCCAATTCGTCAAATAAATCCTGAGCTTGCTGTTTCAGTACGGGGTCAATCTTAATATTGGTATTTACTCCTGCCATTGCTATCACTCCTTCCTGTTTATATTATAGCCTATTGTGTATCCAATGTAAATACATTAGACATATTTATGTTGCTAAAAATAGGGACAGCATATAGCTATCCCTATTTTTCTACAAAACGTGCAGTTTTTCGATTGAATTCGCATTTAATATTTGCAAAAACTCCACGAAATATGCAAAATTCAAAACATTTTATCTGATTTTCGCAACTTTTTCAGCCTTTAAATTTCAAATTTCCCACAAAACGTGCAGTTCTTTAAGATACTTCAAGTCGTATATTTCCGAAAATCTGCTTGAAAATTTGAATATCAATTTTAACTCTGAGAATCAACCCTCAAAAACTCCACAAAACGTGCAACTTTTGACGCTCATTATATGAATAAAATCCTGATTTCATCGTTAAAAAATGTCACGGAATGCAGAGCTTCCCGGAGCAAAGCACTCTTTGTTTAATTCATCAATGTCATTATTCCGCAACACATGGTCATATACCTTCTTTTGAACCGGAATGAGTAATCTGTACTCCCCTGATTTACTTTTAATTTTTGCATTCCAACTCTTAATCTGTCCATCCTGCTTCTGTTTTTCAATAAAGCGATATTCCCGCAGTTCTTTCATGTGCTCATAAAGAGCAGAACGCCCATACCCTAACCAGTTTGCCAGAGCAGTCATTGAGATGGAGAAGTTTCCGTCTTCATCCATTGTTGCTTTCGCATAGCACAGGATTGCCAGTGCAACGCGGCGTGTTTTTGTATTGTCAAAACGCAATATGATTTGACGTAATTCAGCATCCGACACACCAACCATTGGTTTCTGTCGCAATGGACGTTTATCATTCTGTGCCTTATAGATGATTTGATTCAAATTCAATTCGTCTGAATCCAACCAAATCTTATGTGCAGTAGCCCACTCGAAAATTTTCTTCCTTGTATCAGGTGCATTTAATCCCTCTACTTGTAAGTAGTATTTGGCAAGCAAATAACAATGTCCATACAGACAGCTCTTGTTAATTCCAATGCCATCCAGTAAATCTAATACAACTAATCTTTCATCAATCATTTTCAACATTCCTTTCTGACGCTTCGGCTCTTGCTTTATTCCAATCTTCTGCGTTGTAATAGTAAGTATCTACCAACCAACCCCGTGACTGAATATATCTCAGTGGAACAAGCAGTGCAGTATTCTGATTCTCGTCACATTTATGTGTATGCTGTGTGCATCTTGGGTCATTCAAATCCAATTCTGCTTTCATTTTTGCAAAGTCAATCAGAAATATTGGTTTGCTTGATTCTGCTGATTTCGTTTTTGGAGAAGCATCGACAACCGCTAAATAAGTATAGTCGTAGTAGTACCAACCTTTTGCGCTGGTTCCATTCGGGCGGTCAATCTGTAATTCAAGATATATGTTCCCTGTCGAACTAACACGAGTATCTTTCTTAACTTCCAGATAAAATGAATCGTCTGTCAATACGTCATATACAAGTAAATCACCTTTGTGTTGGTCTTCCAGAGGTGTATATTCTGCTTCATATGCGTATGATTGCAAGCAGTTCTTGACCAATGTTTCATAGATTTTACTTTCTTTCAATTTGCGTTTAAAAGTCTTGTCCCACATCGAGAGTAAACGCAAGACTTTCCTTGCGCCCTCCCGAAAGATATTGTACAAACATTATGTTATCCTCCTGTAAATCGTCATTGTTAATTTCGTTCGTATCAAATTTGAGTAAAAGAAAAGACGCACAGCAAAAGCCATGCATCCATTCGAGTTAATATTGAATTGTCCGTTTCGACCAATCAGTCTAAACCATGTTTTAACATCGCCGTATCTGCAATCATCTCAAGCAGTAAATTGTCTAAGCGGTCATATTCTGCCCGTAGACGCTCTATTCCGTTTCTTTTTACAACGCTAGTCATTCATCCCCATATAAATAGCTCTTACAGTAGCATTGTCGCGCCCGCCTGTGCATAAGAAAAGACACGTCAGTCAAAACTAACGTGCCTTGTTTATCATCGTTCGTAGTGCGACCACAAACTAATAATCTTTATTTTCTTTTCGTCCTCATACACTTCGTATACAAGTCTGTGCTGAATGTTGATTCTCCGGGAATACAATCCTTGTAAATCACCAACCAACTTTTCATAACTGGGCGGTGTCTGATAAGGGTTATTTCGTATGACTTCAATCAACCGTTTTGCTGTCTTATCCAGATGTGCAGATTTTAGTTTTGGTATATCCTTGAGCGCGGTCTTCGTGTAGTATATTTCATACACCTACCAATCAACCTCACTTTCCGATACACATTCAGAGAGTGGTGTGCTCATTCCATTCAGTAGCTTTTCTTTCATTGCTGGCACAGAGAGAAGTTGAAGCGTTTCTAACATCCCACGATATTCTTCCTCGCTGATTACTACAGCATTACCGTTCTTTGTGCTGACATTTATCGGCTCGTTGTACTGAATTGTATTATCCAACATCTGAAACAAGTTTTTACGAAACGTGGTAGCATTTGTATTCAGCATTACAATCGCCTCCTTATATGTACATAATACTGTACATTTAGGGATTTGTCAATCTATTCTCTTAATCGAATTACTTCTCCATTGTAGGATTTAGAAGCAGCATTCATTCAATCATTCCTTCATCATTAAAATATTTAATCAAGTTAACACCCCAAGCTACAAGCTGACGTACTGACTTAACATATGCATCTTTTTGATTTTGTGGCAGCGCGTCAATATGGTCAGGGATATAAGCATAGCCGCCAACATCAACTAAGAATCCACTGACCTTCGAACAAAAGAGAACTGCATCCCGTTCTAACTTCTGGTTGAAATCTTGAATTCCTTCTTGCTGTTCATACAGAGACATACGCTTCAAAACCTCAGTATAGCTATTAAAAAGCTTCTGATATTGTTTAGCCTGCTCTTGTACTCGTCGCTCATAATTATCCGCTGACTTCTTCAAATCATCGTAATCATCTGGTATAACAGTCCTCGTCTCCACCCGAACTTCTTGATTTTCAAGCTGCTCATGCAATTCGTCATTTTCATCTTGTGCGTTTGCAAGTTCCTGGTCTTTTATATTGAGTTGTTGTTCTAGGTCACGAATCTGGTCAACATATTCTGATATCCTGTGTAATTACAATCAGTTCAATAATCCCGTTCTGTCCGCGTTCCATACGAACAGTAATAGAACTCAAAAATTTTTTCCACTTCTGACCTTCCATATCGTCGAAGTAGTAATCATTCATCGGGTGAGGCTTCAGTTCTGAAACCAAAATTTCTTGCAAATAAATTCCTCCATTATTGTTTTAACCTGTTACTGCAGCATTTACTTCATTGATGACTTTACCAACATTGATGCCAACGTTCTTACACATCGCTGCAGCACACTTTACGGCTCTGCCCAGCTCATCCCCATCACGGATTAAATGAATCAATGTATCAGATGACCCAGTATCATCTTTCCGGCGACGTACATCAATACCTTCACTGTAGGCAAGCTGTTTATAAAAGTCACTCCATGCATAGCCATAATTGTTATGATGTTTCGCATAAGCATAACTACGCATCAGAGCATTCAAAATATTTCTGTCAGACCATGTATTTTCTGCATCAGACAATGCTTGATTCTCAGCTTTTAAGGTATCGTTTTCTTTTTGCTGTTCCTCAATACGAGAGAACAGAAGCTTACGCGGTTTTCTTTTTGTTTCTGGTATTGGATGGTTCACCCGTATCAGATGCAGATGAAATCTTGCTCTTACTTCATATGTGTTCCGGGAGTACAGTCCGGTACGGACAGCACGAGCGGACACAAACTTGTGAACTCATAAACATCTGTTTGCGCAAGCAAACGGAACATTTCTATGGGTGAATTTTAGCGTATTACTATATTGTAGAATGACACGGTTGATTGATAGTTTTTTGAACTAATCTTTCTTTAAGGGTTTTGCCCAAAAGTTCCACAAAACGTGCAGAAATTTTCATACCTGTCCACCATCAAGGTGAACAGATTAATTTTCTAACCATGCAAGTAATAGATTGCGCATACGCTTGGAAGGGATATAGATGTAACTATCTTCCCTATTACGGATAGCACTACGCCAAATCCATTGCAGCATTTCCGACAGCGCATACATATCTTCATCAACTTTTATTCCTCTAATGGCAAAGAATTTTTTTATCTCCGGATGAAAGAAAACGTTGACACAATACGCTAAATATTTTCTATTTGCGTATTTGTTTGTGGCGCGTTCTGTATATGCAACGAAACCGCTTGTGTATCCTTTTCGCTTCAAACGTGATTTGGCGTTTCCCGCTTTTATGAACGTTGTCCACATAATTTCTTCGATTCTTGCGTTGTATCTTCTGCGGAATAATGTTTGCAGATTTTTCGGCATCTGTTCGATTGCCTGTTTATTACGTGTATAGTTTTGAAACCAACTGGCCGAAAAGCTGTACTCTGTCTGTTTAAAGTTATTATTTAAGTCATCATCCAAATATACATGTAGCAATTGCCAGATAGCAGACTTGTCCGGCTTGTAATAGTCCGTCAACATGTAACCATCTATTCCCCGCATGATACTCGCACGCTGGTACTGGATATGGTATAAATCAAAATAATATTTGAGTACCGTTCCATCAAACAAGTACGTCATGACATAGACCTTATCAAACAAAGAGAAAATTTCTGGTGGGTACTGCCAAACATAAAAGCTGTCATCTATGCGAAACAATCTGCCATCTTGCGCAAGCTGAAAAATATCATTGTATCGTGTGTCAAGGCCTTCTGCGCCACCAATCCAATATACTTGCCCTGTCTCGTTATCAATTTCGACGTTTTTGTTTTGCTGTAAGTATAGCATGTCATCTTTGTGCTTTAATTGAAATTGAGTTACTGGAACAATTGCTTCATCGAGAAACAACGTATATTTGTTCTCTTTCAATGCTTCGCGGCACGCATCGTTAAAATGTTTGAATAATTGATGGGTAGATGCAATGTCTCTCCCATAAGACAACAATTCCCCGATGTTTTCCAACTTGGTTGAGTTTCCGATTTTCCGTGGTAAACATATCGGACGACGCACCTTTTCTTGTATACGTTCCGTTTCATCCAAATACGGTGTCACATATAAGATGTTCTCGTCTGTGTGCTGATTGATGTATTCAATCGCCCATGATGTTTTTCCGCTGCCCATGATACTGTCAACTACGACAACGGACGTGTTTGCGTTTGTGCAGTCGATTACTGTACTTTTGTTTGATCTTAAGATAAATAATCCTCCTAAAGTTAAGATTTAAATCAATTATTGGTAGCGGTAACAGACAGAAGGAAAATTGCTCCTACCTATCAGTCAAAACATAGTTTCAAGGATTGCATTGCCTTCTTGCAATATGCTATCTGTAACATGAGTGTAGATGTTTTTGGTCACTTCGATTTTTTTGTGTCCCAACCGATGTTGAATATACTTGTCAGGTGCATGTTTCTCAGTTAGCATTGTAGTATGAGTGTGACGCAAGCTATGAAAATCAAATTCGGGATAGTCTAGCTCTTTATGTATAATTGCCGATGTGTACTGCATCGTGCGCGGATGAATATACTTGCCACTATCTCTGACACAAACGAGATTAACCCTCTTACCGTTACCGTCCGTATTCAAAATATGTGAATCACTCTCATAGTAATTGATGTAATAGTCTCCATACGCTTCTTTCATACGAGATTGTTTATCCAATTCGGATTTAAGAAGGTCAACTAATTCGCTGTCAATATCAATAATACGACTGCTATTATATTTGGGCGAACTAAAATACCAATAGCTATGCGGATTTTTTTCGTCAGCTTGATGCCATTGGACTTGACGATTTATTGATAACGTATGTTTTTCAAAATCAATGTCTTCCCAAAAAAATGCAAAAGCTTCACCTAGCCGAACTCCACATTTATAACCGAACATGAGCGGTATATGATTTGGTGTACCATATGGGAAATGTTCAAAGATCATTCTTATCTTTTCTGGCGGGATAAAAACGTGTGGTTCGGTACGAGAAACAACTTTATCTTCTGCTTTTGCTTTGGGAATATGCAAATGATTTGCTGGCGAGTGTGAAATATAATGATTATCTTCCGCCCACTGAAAAGATTTTGAAAGGATGCCGCGTACAACGACGATACTATTCCGTGCATAGCTTGCCTTGTACATATCAACAAGCAACTTTTGCAACTGAGGTTTGTTGACAGAGCGCAAATAATACTTGCCAATAACAGGAACGATATATAATCTGATTTTTTTAGCGTAATTTGCAATGGTAGTAGATGCACATGTGAGTTGAACATCGTTCTCCATCCATAAATCCAAAAAATCCGATGTAGACATATCCTTCAGATTGGCAACAACACCAGTGTTTTCATACTCCATCATGGCCTGCCTACCTGCTTTTTGTGCATCACTTTTTTTCTTGAAGCCGCTCTTTGATATCCACTTACGCTGTCTATCAATAGAAGCAATTTCAAAGCGATATTCGTAACGAATAGTCCCGTCTTTTCGACGGCGTTGTCGTACATGTACTTCACTCATAAGTTCATTTTCCTTTCTGTTATCTGATGCTATCTGTTGAAATTCTCACACACTCGAGCCGCACGATGTCTTGCATATTTGTCAAATCATAGCCCTCATAACGCTCCAAAAACTGGTCAAGCGCATCCTTTCGGACTTTCAGACTACCTAATTTCAGCGTAGGCAAAAGACCATTGTGAATCAGGTCATATACACAATTTCGGTTCACATGTAAAATTTCAGCAACTTCTTTGACTGTAAATAGCGGAATATAGTTATTCATATTATTATCCTCCTATAGGTTTATTTGGGTATTTATCTCATGGTTCATTTCAAGGAATGTTTGAATTTCAGCTTCGCAAAAAACTAATACTCACGCTCTGCTATTTGCACTTTGGAATATATCTCATCTCTTTTTCAACTCTTAAAGAGTTGCTAAATCTTTCAACCCCGCAAATACAGTGCACACTACCGTAAAAGAAATTGCAACCCCTAAAACAAAATATTTTGACCCAACCCCAGAAGTGTGTTATAATCCTGTTGAGGTGATAAAAATGCTTCTCAAAGATAGATTGCGAGAATTACGTGGAAATCGTACACAAACCCAAATGGCCGAACTATTAGGAGTCAAGCCCAATAATTACAATGGATGGGAGAACGGTAAAGAACCGAACGTCGAAACTCTTATCCGCATAGCGGACTATCACAATGTAACGTTAGATTACCTTATGGGGCGCGTCGATTACAAACATCCGGAATACCGTCAGGTCAATATCGACACCGGACTGACCGAAGCCGCTATTCATGGAGTACAGACGATTCGTGATACTTCTACGGATGAAAACAAAATCAATGCTCTAAACTATCTTCTTGAATTAGAAAACAAAGAAAATAAAAACAAATCTGACCTTATTGACCGTACTTTTCATCCGAAACTATCAATGCTACTAGAGATGATTGCTGAACCAGACAACCAACACATTGAAGAACTCAGAACCTTGTTTCAATTAAATGGTGTGAATATTTCTCGCGAAAAACAAAAGGCTTTAGAAAGACTAGTTAACGATGGAGAAAGAAAAAAACTGTCAGAGGACTTGTGGATAATGGTCGCCAATTGGCGTCGGGATTATCAAAAGCAAAAATAATAATTTATAGCAGGTCTAATACTATCTCGTCAAAAGCGGTTCATCCTCTTTTTTCGTCGAGAATGCTACCCTATTTTTGAAGTCCACATTCCTCTGCGTCCACATTTTCAAGTGATGTGGACGCGACGTGGACGCGGCTAAATTTGCACAAAAAAATCCCTCTTCCGCCAAATCTGCAGAAGAGGGAAAAGTTTTATTTTTCAGCTATTTTATCAAAAATCAGCCGTTCAGAGCAGCGTTTACGTCAACTGCAACAGCAACGGAAGCGCCAACCATCGGGTTGTTGCCCATGCCGAGGAAGCCCATCATTTCTACATGAGCCGGAACGGAGGACGAACCTGCAAACTGTGCGTCCGAATGCATACGACCCATGGTATCGGTCATGCCGTAGGAAGCCGGGCCTGCAGCCATGTTGTCCGGATGCAGAGTACGGCCAGTGCCGCCGCCGGAAGCAACCGAGAAGTACTTCTTGCCGCTCAGCTGGCACTCCTTCTTGTACGTGCCGGCAACCGGATGCTGGAAACGGGTCGGGTTGGTGGAGTTACCGGTGATGGAAACGTCAACGCCCTCGTGATGCATGATCGCAACGCCCTCGCGGACATCGTCTGCACCGAAGCAGCGAACCTTGGAACGCTCGCCGTTCGAGTATGCGATCTCCTTGACGATTTCCAGATTACCGGTGAAGTAATCAAACTTGGTCTGTACATACGTAAAGCCATTGATGCGGGAGATGATCTGTGCGGCGTCCTTGCCCAGACCGTTCAGGATAACGCGCAGCGGCTCCTTGCGGGCCTTGTTCGCAGAACGAGCCAGACCGATTGCACCCTCTGCAGCAGCGAAAGACTCGTGGCCTGCCAGGAATGCAAAGCACTTGGTCTCCTCACGCAGCAGCATAGCTGCCAGATTGCCGTGGCCAATACCAACCTTACGGTCGTCTGCAACCGAGCCCGGGATGCAGAATGCCTGCAGACCGATGCCGATCGCTTCCGCAGCCTCCGGAGCGGACTTTACTTCCTTCTTAATTGCGATTGCCGCACCTACGGTGTAAGCCCAGCAAGCGTTCTCAAACGCAATCGGCTGTACCGAACGAACGGTAGCGGCCGGATCAATGCCCTTTGCCTTGCAGATTTCCGCGCACTCTTCTACGCTGGAAATACCGTACTCCGCGAGGACACCATTGATCTTGTCAATTCTTCTCTCGTAACTTTCAAATAAAGCCATGATACACTGTCCTCCTTCTTACTCTGCACGCGGGTCAATGAACTTGACACCCTCAGCATAACGGCCATAGGTGTTGGTGTTCTTCTCCATTGCCTCAGCCGGCTCCATGCCCTTACGGATGGCTTCCATCATCTTGCCGAGGTGAACAAACTTGTATCCGATAACCAGATTGTCGGCATCCAGAGCCATGCTGGTAACATAACCCTCTGCCATCTCCAGATAACGGGTACCCTTTGCCTTGGTGCCGTACATGGTACCTACCTGGCTTCTCAGGCCCTTGCCCAGATCCTCCAGGCCAGCGCCGATCGGCAGACCATTCTCGGAAAACGCGGTCTGGGTGCGGCCATACACGATCTGCAGGAACAGCTCACGCATTGCGACGTTGATCGCATCGCAAACCAGGTCGGTGTTCAGAGCTTCCAGCAGGGTCTTGCCCGGCAGGATCTCCGAAGCCATCGCTGCGGAATGGGTCATACCGGAACATCCGATGGTCTCCACCAGCGCTTCCTCAATGATGCCATCCTTCACATTCAGGGTCAGCTTGCACGCACCCTGCTCCGGAGCACACCAGCCGATACCGTGAGTCAGACCGCTGATGTCCTTGATTTCCATTGCCTGCGTCCACTTACCCTCCTGCGGAATCGGCGCCGGACCATGATATGCGCCCTTGGCAACCGGACACATATTTTCCACTTCTGCGGAATAAAGCATAGTTTTATCCTCCTGTTATGAATCTCTTTTTCCCGACTGCTCGAAAAAAAGGAATTTGTAAAATGCACAAGCCCCTGCACGAAGTCGCCCACGGGCTGCTTTCTGCAAAAGACGGATCCTGTCCGCCGACAGTTTCCATCATATGTCATACTGTTCCGTCAATGGCGAAACATCGCATTTCACGCCTTCTTTATTCTAGCATCGTCCCCGTTTTTTGTCAACAAATCTGTCTGTTTTCACGACAATTCCCCCTCATTTTTGTCATTATTCGGACAATATTGTAAATATTACGCAATATCTAACCAACTATTGATCACAAGGCAACACCAACCCTTTTCCGCTTCTCCTTCGAGTGTGTTCTCAAGAAGTTTGGAAGAAATCCGTCTCCGGCAGCGTAGGAACCGTTTCTCCCCCGTTTTCGTTCCGATTTCCCGAACTGCGTCAAAAAGCCCTGTATAACCGCGTCCTGTTCAGGTACAAGCGTTTTCTTCCTCTTCAGCAGCGATTTTTCAATCATGACAAAAAAAGAGTGACGACGGAATCCCTCCCGCATCACTCTTTTCCATTCATTTTTTCACGTCGTCCCAGTATGCTTTCGCGCGCTGTTCCGTCTTATTTGGCCCGTACTCATAGTACACCGCATCCTTCAGGCTGTCCGGCAGATATTGCTGCCGCACCCAATGATTGGGGTAATCATGCGGGAAGCGATAGGTCAGGGCATGTCCCAGCTTTTGCGCACCGGCATAGTGCCCATCTTTTAAATACGCCGGAATGTCACCGGTTTTGCCTGCCCGGACATCATTCATCGCAGCATCAATGGCGCGGATCGCGCTGTTGGATTTGGGCGCAGTCGCCAGAACAATGGCCGCCTCGGCCAGTGGAATGCGCGCCTCCGGAAGACCCAGCTGAAACGCGGAATCCACACAGGCTTTGACAATCGCAATCGCCTGCGGATACGCCAATCCGACATCCTCAGAGGCCATGACCAGCAGACGCCGGCCGGCAGAGATCAAATCCCCGGCCTCCAGCAGCCGTGCCAGATAGTGTACCGCAGCGTCCGGATCCGAGCCGCGGATGGATTTCTGAAACGCGGACAGAATGTCGTAATGCTGGTCGCCGTCGCGGTCATGCCGCATGTTGGATCGCTGCGCTGCCGCTTTGGCATCCTGCATCGTGACCACGCCGTTGCGCGCCGCACCCGCCAGCACCTCCACGGCATTGAGCGATTTGCGCACATCGCCGCCGCATGCAGACGCGATATAGGCACACACCTCATCACTCGCCTGTACGGACGGCTGCGCCAGCGAGAAGCCGCGGCGTACCGCCGGAATCAGCTCCTCCGGCTCGACCGGACGGAACTCGAACACCGTACACCGGCTGAGAATCGCGTTGTAAACGTAAAAATAGGGGTTCTCCGTGGTGGACGCAATCAGGGTAATACGTCCGTCCTCGATAAATTCCAGCAGGGACTGCTGCTGCTTCTTGTTAAAATACTGAATCTCGTCCAAATAGATCAGTGCGCCGTTGGGGGCAATCAACGTCCCCAACTCATCAAAAATCTGCCGGATGTCCGCCGTAGACGCCGTCGTGGCATTGAGCCGGTACAGCTTGCGGCTGGTGGACGCGGCGATGATGGACGCCACCGTGGTCTTGCCCACACCGGAGGGACCGTAAAAAATCATATTCGGAATATTCCCGCTCTCGACGATGCGGCGGAGCAGCCCATCCGGTCCCAAGATATGCGACTGGCCGACCACATCCCCCAGCGAAGTCGGGCGAATCCGGTCGGCCAGAGGCTGATACATAGAATTTACCTGATATTAGTACAGCGGGAACTGCTTGCAGATTTCCATGACACCGGCACGGATCGAATCTGCCTTGTTCTCAAAGTCAAAGATCGCATCTGCGATGAAGCCGGCAATCTTGTCCATCTCTGCTTCCTTGAAGCCGCGGGTGGTAACCGCCGGGGTACCCAGACGGACACCGGAAGTGACAAACGGGCTGAGCGGCTCATTCGGAACCGTATTCTTATTGGCCGTGATATAAACCTCGTCCAGACGGTTCTGCAGTTCCTTACCGGTAATGCCGGTGCCGCGCAGGTCAACCAGCATCAGATGGTTGTCCGTGCCGCCGGAAACCAGATTGACACCGCGCTTGGTCAGGCCTTCTGCCAGTGCCTGTGCGTTCTTCTTGATCTGGCTCTGGTACTCCTTGAATTCCGGAGTGAGCGCTTCGCCGAAGCAAACTGCCTTGGACGCGATGACATGCATCAGCGGGCCGCCCTGAGTGCCCGGGAAGATCGCGGAATTCAGCTTCTTGGCCAGCGCCTCATCGTTGGTCAGGATGCAGCCGCCGCGCGGACCACGCAGGGTCTTATGGGTCGTGGTGGTGACAACGTCTGCGTACTCCATCGGGTTCATATGCTCGCCAGCGGCAACCAGACCGGCGATGTGAGCCATATCCACGAACAGATACGCGCCAACTTCCTTGGCAATCTCTGCAAACTTGTCAAAATAAATGGTGCGCGGATAAGCAGACGCGCCGGCGATGATCATCTTCGGCTTGTGCTCCAGAGCCTTCTGACGAACATCCTCGTAGTCGATAAAGCCGTTGTCGTCTACGCCGTAAGCTACCATGTTGTACAGCTTACCGGACTGGTTTGCCGGAGATCCGTGGGTCAGGTGACCGCCGTTGTCCAGGCTCATGCCCAGTACGGTATCGCCCGGCTGGCACAGCGCCTGATAGACCGCCATGTTTGCCTGTGCGCCGGAGTGCGGCTGTACATTGGCAAACTTCGCACCGAACAGCTTGCAGACGCGCTCGATCGCAATGTTCTCCACAATATCAACACACTCGCAGCCGCCGTAGTAGCGCTTTCCCGGATAACCTTCGGCATACTTGTTGGTCAGAACCGAACCCATTGCTGCCATGACAGCCGGAGAAACGACGTTCTCCGACGCGATCAGCTCAATGTTTCTGCACTGACGGTCGTACTCCTTGCGCATTGCCGCGCCGACATCCGGATCGACGCTGCTGATAAACTCCATATTCTCTTCAATTCTGCGTGCTTCCGCCATGATTGGCACCTCCATATAGTTCGACGAAATATAGATACTTCAGGAACCACTGATTTTATCAGTCTTCTTTCTATTAAATCAGTATTTTCTCCCGTTTGCAAGTTCCTTTTGCCTTCTTCACGGTTTTTCCCTTTATTTCATACATTTCCGACGCTTTCCCCGGAAATTTTGTGCAGTTTTTCGTTCCTTATTTTGTTTCACAACAAAATATGTTATACTGATGCCAACGCAGCCCGTTATCGGAAAGGAGTTTGATTGCTTTGACACCACAAGAACGCGCAGAACGTGCGGTTGTCCTGCTGGAACAGGAGTATCCGGACGCGATCTGTGCCCTGCAATATCAGAAAGATTATGAACTGTTATTCGCCACCCGACTGTCCGCACAGTGCACCGACGCCCGCGTCAACATCGTCACACAGGAATTGTACCAGAAATTCCCGACCTTGCAGTCGTTTGCCGACGCCCGGCCGGAGGACATCGAACGAATCATCCGTCCCTGCGGCTTAGGCAACACCAAGGCGCGGGACATCCACCTCGCCGCACAGTATCTGCTGGAGCACCACGACGGCAAGGTACCGTCTACCATGAAAGAGTTGCTGAAGATCCCCGGCGTGGGACGCAAAACCGCCAATCTGATTCTGGGCGACATCTTCCACCAGCCCGCCATTGTCACAGACACCCACTGCATCCGCCTGTCCAACCGCATCGGCCTGGTGGACGGCATCAAGGAACCGGGCAAGGTGGAAAAAGCGCTGCTGCCCATTGTCCCGCCGGAGGCATCGTCTGACTTCTGTCACCGCCTGGTGCTGCACGGGCGGGCCGTATGCACCGCGCGCAAGCCATACTGCGAGAAATGCTGTCTGGCCGCCATTTGCAAGTTTGCAACAGGAGTCTAATTTTCCCGTCGTATGGATCGCCGTGTCTATCCGTCGGACACAGCGCACAAGCGGCTTTGCAATCCCGAATTGCACATCTCCCCATTTCATGGTACACTATCCATGTAAATAATTTCTTGCATATCGAAATTGTTCCGCAAGTAATCCTTGCACGCAACTGTTTCTTTCCATCTCATCCAAACGGAGGTGCACAATGAACTACCGGGATATACTGGTCTTGCTGTCTGACTGTCATCTGGGGGCGATTCTCGCCGCAGAAAACAATATTATTCTGGATATTAACGACTGCGGCTGCCAACTGCTGCATGCCGACCCGGACATCCGCGGCAATCCGCTGGAGGAGGCAGCGCCGTTCCTCTGCAACCCGACAGCAGACACGTTCGGCAACCCGGACTTTGACTGCTATCTGACGCATGTTGCTACACTGACACCGGAGCACCTGCCGCCCAACACGCGGCTGCTGGTCTTCCGGGATGCCGGGAAAGAATTTAAATGCAATCTGCTGGAAAACGTGTTCAACCACGTCAGTGACGCGATCACGCTGTGGGACAGCAACGGCCGCATGCTCATGCTGAACGACGCGGCGGTCAAGTTGGAGGCACATGTCGGCAGCAATGTCCTTGGCCGTCATTCTTCAGAACTATATCAGACCAAAAACGGCAGTATTTTGGTCATTCCTCACATGATTGAAAACAAAAAGCCGGTGCTCAATCTGCGTCAGGATTTCTCAACGCACACCGGAAAGGACCTGCAGATTGTGTCCAACAATTATCCGATTTTGCAGGGCGGTGAAGTGGTCGGCGCGATCAGCATCATGGACGACTATACTGAAATGGACAGCATGAGCCGCCAGATCATTGATCTCCAGCGTCAGCTGATGAATCAGTCCAAACGGCCTTCCGCAGCCAAGGAAAGCATTTTACCCGCCAAATACCATTTTAAAGACATCGTATACACCAGCAAGGCCATGCACACCACGTTGGATCGCTGTAAGCAGGTGGCGCAGTCGGATTCTCCGGTCATGATCTATGGCGAAACCGGAACCGGCAAAGAGCTGTTTGCGCAGAGTATCCACAATGCGAGCCCGCGGGCAAACGGTCCGTTTTTGGCGGTCAACTGCGCCGCCATTCCCACCACCTTGCTGGAGTCTATTCTGTTTGGCACGGAAAAAGGCGCCTACACCGGCTCGGAAAAGCGCGAAGGTCTGTTTGAACAGGCGCACACCGGTACGATTTTGCTGGACGAAATCAATTCCATGGACATCACCCTGCAATCCAAGCTGCTGCGCGTGCTTCAGGAAGGCTCGTTCCGCCGTGTGGGCGGCTCCAAGCTGATCCACGTCGATGTCCGCGTGCTGTCCAACATCAATATCACACCGATGGAAGCCATGGAGCAGGGCCTGCTCCGTCACGACCTCTATTACCGCTTGGGCGTCATCAACATCAATATTCCCCCTCTGCGGCAGCGTAAAGAGGACATTCCCCTGCTTGCCAAGAACTTTATCATGAACATGAACCAGCGGTTGCTGAAAAACGCAGTTGCCTTATCTCCCATGGCCGCCTCCCTGTTCCACGAATATGACTGGCCGGGCAACGTGCGCGAGCTCCAGCACGCCATTGAATACGCGCTCAACATCATTCCCAAAGAAATGGATCTCATCACGCCGGAGTACATTCCGGATCACATCCTGTCTGCCGTGGGGTATGAACACAGGGAAGATGAGCCCACTTCCAACTCCATGACGCTGGACGGCGTTCTGCAGGAGGCCGGATACCGCTTTTTGTACAACGCACTTGCGGAGCATCAGGGAAATATCTCCCAGACCGCTAAGGCACTCGGCTTGTCCCGTCAGAATCTACAGCAAAAATTGAAAAAATTTGGGGTAAGAGGTTCTAAATAAACCCTATCCCAACCGCGCACCATGCAATGGTTTGTTGCAGTTCCTATTGAAAACCGCAATAAATCATTGCATATTTTTATCTTTTTCGCCATTTTTGCGCGGAGCAAGCGGCATTCCCGAAGAAGTTATCTGCGCAATATGCACAGTTTTTAAATTTAAAATGTGACTATTTTTCACAAAATAATTCTTATCCGCTAAAAAACCAGAAATTTGGCACAGCACTTGCTTTGTATTATGGCAAAGAGTTTTGAACAGTGACAGAACAAGGAGGATTGACTGTTATGAAACTGACGTACAACTTTGCGACCAGAGAGGAATTGGATCTGATCCACAAATATTCCATGAGATCGCTGGAAGAAGTCGGTGTCGGCTTCCTGTGCGACGACGCCGTCGAGATTTTCAAATCCCACGGCTTCCGCACCGAGGGCCAGATCGTTTACATGACCGAGGACGACGTATGGAATGCCCTCAAGACCGCGCCCAAAACGTTTGAGTGGTGCGGACGCGGCTCCAGCGTAACGGTCGGCGGCGGCAGCACCATCTGCGCTCCGGCGTATGGCCCGGTATTCATCCTGGAAGACGGCGAATACCATGCAGCGGACAAGCGTGATTACCTGAACTTCACCAAACTGCACGCGAGCAGCAAGGTGCTTCAGGTCTCCAATCCGAACATGATGGACTTCACCTTTGTAGGAGCGAACGCATCCAACTGGGCGATGGCAACCACGCTGGCTCTGGACACCCGCCCGGCCATCGGCATGGTTGACGGCAAAAAGAACGCGATTGATTCCATCAAGATGGCACAGGAGTTCTATGGCATCTACGACAAGTCGGTTGTCGCCGGACTGATCAGCATTGCGTCCCCATTCCACTACTCCACCGCGATGTGCGAGAGCCTGATTGAGTACGCCGAGGCAGGCCAGTGTGTTTTCATCACCCCGTCCAGCCTGAACAGCCTGACCGTACCGGGCAGTCTGGCATCGCTGGTTCTGGTCAACAACACGGAGGTTCTGGCCGGTATCGTCCTGACCCAGCTGATCAATCCGGGTACGCCGGTTATCTACGGCAATCAGAGCCACGGCTGTGATCTGCGCTACGCTTCCCCAAGCATCGGCAGTCCGGAGCAGTGCCTGATCTTCCAGTCCGTCAAGGCGATGGGTGACTACTACGGTCTTCCGGTGCGCACCGGCGGCTCCTCCTGCGACGCGAAGGAAGTGGACATGCAGGCCGGCGTCGAGTCGTTCTCCACCATGTACTCCACGCTGCAAAGCGGTGCGGACCTGATGGTTCATTCCTGCGGCAGTCTGGACAGCGACAGCTCGCTGAGCTACGACAAGTTCATCTATGACGAAGAGGTGCTGCTGTCGGCACAACGCATGGTGCGCGGCTTCGAGGTTTCGGAGGACACCCTGTTCTACGACGCGATCAAGGAAATCGGCCCGGGCGGCTGCTTCCTCGACCTGTCGGACGACCTGCTGGCCGACACCACCGCAGCGTACATCGAAGACTACGTCAAACTCCAGCTGCCGAGCCGCGAAGGCCACGCTCAATGGGTAGCCAAGGGCTGCGAGAAGGTCACCGACCGCACGTCGCGCGTCTGGAAGAAGCGTCTGGAAGAGTACCAGATGCCGGAGCTGGAACCGGAGCGCCGCGAGATTCTGGAACGCTATGTTCCGAAGGAAATGTTGGACTTTTGATAAAACACGGGGGGAGCGCCCCTCCCCTCTTTAAATATAAACACATATAAAGTGAGGAGAGAATCGTATGAACAATCAATCGAACAATTCTAAACCGAGTCTGGTTTCCATGATCAACATGAAAGTCTTCGTTCCAGGCGTCATCTGCCTGCTGATTTTCATCTGTGCCGGCGTATTTTTCCCGACGCAGTTCTATAACATTCTGGATTCCATTCAGTCCACGTTTATGAGCACTTCCAAATGGGTTTACGTCCTGTGTGCCATCATGACCAGCGGCGTTCTGATCTTCCTGCTGTTCAGCAAGGTCGGCAACATCCGTTTCGGCGGCAAACACGCCAAGCCGTCGATCAGTACCCTGGCATGGGTCACCATTTCTCTGACCGGCTCGATTGCAATCGGCATCTGCTTCTTCGGCGTCGCCGGTCCGGTCAACAATTTCATGAACCCGCCGGAATTCCTCGGCGTCACCGGAGGCTCTCCGGAGGCAGTCGTTCCGGCCATCGGCCTGTGCTTCCTGCACTACTGCATTCCGCCATACTTCATCGTTACGTTCGCCGGTTTCGCCATCGGCCTGCTCGCCTACAACGGCAAGCGCGCCTTCCGCGCCAGCTCGACCATGTATCCGCTGATCGGCAACAAATGCGACGGCATTCTGGGTACAATCGTTGACATCATCATGGTTCTGTCTCTGGTCATCGTCGGCACCAACATGGGCTTGTCGGTCATCCAGCTGAACGCCGGCCTCGGCAACCTGCTGAACATTGATACTCCGAACTTCGAGCTGATCATCATGGTCATCTACGTCGTCGCTACCATCTACTTCGCCTGCTCCGGCCTGCACGCGGCAATGGGCAAGCTGAGTAACGTAAACGCTGTCTTCTACTGCATCGTTATCGCATTCGTTCTGCTGGTTGGTCCGACCAACCGTCTGATCCTGTTGGGCTTTGAATCGGTCACCAACTTCCTGTGGGACTTCATCCCGACCGTTGGCTTCGGCGACGCCGTTCTCCAGACCGGCTGGCAGGAAGGCAACACGATGTATTACTACTCCTGGAACGCTATGCCGGGTTTGCTGGCAGCCTTCTTCTACGCAACCATGTCGTATGGCCGCACCCTGAAGGAATTTGTCATTGTCCACTGTCTGGTACCGTCCGCATTCCTGGTTCTGTGGTACGTATTCATCGGCGGCACCGCTATCTTCGGTGTCATGGATGGCAGTAACCTGGCTGAGGTCATCGCGGAAAAGGGCTCCGGCATCGCTACCTTTGCTTTCCTGGATACCCTGCCGCTCAGCACCATTACCAAGTGGATGTTTATCCTGATGGCAATTATGACATTTGTTACCTGGTCTGACGCCATTGCCGTTTCGTTCCCGCAGATGTTCCTGAAGGAGACTGCAGAAGACAAGGCTGAGACCAAAACACCGAAGTCCCTGATCGCCGGCACCGCGATCTTCATGGGTCTGCTGGTATTCACCCTGCTGTACGCAGGCGGCTACGATGCTATGGAACTGTCCATCACCTGTTGGGGCCTGCCCTCCAGTATCCTTCTGATCCTGATGGCATTCGCTGTCATTAAATTCCTTGCACAGCGTGAGAAATACGATATTACTTACCAGGAGGAAATAGGCGTTTCATCCACTGACACCTCATCGGCGGAGGAGCTGTCGTCCTGACGGACACAGCTTCCACCTCGACAAGAACAAATTATACAACCTATCCCAATATCCAAAAACTCAAACATAAATAACTAGAAAGTGAGGAAACAATCATGAGTAAATTAGGTGGTCTGGACAAGAAGGCATTTGTCACCCATATCGACGATGTGGACTGGATCGAAGTCGGCGACGGCTTCCGCATCAAGAAGCTGCTGTGCGAAGAGACAGCCGGCAAAACCGAGTTTTACTTTGGCCTGGCCGAGCTGGAGGCAGGAAAGGACATTCCGGTTCAGAAAGCCAATCTCGCCTGCTGCACGCACATTCTGGAGGGCGAAGTCTGGGCTCGTCTGGGACGGCAGCGTTTTCAGCTGGAGAAGTCCGCTTCCAACTACTTCCCGATCGGCGTTCCGCACGCCTATGAGTCCTCCGGCAAGCATGGCGTTCGTTTCCTGTTTTGTTATGCAACCGACAATGCAATCGGAGAAAAGGGACTGCAGATCGATCCGGTAGCCGAAGAGGTTGCAAGAGCGTACTATCAGCCCAACTGCCCGTCCAACCTGATGAGCCCGGGCGCAGAAGCAACCGGATGCAGATGGGCTACAGCCGGCGATACCGACCCGTGGACCATCGTGGAAGCCGCACAGGGCATGCGCAGCCAGGTATTCCAGGCACACTTTGACGAAGTCAAGGGCTGCAAGGAGCTTTGGTGGGGACTCTGTTCGACCCGTCCAAATTGCCGCTACACACCGCATTTCCACGATCAGGCCGAAATCTTCTACATCATCAGCGGATACGGCACCATGTTCGGTGGCAGCGAAATCTTCCAGGTTACACCTGGCTCGATGTTCTACGCACCGTCCCGCTGTATGCACGGCATGGTCAACGACAGCAACGAGCCGCTGATCGCTCTGTACTGCTGCAGCATTGAAACCGTCGGCACCGCTTATATGCGTGAGGAGATCGCAGACGTTCCGATTGTCGCTCCGGCTGACCGCACTGACCTGATGCTGAGCAAGGTATAATGGATCACAACTGAAACTTATTTCCAGTATGACAGAACAGGGAAACTGCAGGTTGATTCTGAAGTTTCCTTTTCTGCAGCGTTTTATGCGCATTCGGAACGTTGTATTCCAAAGAAAACGTTGAATTTTGATCAGACACTGCGCTTTCGCCTCCCATGAAAATAATATTCACGCAATGAAAGGAGAAAAAACTATGTCAACAACCATCAAAGTCATAACCATTCTGGTGATACTGGCCGATCTGGCCTTTTGTATCATCACCGGTATCCGGAAGAGCAAAGTGGTCAGCAACGCAGATGATTACTTCATTGCGGGAAAGAAAACCAATACATTTTTCTTAACCATGTCCGCATTTTCCAGTCTGTTAGGTGCAGGCTTGTTTATGGGCCAGTGCGGTCGTGGCGCAATGTACGGTCTGTCCGCTTACTGGCAGCTGTTGGGCGAGGGTGTTATCGCCGGTATCGTCATGGCGCTGCTGCTCGGTCCGTTCCTCTCCCGCTTCAAGTACTACTCCATGGCACACTTTATCGGCGGTTACATCTGCGGCGATGATAAAAATGTTCGTCGTGTCGCCGGAATCGCCAACCTGTTCCCGAACGTCTTCTGGGCTGGTTCTCAGATCATGGGCATCTCTTATGTTATCCAGAATGTAACCGGTATCGACTATCGCGTTGTCGCTCTAATCTGCGGTATCGTCTTTATTTTCTACACCATGATGGGCGGTATCGAATCCGTTTTGGTCACCGATGCACTGCACGGTATGATCGCGATTGTCTCCGCCGTTTGTATTGTCGTCTATTCACTGAAGCTGATGAATTTTGATATTGGCTCAGTGGGCACCGCAGTCAAAACCATTGATCCGAAGATGTGGACTATCATGGGCGATTACAAGCCGATTCAAATCGTCACTGCATTTATGACCGGCTTCCTTGGCACACTAGCCAATCCCATCTACTGGAACCGTGCCTTTGCAGCAAAGGATGCAAAAAGCTGCCGAAATGCATACACCTTCGCATTCACCGTCGGCACCATTCTTCCAATTTGTGTTATCATGATCGGTATCTTTGCGTTCACCATGAATCCGGATGTCGGTGACCAAGCGCTCGTCTGGATCGTCACCAACAAAATGCCGGCATTCCTGACCGTCTTGATGTCTTTGGCTATTCTGGCCGCTACCCTCAGCTCGGCGGACACACACCTGAACTGCTCGGCCGCAAACATGGTTGCAGACATTATCGACCCAGAGGGCAAACTCCCAACCGAAAAAACCCTGAAGTACAGCCGTATTTCCACCGTTGTCGCTGGCATCATCGCCATCGTCGTTTCGATGTCCTTCCCGTCCATCTATGAGCTGGCTAACTTCGGCTACACCGTCTGCGGCGGCGTGCTCGTTCCGTTCTTCGCCATCGGCCTGCTGATGAAAGACCGCACCTGCGAAGAGCACAAGTCCAAGCTGACAACGACCGGCGCTCTGTGCGGCATCGGCATTGGCATTCTCGTCGCAATCCTGTTCCAAGCCGTTCCGTCCCTGTACGCCATCATGGGCGGCGGTATCCTCCCGGCAGTGATCGCCACCATCGCAGCTACATTGATCGGCAATCTGTTTGGCAAGAAGTCCGTTGCTGCATAATAAAAGCATTTCTCTCTCACTTTCTGAGAGTCCTGCCTGACGTCGTCACGGCTGAACGGCAGGCTCTCGGCAAAAAGCCATTGCCGCCCTCCTCATTCCGAAGGAGGGCGGCTTCTACTTTCTGAGCAAATGACCGCGTTTTTTGTTCTGTTTTTATATCGCTATTACATGCAACATATTCTTGCACCGAGTAGAAACCATACTCGACACAGCGATTTTTCTACCCACTCAAATGCCGCCCACTTTATCCAATATTCCCCTTTTTTCGTAATTTTCCGTCCTATTTTCTGCTGTTCCTTCCCGTCCTCTCCGTATCCGCCACATTTTATTGCACCTCAAATTATAAATGCAATGTTTTATTGCTCTTGTTTTCGTTCACGTCCCTGCTTCTTTCGTTCTATCTCTTCATCAAACGGCAGAACACGCTGCATGGCACAAAAACCTTGGACTTTTTCTACAAAAACGTCTTTGAATTTTTGTGTCAGACCTACAAATTCACTCAAGAAACAAATTGTTTTGAACCCAAAATCCGTATTTGGCACAGGTTTTGCTTTCTATATAGTCAGTAAAAACAAATTCGTTCGACTTCGATACGATCCCAATGCACGAATGAAATTCTAATGAACCGAAAGCAACGAAAGGAAGGTTTTCAGTATGTCTACCGAAAAAAGCTATATGGCGCGAATCAATCGATTAAAGGCACGAGTGCAGAACACCCAGCCGGAGGTTGATATTGAAAACGCCGTCATCGTCACCAAAGCGTTCCAGGAGACCGACGGACAGCCTCACTACTATCAGAAGGCCTATTCTGTCTACAAAACCCTGTTGGAAAAGTCCATCCCTCTGTGGGATGACGAGCTGATTGTCGGCAACTCCGGCAGCAAGCAGCGCAGCGGTCTGTGCTGCCCAGATGACAGCGTCGCGTTCCTGAGCCGCGAGATCGACACCATCCACGAGCGTCCGTACGATCCGTTCAACTTCAGGGAAGAGGACAAGAAGCTGTTCCGCGAGATTGTTCTGCCGTACTGGAAGGGCCGCTCCATCAACGACAAGTGGAACGCACAAATCCCGGACGACGTCGCGGCTCTGCGCGACTGCGGCGTTCTGTACATCGACCGCAAGTGTGTCCGCGGATGGGGCGAGCTGACGCCGGATTATGAGATGATCATCAAGGAAGGCGTTGTCGGCATCGAAAAGCGCATCAACGATTCTCTGGCTAGGATGGACATCACCGCACCTGGCGACTATAAAAAGATCAAATACCTGAAGTCGCTGCTGTTGGTCTGCGAAGGCCTGCGTCAGCTGGGCAAGCGCTATTCCGCCAAGGCAGCTGCCATGGCGGAAACCGAGACCGATCCGAAGCGCAAGCAGGAGCTGCTGAAGATCGCAGAAGTCTGCGATTGGGTACCGGAGAACCCGGCACGCACCTTCCACGAAGCACTCCAGTCCATGTTCTTCCTGCACACCTGTGTTTACATGGAGCATGAATCCGCCAGCTACAACCCGGGCTGCTTCGATCAGTACATGTATCCATATTACAAAGCAGATCTGGAAGCCGGACGCATCACTCAGGACGAGGCACAGGAGCTTCTGGACTGCCTGTGGGTCAAATTCGCGGAGCCTTGTCTGTTTCAGGACGCGACGACCGCGCGCTATTCCGCCGGTTACCCGCTGTTCCAGAACCTGTGTGTGGGCGGTGTCGATGAGAACGGCATGGACGCGGTCAATGATCTGTCCTATATGGTTCTGCAGGCTACGATGGAAGTTCAGACCTTCCAGCCGTCGCTGTCCGTCAAGTACAACCTGTCCCGCAATCCGGATAAGTTCCTGCGCAAGGTTGTCGAGCTGATCAAGCTTGGCACCGGCTTCCCGGCATTCCACAGTGACGAAGCCGGCATCCTGATGATGCTGAACAAGGGCGTCCCGCTGCCGGAGGCATACGACTGGTGTCCGTGCGGCTGTGTGGAGACCTCTCTGGCCGGCAAGCAGCGCTGCTACACCTCCTATGCGGACTATAACCTCGGCTCCATCGTCGAGTTCGCTCTCAACGACGGTAAGAGCCGCAAGTATGACCGCTATGTCGCAGCCCGCACCGGTGACCCGCGCAAGTTCGAGACCTATGAGCAGTTCCTCGAAGCGGTCAAGGAGCAGATCCGCTACGTACTCAAGTGCATGGTAGCCGGCAATCAGGTTACGGTGGAAATCGTCAAGGACATGGAGTGTCCGGTCGCTTCCCTGACCTTCAAGGAGTGTCTGGAGACCGGTCTGGACTACGCCTGGGGCGGCCCGAAGTACAGCATGGGCGACGGTCTGGACGCCATCGGCGTTGCCGACCTGATCAACAGCATCCTGGCCGTCAAGGAACTGGTTTACGACAAGAAGGTCATCACGATGGATGAGCTGTGCAAGGCGCTTGAGGCAGACTTCGTCGGCTATGACGACATCCAGATGATGTGCCACAACGCTACCAAGTACGGCAACGACGACGAGGTTTCCAACTCTCTGGCACGCGACATGTTCAACTTCATCGCGGACTATATCGAGAGCTTCCAGCATGTCTACGGCAAGTACACCGCCGGCATCCTGCCGGTATCCGGCAATACCCCGTTCGGTTCCGAAGTCGGCGCGCTGCCGTCCGGACGACATGCATGGGCGCCTCTGGCCGACGGCCTCAGCCCGGAGCAGGGCACGGATACCAACGGCATGAGCGCAGTCATCAAGAGCGTTGCCAACATCCCGCATGCCCGCTTCAATCAGGGCACGCTGCTCAATCAGAAACTGGATCCTGCCTTCGCCCGCGGCGAGCATTCCACCGAATCCCTCATGGGCTTCCTCAAGAGCATGTGCGCACTGGGCATCTTCCACGTACAGTTCAACGTCGTCGACGAAGAAGAGCTGCGTGACGCGCAGGTTCATCCGGACGACCACAACGGCCTGCTGGTTCGAGTCGCCGGTTACACCGCATACTTCACCGAGCTTGGACCGGAAACCCAGGGCGACATCATCTCCCGCACTACCCAGACCACCATCTAAGCTTCCACTTTTCACTTTTCACATATCGGAGAAGGAGCGATTTTTTCAGCTCCTTCTCCCCACTCTCAGAGGTGTCATCATGAACCAGGGAACAGTACTGCGAATCGAAAAGATCTCCCCCAACGACGGGCGCGGGCTGCGCACAGTTGTGTTTCTCAAGGGATGTCCGCTGCACTGTGCGTGGTGCTCCACCCCCGAATCGCAATCTCCCCGTCCGGAACTGTTTTACAAGCAATCCAAATGCCGCCACTGCGCCCGCTGTATTCAGCAATGTCCGCAAAAGGCATTGTCCGTCTCGGCTGATCGCCGGAGTGTTGTACGCGACACAAGCAAATGCATTCGCTGCTTCCGCTGCGTCGATGTCTGTCCCACGCAGGCGATGGGTCTGTACGGGGAAACGATGACGGTAGAGCAGGTCATGAAGGAAATTCGCAAAGAATCCGTGTTCTATTTCTTTTCCCAAGGCGGAGTGACACTCAGCGGCGGCGATATTTTATTGCAGGCGGATTTTGCCCGCGCCATCCTCAGGGAATGCAAAGAAGACTGCCTGCACACCATGGCAGAGATGGATTTGTTCGGGCCGTATGAGAATGTCCGCAAGGTGTTGGAATATCTGGACAGCTATTATGTGGACGTCAAATGCATGGATGCAGAACTGCACCAAACGTGGACCGGCGTGAGCAACCAAACCATCCTGCGCAATCTGCGTCAGGCAGTGAGCGAATTCCCCAACACGCCGCTGCATGTCCGCGTCCCACTCATCCCCGGTGTCAACAACACCGCGGAAAACCTAACCGCCACCATCCGGTTGTGCTGCGAGCTTCCTTCCTGCGTGGAATTGGAATTACTTCCGTATCACCGATTGGGCACGGCAACCTATGGCTACCTCTCCCGCCCATATCCAATGAACGAAGTGCCACAAATGACAGCTGATGAGGCTGTCAGCCAGCTTCGCTTTCTGCCGTTGGAGGAACTGCCGTTTACCGTCTCTGTATCGGGGAAAGTACTGCATCAAGGACAAAAGGAGGTCAGATGATGAATCCAACGATGGAAATACAGCTCTTTCACGAATGCCGTGGAGAACATGCGCATGCGTATCCGCAAATTCTAGTGCCGCTGGAAAGCCCCCTGTCGGTCTCTATGCAAGATTCTACATATATCGCTACACCGCAGGAGCTGTTGTTTATACCCGCTTATATGCAACACTGTTGCGACTATCAGGGCAAGCTCCTGGTCATCAACCTATCGCAGACCGAACTGGACAGCAGCGAAACATTGATGCTGACCTATCCGCTCTGTATTTCGATGGAGGGACAGATCATCCGTCTGGTAGAACTGATCCGCACAGAGAGAAAGCAGAACCCGGACAGCAGTTCCATTCGTTATCTGTACAGTTACTTATACAGCAAGCTGCTGGAACATTCCGCTCCGCCCTCCATCCGCTATATCAACGAACACTACCAGGAACCGATTACCGTCTATCAGCTCGCCAAAATGGAAAGCTACAACGTGACCTATTACAACGACTGGTTTAAGCAGCAGACCGGCGTCTCCCCCATACATTACTTGCGCTGTCTGCGCATCAACCGCGCCAAAGAACTGCTGTCCTCCACCAGCTACAGCGTTATGGAAATCGCTTTGCTGGTCGGGTACAGCTGTAATTCCACCTTCACCCGCGCCTTCCACAATGTCACCGGAATGACGCCCAAAGAGTATCGGGACGCGTCCTGAGCGCATAACACTCTATAAACCATAAAAAACCAGAAGATGCCCTTTCGTGGCATCTTCTGGTTTCTGTTTTATTGCAGCGAAATATACAGCACTTCTCCCGGTTCCATCCGCACTTTCGCCACACCCAGCGGCCAACTTGTTTTCTGCGTTTTGCCATCCGGATTGTCCTGATTGATCCGGGTCAGCGTCGCATGCCGTTTGCCGCTGTGCAGTTTTAGCAAAAAGTTCCGTTGCTCCGCGCTGTAGTTGACCAACAGGATACCGTTGCTCTCTCCGGTCGCCGCACAGCAGTACAGATCGTCCTGTTTGTACTCTGCCTCAACCTGCAAGCCCAGCGACTGAAGCTGGTGGAACATCTGAAACGCATAGTAGCCGGGCCGTTTGTTTCCGTCTTCGTCATACAAACCGCACCACTCGCCCGCTGTTCCCTTTACAAACGTACCGTCGTAGTACATCGCTTTGTCAATGTCAGCGTTTTGCATATTAATGAGGCTTGCCGCGTAAAACGCAGCCGCCTGGACCGACCGGATGGTTTCCCATGTACTATCTATGTTTTCCCAGTCATCGACATAGTTCCACTCATCCAGAAAGCTCAGGGTATCTTCATACCCGTTTTGATCCAGCGTGTCCCGCACAATCTCTGCCTTGTCGGAAAAGGACGACGGATCGCTGCTGTACGCGTGCCAGCTGAAGAAATCCAGCGGCGTGTCCTCACCGTCATCCGTAATGCCTTCCAGAAAAGCCGTAATGGATTCCTCATCCGCAGTGGCCAGAACGCCTCCGCCAATCATCAGCTCCGAATCGCGACCTTTCAGATACCGTGCTGCCGTTTGATATAACTTGTAGTATTCGCTGATATCAGCCGACCACTGACGATACACATCCGGCTCATTCCAGATCTCCCAATACTGGATGTTATAATGGAATCCATCTGCCCATCCGTCGTTGTAATGCCGGATAATATGCCAGCAGACATATGTCCACTTCTCATAGCTCTCCGGCGGATAGGTGTATCGGATCTGATCATCGCTGATGCTGATGGATTCTCCCAGCCGGAACAGCACCTGTGCCCCGGAATCCAATATATTCTGGATGTATGCATCGGTTTCCTCAAAGTGATAGGCAGAGGGGTCATTGGCACTCTTGGTCCAGTCCGGAAAGATGCAATGGATATCAACAAACGCTTCGCCGCCATACGGAAACTCTGTGTCATGCGTCCGGACATACGGTATTCCGAGCTCTTCGTATATCTCAGTCGCATCCAGCTTCCACTGTACGTCCCCATCCTTGTCCACAGAATATCCGGATTTCGGGCCGTTGTTGATTCCGTTGATCTCTTTTATGCTCCCTATTCCCTGGGAAAAATCCACCTCAACCGTTGGATAGGCCATCACAATCAGCCCTATCGCGGCGATAACAAGAATGATTCCCACAGGAATCAGTATCAGCCATTTTTTTCTCATTGTGTCTGCTCCTTGCTGATCTCATTCATAATACATCTGTATGGTATCGTATGACTCGTATGGAATCATCAAATTCTGTCCGTTTTCATCCAAGACGAGGACTGTGCGATTGATCTCCATCAATTTTTGTATCAGTTTCTGCGTATTGGACGCACAAAGCCCAATATAAAATGCCACTTGCAGCAGATTATCGGTCTGATGAATCTCATCTCCCACCTGAAAGCGCTTCATGCCAAAGGCCACACCTTCCATGGCTTCCGCCTTCTCCACGCCGCAAATGTCTGCAATCCTGCCCGGCTTTGCCCAAAACAGATAGGTCGCGCTGTGTTTGCCCTCCGGTGAAAAATCCACCGCATTCCAATCCACATCCACCGGTCTGCCCAATGCCAGATTGACCATTTGTTCCACGTTGCTGAATCCAAAGCATGGCTTTGTGGTCGTCCAGCTTCCAATCCCGTCCAGACGGCATCCCATCTCCAGAAAATAATACCGTCCGTCTCTGCGGATGATCTGAAAAAAGGATGCGCCATTTCGGCAGTGCATACTTTGAAACAGCCGTTCCACCCGTTCTCCTACTGCGTCCACAAACTCGTGATAATACCGGCTTTGATTGGGCAAAAATGTCTGATTCATGCGGTCATTGACCTGTACCAGCAGCTTATCATTGATGTTGATGAGGTGCGGCGTGCCATTGTCCAAAAAATACATGACATCCAGCTCATCGCCCTCAATAAATTCTTCCACAATGATTTCCCCATTTCCGGAGAACGTGAGCGCACGTTCATACCCGGCTATCAATTCCCGCTCATTGCGGCACAGAGACAATCCTTTCTGCGCACAGGCATCCGTCGGTTTGACAATAACCGGATACGAAATGTCTGCTAAACGCTCCGGCTGGAACGGTTTGGTCAGCAGATACCGTTTGGGAACATCCAAGCCGCAGTCGATACAGCGCTGCTTAAACTGAAGCTTGTCTCTGGCACACGTCCAGCCTTCGTCCGGTGCGTAAAACGGCAGTCCCAGACGGGCGCATAATTCCTTTGTCATATCCAGACAAAACTCATGATTGCCTGCATAGATGCCGGTAACCTGCTCTTTCCGACAGCGGGCCTCCAACGCATCCAGATCGGCAACATTGATGGTCCACTGTTCATCTGCCATTCGTCTCTCTACACTGCTGTCCGGCGGATTATAATCTGTGACAATCGTATGTACGCCGATTCGTCTGGCATAGTCTATCGCAAATTTTGTGCTGGAGTCTACACCCATCAGCAGTAGCTTCTCCAGAATGCTCATAGAAATTTTCTCCCGGCCTCAATCAATCTGCTGTATTCGGTAAATGGAAGCAGCAGCTCTTCTCCCTGTTCATTATATATATGGAGTGTTCCATTGATTGTTTGAATCATTTGCATCAACTGTTCCCAGTTATCTGCGACAACCGCTATATAATATGCGATCTGAAGCATATTATCTGTCTGCTCAATCTCGCCGCCTTCTGCAAAGCGTTTCAATGTAATCTGCACTCCAGGCATCGAACAGATCTCTTCTTCACCGATAATCCGGTCAATCTTTCCAGATCTGGCCCATAACAGGTAAATCGTACTGCACTTTTTATACTCGCTGAAATGGGGATTCCACGTTATATTCCGCTCGCGTCCCAATGCACAATCTACCATGTGTTCTACTCTGCTTTTTCCAGTGATGGCTTTTTCATTTACCCAGGAGCCAACCCCATCCAGCCGTCCTCCCATTTCTATAAAATAATACGTTCCATTGCTGCAAATGGCCTGCAAAAATGCGACACCATTCTTCCAGTTCATTCTCTGGAACAATTTCTCAACCTTCTCCGTTGTCTGCTCCTTATAATCATCGTACTGCTTTCCTGGCTGACAAAACAATGTAAAATTACGACGATGATTAATCTCCATAAAAATCGCCTGATTGAGCCCAATCAAGAGAGGTTTTCCGTCGATAAAGAGATAATCCATACTGATCTCTTCTCCTTCAACCCACTCCTCTACAAGAATCGTACCAGAGTCAGAGAAACCAAGCGCCAAATCATATCCTGCTCTCAGCTCCTCTTCGTTCCTGCACAGTGACAATCCTTTTTGTGCACAGGCATCGGTTGGTTTGACAATAACCGGATACCGAATCTCCGCCAATATCTCCGGCTGAAACGGCTTGGTCAGCGGATACGTTTTGGGAACATCCAACCCGCACGCAATGCAGTGCTGTTTAAACCGCTTTTTATCCCGGGCGCACGCCCATCCCTCATCTGACGCATAAAACGGCAATCCCAAGCGGGCGCACAGCTCTTTCGTCATATCCAGACAAAACTCATGATTTCCCGCATAGATACCGGTAACCTGTTCTTTCCGGCAGCGTGCCTCCAACGCATCCAGATCGGCAACGTCGATCTCCCACTGTTCATCCGCCATCGCTTTCTCCGGACTGCTGTCGATCGGATTGTAGTCTGTGACAATGGTATATACGCCTATCTCTTTGGCATAGGACAGCGCAAACCTGGTCGTCGTATCGACTCCCATACATAAAAGCTTTTCTTTCATGGTATCCCCCTTATCTCAACAAACGGTTTGTTCTCATACCAGTGTATATCTCGTCATATACTCCTGAATCTGCTCCGGGCTGTTGTACATCATGACATCCAGAATGGACAGATACGGGATAAAGTCGCCCTTTCCCTGCGGATAGCAAATATCCTCATCCATCTTTAAAAAATGCAGCTGCATACCCCGATTCTGAAACTCCTGTCTGTCATACAGTTCCGTTCCGCCAATTGCATTATAGTATTCCGTCGCTCCCAACCGGCAGCAAATATCCAGAATTTTTTCCGTTCCCTTTTTTCTATTCTCTTTTTCCAACTCCGAGGAAAGCAGGAATTGTGTCGTTATACCCAGATAGTCTGCTGTAGTGCGGATCGTGTCAAACAAAAATGTACTCAAATGTTTTTCGTTCCGATCAAATACCTGATGCAGCAGTGCCATTACAGTCTCATAATACGGCGCACGGCAATAGGCAAGACCAACCGTCCGAAGCAATTTCGCCTTTGTCTTTTCCTCCAGTGCGAGTTCATGTTCACAGATCAGCCGGTTTTGGCTGGCATCTTTTACCGGAACAGTGATCATCACCGCAGAGCCATTGATTTTAATCCGGTTGCGGTTGACCCATCCCTTTTTGATATAGGCGACATCATCATAGATGACATAGGTATCCACCGCGTTCATCAGCTGCCAATAGCCGAGATACGGGAAGAAATACGGCTGCATAATTCCGAGTTTCATAGAATCTCCTCTCACGGTTTTCTGCACTGCAAGACAATCTCGCAAATCCGGTCCACCTCTTCCATCTGCAGCTCCGGATGCAGCGGCAACGTCAGAACCTGCTCACTGATCCGTTTGGCGACCGGGGTCGGGTTGGCCTCATATCGCCCTGGATAGCAATCAAACTGGTTGGTCAATGGATAAAAATACTTTCTCGCAGAAATTCCTGCCTCATACAGCACGTCACAGACGGTATCCCGGCTGCTTCCGAATACCGTTTCGTCAAACAGCACCGGAAAATACGCATAGTTCGGCTGGACATCCGGCTGGATTGAATTCAGCTTCAATCCCGGAATCCCTTCCAGGTGACGGCGATAGCGCGCGTCCACACGCCCTCTTTGCGCGATCATTTCCTCTATATGACGAAGGTTGCACAGTCCCATCGCCGCACAAAATTCATTCATTTTGGCATTTGCCCCAACGCCGTTTATCATCTCCGGACCACAAATGCCAAAGTTTTTTAACTTGTACAACTCCTTACCGAAGGCTTCGTCCTGAAAACAAACCGCTCCGCCTTCAATCGAGTGGAACACCTTGGTCGCATGGAAACTGAAACAGGAGGCATCGCCATAGGATCCAATTCCTTTTCCTTTATATGTAACTCCAAACGTATGCGCTGCGTCATAGATCACCTTTAGATGGTATTTGCGGGCGATCCGCTGAATTTCCTCTATCTTGCAGACGTTTCCATAGACGTGAACCGGAATGATGGCGCTGGTGTGTTCGGTAATCAGCGACTCCAGCTTTGTGACATCCATGGTGTAATCCGTCGGATCCACATCGCAGAACACCGGCGTCAATCCGTTTCGCACAATCGCATGCGTCGTAGAGGCAAATGTAAATGGAGTTGTGATGACCTCCCCCTTCAGCTGCATTGCCTGTATGGTCAGCTCCAACGCCATATGCCCATTGGTCAGAAGCTCAATTCGGTCTACACCCAAGTAATCCCGCAGCATTCGGCGAAACTCCTCGTGCTTGGGACCCATATTCGTCAGCCATCGGCTGTCCCACAGATCGCGAATTTCTTCTACAAATTCTTCCAACGGCGGCATTGCAGACCGCGTTACCAAAATGCGTTCTGCCACAACAATCATCCCCCTTTTCTGTTTGCTGTTCAGCTGCGCCGCGCGCGCAGTTCTTTCAGCACATCCACAATCAGCCCAAACACCTGCAGCTTCATGAAGTAGGAGCCAGAAAGATATACCAGCACACCAATGGCACCCTGTAAAACCATGCGCGGAAGTTCTGGAACCGGCAGAAAACCTGCCAGCCAGACAACGACTCCCATACCGAGGTTCAGCAGCAAAACCGGCATCAAATCCTTTATCTGCCGGAAAAATCCATAGTCAACCAGCGCCGCGTTGGGGTGTGCGTTGATGTACAGGCTGACAGCCGTGACCACCGCCGCCGTTCCCAACATGGCCAGCGCACCAAATTTCGCCGCTGCCAAAACGCCGGCCAACGACAGCCCCTGTTTGATCACTTCGATTTTCAAATAAATATCGCTTCGTCCCAGCGCCTGAATAACCTGCAAATTAGCGGTGTGAAGCAAATAAAACGCACAAATAAAACACCACAACTGCAAATATGGCACCATCGCAATCCATTTTTCGGTAAACAGCAGCCGTATCAACGGCTCGGCGCAGATACCGATTCCCACCATGCAGGGGAAAATACAGTATGCGCTGGTCTGCAGCGACTGGTACAGCATCCTCCGCACCCGTTCCTTTTCGTCCTGACATTCTGCCATCGCCGGAAACAGCACACTCTGCACCGCTGTCTGGATATTTTGTACGATCAGAAACGGAACATTTCGCCCTTTCTCGTAGTACGCCAGGGCATCTGCCGTGTACAGCTTTCCGACCAACAGGCTGGTCAGATTATTGGAAAACGAATTCATCAGTGACGAACCCAGTATTTTACTTCCGTACCGGAACATCGGTTTCAAACGCTGGAACGAAAATTCGAGCGTTGGTCTCCAGCGAACCGTATACCAGAGAATCATCGTATCCATCGCTTGGTTGACCAGACGCTGTGCGATCAGCGCCCACACGCCCATGCCGCAATACGCCATGGCAATTCCAACAACCGCAGAAACCAGTGTTCCGCCGAGCGTCGCATAGAAAAAGCGTTTGAATTCCATTCGCTTGGAGACAACCGCGGTCTGTACGCCGTTGACACCGCCGAGCACCAAAGTCAGCGACATCACCCGAATATAGGGTGTCATGTATTCCCGGTCGTAAAACTGTGCAATCGCCGGCGCCGCGGCTACCATGCTAAGATACAGCAGTACGCCCAGCGCAACATTGAAATAAAACACGGTGGAGTAATCCAACTGATCCGCGTTTTTTTTCTGAATCAGCGCATTTTTAAATCCGCTGTCAATAAACAAATTTAAAATTGTCGTGAATACCGTAATCAGCGATACAACGCCATATACCTCCGGAGCGAGCAGCCGCGCCAAAATCAGAGATACGATAAAAGATACCCCCTGCGCACCGGTCCGCTCCGCAAAGCGCCACAGCATGTTGGTTACTACGGTTGATTTTCTTGACAATTTAAACCCTTTCTTTCTTCGTATCGTTAATATAAATGTATTGTCCCAATTCAAGATCTACATGCTTTGGTTCAAACGGCAACGCTCCTCCGCACGGAGAAAATGTGATTTCGGAAAAATAAACCTGTCCATTTATCTCATACAAATCAATGCGAACAAATGGAGACGAAATATGGCTCGCAAATACCCGTGCAATTTCCTTCATTTCTTCTAATCGAGATGGAATTTGAAAATGTTCTACTTCCCGATAATCACTTCGTTGAAAGGGCAGACGGTCTCCATTGAGATCAAAAAAGGAAATCGCCGCTGTAGCATGATCTTCCAACCCCTGAGAAACATATAAGAACTTCGGTTCTCCATGAAAACAGAAAAACTTATAATCAATAAGGCCTTCTGTTTGTTCTGCTTCATCGCTCATCAATCGCTCCGCCATAATTCTGGGTGGGACATCTTTGTATGGCCATTCCCGCCAATGATAAAAATAATTCCGTTTGAGGGATGCGTCAATCTTCTTTCGCGCTTCTATCCAGTCGTGCCGCTTCTTATCACGGCATATGACAAGCCCGCCCGAGTCGTGTGTACACTTTAATACAAACTGATCTGGCAGCGCATCCCATGTAATATCGTCAAACCGTTCCCATACTCCTATAGTCGGAATAATATGTTCCTCTCCAATCAACGAGGATGCAAATTGCTTTGCCTCCAATTTATCTACCATACGAGTATATTCCGGTCTCCGGTCATATAGTTTGAGCCATTGGATTTTCTCATTAAACGTCTGCGGTGTTTTTAAATGCAGCGTTTGCCCCGTCCTCACCTTATACATTAATTGTAAGTACCATTTATCCGGCATCCAGTTCAGTAATCCTCTGTGTGCCAATGCCAGGATCCCTCTATTTAACATAGCAATCACAACGAAGTCCTTCTTTTTCCATCTCTGGTCTGTCGTTTCAGCAGGATCGACGCGCGCTGCTCCCATTTCAGGAAACAAATAAGGGCCTGATATTGCTCACGCTCCATCAAAAACAGAACAATACGATCACAAACATTCCATGGCGGCTGTTTTTGCTGCTTCCGGAATCGTGCTACCATCGGATGTCTGTTGACAAAAGACAGCCAGTCGGTCATTTCTTCCCTGCTGTATTTCCCGCAATGAATGAGTGTGTAGCAATTCTTTACCACACGCCACCAAGTCCCCTGGTAAAACGGAACACAATCCGTTCCCATCAGGGCATATGAGCGTTGAAACCGTTCAATTTCCTCCGCAAGCAACAGCATGTCTTTTAAATACTCCGCTTTAAAATTCTGACACATACCAACGTCAGAATAGCGATAATGGTAAAGACAGCTCGCGCAATATACCGCCCTCTGTGCCCGCATAAAAACAGGCAGCAGCTGAACCTTATCCTCCCCCATCGCAATCTGCCGATAAATCGGATTACTGTCATCTGATTGTGAAATCAATCGTTTTGATATCAGCTTGCTCCAAATCGAATTCAGCTCGCCGGTCATTGCAAATTTCTGCCGCAATTCCTGCATGCTCTCTCCAGCGAAAATCGTTTTATCCTCAGCAAATTCTTTCATCGCCGTTATCTGGTGTCCATCGTCTGACACGCGATCAAATCCAAACAACACCAGATCCGCATCCGCATATTGGATATACCGAATCAGCGTTTCTACCGTATGCACTTCAATCCAATCATCCGAATCCACACACAGATAATACTCTCCGGTTGCTTGGCGAAACAGCACCCGTCTTGTCCATAAAAGGCCTTCATTCTGCTTGTGGATTACTGTAATCCGGCGATCTTTTTCCGCGTACTCATCACAGATTGCTCCGCTGGTATCAGTGGATCCATCGTCTGCCAAAACAATTTCCAGATTGTCGTATGTCTGATTGACCACTGAGTCCAAACAAACCCGCAAATACTTTTCCACATTATATACGGGAATCAATATGCTTACTTTGGGATTTTCCATGCTCACTCCCTGCCTTGCATCTTGTTTTTTATCCGATATACCTGCGCCATCTGCGTTGGAAAATAGTACTCCAACCGCAATAAAACCCGCTTCCTTGCCGGAAGATGCGCATAATAGGATCGATACGGCTCCTGTTTCAATACGCTCCAGTCCCGCTCCAGCTTGATCTTACGAACAATCCTTTTCCACAGTTTTGGCATCAATTCCTCATGATACATACCATCTGTGTAGGTGTCAAATGCATGATAGTATGAAATATAGGCATCATTTGCCTGCAACACTGCCGGAGTAACGGTTTTCTTCCCTACTCTCATTCTGTCTGACCAGGACCCCGGCGTCATGACGCGATAACACACCATGTAATCCGCAAATCCGTATGCGTTTCCTTTCGTCATCAAAAAATTCCTCAGCGGAACATCTCCCGCTTCTCCAGCCAGCAGCTCCTTCGGCAATTCTGCACTCAACTTGGCCGGATAGAGCGTTGATGCGGTTGCCAAAAACACCTCTGGTGCAGCGAGTATCTCACGGCTGCTGAACACCCGACTTTCCTTTACCGGTGTCTGCATGGAAATTCTCCGAGACTCCAAATCGACATTGTATGAGTTGCTGAAGCAGTAAACACATTCCGGATGCTGCTCCATGTAATCCACCTGTTTTTGCAGCTTATATTCATCGCACCAGAAGTCATCACCTTCGCACTGCGCAATATATTTCCCTCGGGTAATTGGCTTAAAGAACTCATACACATTTTTCCCCTGCGAATACTGATTCTCTGTCTGCAAGATTGCATGAATCGTGTCCGGATACCGTTCCGCGTATTCCCGGATGATGTCCGCGGTTCCGTCCGTCGAGGCATCGTCATGAATCAGCAGTTCAAATCGGAACTTGGTCTTCTGCGCCAAAATGCTGTCCATTGTCTGCCGGATATACGGGGCATGGTTATAGGCCGTGGTCAGCACCGAAACCATGATGTCATCCATAGTATTGTATCTCCTTTTCCGGATTACTTGTCTTCTGGCTGTATTCCGCTGGTTCCAACGGCTGCTGTACCGCCGCACGCATACAGTTCATGCAGGAGTATGCCAGCAGCAGTGTGATATAGGAATTGTAGGTATACAGACTGATGGTGGAAATATCAAACAGGAAGATGCGCAGCGTGAACGCAAAGCATACTGCCGCCAGCTTATGATGCCGGAACGCCGGTCCTGCCAGTCCCTTCAGCACGGTTCCATACATGACATAATACAGCATAAAACCGATTATGCCCAACGTGGACAACAGTTCCAAAAATCCGCAATGACTGTACACCGCATTGTGATAGCCAATGGAAGCCAGATAAGCAGAAAAATTATCCAGTCCGACTCCCTTGACCGGATGCCACAAAAACAGCTGCCATGCGGTACGCATAAAATACAGCCGTTCTGTCGTGCTTCCGTCTACGTCTCCGCCGAAAAACAGTGCCAGCATGCGCTCGACGCGGATGCCGACCAGCTGATACAACATCGCATTGTTCATAATCAGCCAGAACAACACAGCCGCAGCAGCAATCGCTGCAAGTACGGCAATCAGCTTTTTCCAGTTTCCAGAGATCAGAAAAATATACAATCCCAGCTGGAATATCAGGATCAGCAGCGCATTCTTGGAGCCGGTCAACAGCGCTGTCATGCCGAAGGCCGCGACCAGCAAAAGCATCAGGCCACAGTGTCGTTTCTTCGTATAAAAATAAAACGCAAGCAGCGATCCCAGTCCCGCAAGCCGTCCGATCTCATTGGAGTGCTGTCCAAGTTCACTGCCGATTCGCTCGGTTCCCCACGCAGACAGCGGCGTTCGCAGCATCAGCATGACCAGCATATACGCCAGCGCAAACAACAAAATCCACAGAACCCGCTCTACCCGCTCCTCACTGTCCAAATGCGGTGCCAAGCACAGACAGACAAGCAGAACCTTTGCCAGATTCAGCAGGACATTTCCGGCTACACTCACATCCATGCACCATGCAAGAGACAGCAGGCTATACAGGAACAGAACGATCATCCACAGTTCAAAGCTGCCCACACGCCAAAACAGACCTCTCTTTGGATGGAAGGTAATCGGATACGTGAACACCGTACTCCCTATCACAAAAAACAGGCTGCCATACCGCAAAAGCCGTCCCAGCATGGTCTCCTGCTGGTGCGCAAACATCACACAAAAATAGAGCAGCAGCGCCACATCACACAGGCTGACCGAAATCGATGTTGGAATTGTAATTTTACCGGAAAATTTCATAAGATACGCTTCCATTGCTCCAAAATAGTTGATGCGGACAGGGATGAACGCGTCTGCACCGCTTGTTTGGAATACTGCTCCGCCAGCTCCGGATGTTCTATCAGCTTTTTCATCGCTTCCGCCAGTTCGCGCTCTCCGCCAACCGGCACCAGTATTCCGTTCACTCCGCTTTGAATCATCCTCCGTGCTCCGCCAGTCGGACAGTCCGTACAGATACACGGCACTCCCGTCACCAGCGCTTCCAGCATGGCATTGGAAATCCCCTCGTAATCTGACGCCAGCACAAACAGCCCGCTTCGGTTGATCCGTTCGGTCACGTGATCCACAAAGCCGCAAAATTGAACCTTCCGCTCCAGTCCCAGATCGTCCCGCAGCTGTTCCAGTTCCTTCTGCAGCGTTCCCTTTCCGTAAATGTTCAGCACCCAGTCGGGATGCTGTTCGGAAACCTGCGCAAACGCCCGCAGCAGCATGGGGATGTTTTTCTGTGGCTCTAACCGTCCCACCGTCACAATCTCCCGCCGGCGTTCCCCGGTAAATCGGTGCGGCAGAGAGTCGTCGATGGGATTTACAATCACGCTTCCCTTGTCGCGTACACGCTTGGGGAAAAAGCCACGCGCTTCGTCCGTCTGAAAGACAATATGAGACGCCGACGGATAAATCACGTTCCAGATCAACGAATGCAGCGCTCCCTTCATGCTGTTCGGATCGTTGCGCAGCGAATAGACCACACGACAGCGCAGTCCCCGGGATGCCAAAAACGTATACAACGTTTCATACGGCAGCATCGCCACAAACACGGCATCCGGATGCTGCTTCATCAACCGGCGCAGCCGCAAAATCTTGCGTGGTATCCGACCCGCACCTCCCCGCTGATCAAACAGCTTGACCACCGGGACGCCGGACTCCAACAAATACGCGGTGCTGTCATCCTTCATGGCAATAATCGTGACCGCTTCCCCTTGCCTCGCCATCTCATTGGCCAGCAGCGCCGTCACGCGCTCCGCTCCGCCGTTGGCCAGATTGGGGGTAACAAAAAAAACCGGCTTCATTGTTTTTCTCTCTCAATGTAATACGCGCGATACCAGTGCGCAAACTGCCGCAGTCCGTCCTCCAAGCTGGTAGCAGGACAAAAACCAAAATCCCGTTCCAGAGCGGATACATCCGCATAGGTCTGATAGACGTCGCCCGGCTGCATTGGAAGCAGTTCTTTTTCTGCCGGTTTCATAATAATTCCCTCATCCAGCAGACAGCGCTCCAATGTCTCCACAAACAGCAGCAGGCTGACCGGCTGATGATTTCCAATGTTGTACACGCAGCAGCGAACCGCGCCCTCTGACTGCTCCGGCGCTTTCTGCATCACCCGCACAACGCCGTCCACAATATCGTCGATATAGGTAAAGTCGCGCTTCATATCGCCGTAGTTAAACAGCTGAATGGGCTCACCACGGCGCATCCGATCCGTAAAATGGAAATATGCCATATCCGGCCGTCCCGCCGGACCGTACACCGTGAAAAAACGCAGCCCGGTACACGGAATCCCATACAGCTTGCTGTAGGCATGTGCCATCAGCTCATTGGATTTTTTGGTTGCTGCATACAGGGAAACCGGTTGGTCGGTCTTGTCCTCTGTGCTGTACGGGACTTTCTGATTCAGCCCATACACCGAGGACGACGAGGCATACACCAGATGCTCCACCGGATAGCGGCGACATGCTTCCAAAATATGATAAAATCCAATCAGATTGGACGAAATATACGCATCCGGATTGGTGATCGAATACCGTACTCCCGCCTGTGCCGCCAAATTGACCACAACCTGCGGCCGGTATTGCTCAAAAAGTTCATTGATCAGATCTGCATCCGCCAAATCTCCTTTGACAAACCGGAACGACGGATGGTCTGCAATCTGCTGCAAACGGTATTGTTTGAGCGAAACGTCGTAATAGTCGTTCAGATTGTCCAATCCCACAATACACGTATCCGGAAACCGTTCCAGCAGACAGCGTGCCAGCTGCGCTCCGACGAATCCGGCCGCGCCGGTAATCAGCACTGTTTTTCCGGACAGATCCACCGTACATTTGCTCATCGTTTATACTCCCCCTTTTGTTGCCCTGTCCATGAGCGAATCCATGGCGAGCTTCATCCGTTGTGTGACAATGGATTCGGTGTAATTGGTTTTGACCCGTTCCACCATCCATTTCCGAAGCTCCTCCTGCCGGCCCTGCCGCACAATATCAAACATACACTGTGCATAGCGTTCTGCCGTCTGTTCCTCGATGACCAGTTCCTCTTTTCCCAGCACCTCACGGTTAAATCCCGCCGGGCTGACAACCGGAATCACCCCCATCGCCATCGCTTCGGTCAGTGCATTGGAATGCCCCTCCTTCTTGTTCGCAGATGGAAACAGGAAAAAGTCTTTCGTCCGCACCTGTTCCAGCAGCTGCTCAAAGGGCAGTCCGCCCGTAAAGTGAATGCGCTTTTGATCCATTCCCTTTTCCCTGATATATCTTTCCAAATGCTCCTGATACGCTTGGGTACAGGCCCCTATGATCGTCAGCTCGTTTGTTACTCCCATCCGGGCCAATGCGCAACTGGTGTCCAGAATCAATTCAATCCGTTTCTCCGCGGTGACCCGGCCAAAATATACAAGCTGGACGACGTCGCTGTTTGTGTGCTGCACGGGTAGCTCCAAATAGCGATCCATGACATAATTGGGAAGCACCACTCCCTCAATCGCGAAACGCTCCCGCAGAAAATCCGCATACTGCGTCCCCTGACAAAAGATCAAGTCGGCTGACCGGAAAATCCGCCGCATCACCGACCGGTAAACACGGCCCCGTTCCTCGTAGGCCGAGATCATATTTCCATTCTTGGGTTCGTAAATCACTTTTTGTCCCGATTTCTTTGCCAGACGGACAAGCAGGTATTCCAGCCAGACATTCCGTTCGTAGTAGCCGATCAAATACAATGTGGCCTGTTTCTCCTCCCGAAATATCTTTTTGGCGTGCCGTAGGCTGCTCCACGCCTCGCGGAGATAACCCTTCCAGCCATCCGTCATCGTCGGCTTGGAGAGAAACCGCAGGGGGTAGCCCATTTTTTCCAGAACCTCCACCGTGCGTTTGCATCCGGCCTCCGCTCCGCCGATTTTGTAATCCGGTATATTGGCCTGAAGCGGGCTGTAAAAAATAATTGTATCGTTGCTCATGGTTCATCCAACCCCAGAAGATCTGACAGCAGCTGTATATACCTGTCTGTATTGGAGACAAACTCCTTGGGCTTCCAGCTTTTGGCCCGCTCCAGCTGCTGTTCCAATTCCGTTTCGGTATTTGCTGTCAATGTATATCCGCTCTCCGTAAATGCCTGCGCAATTTCCTCCTGATGGTCATCCACATGCTCTCCATAGGCTGCCAGACGCGGTACCGCAATCGTAATCTTTCCGCGTCGGATGCCCGACAGCATGGATCCCACCCCCGCATGGCAAATCAAAAGAGAACAGCGATCCAGCTGCTCGTCCATTTCATGCGACGGAAGAAGCGAAACCGCCTTACAGAACGCCGGCTGGTATCTGCTGTGACCAGTCTGCATCAAAACCGGCTCGGTGATAACCCCTCTTTCCACCAGCCTGTCCACCATTTGAATCAGTCGGTCCATTGGAAACTTCTGCGTTCCCACTGTTACTAAGATCAATAGATCAGCCCTCCGTAAATGGCATTCGGATAATACTGAAGCAGTGTCTCCCACTGCACAATGGTTGTATCCGCAATCTTATGGAGAAATTTTCCTGTTTTGGACGGACTTTGGGTCCGCGCACAGGATTCAATGTAAATGACCTGTTTTCCGGCCAGCTTCGCCAGCAGACACACCGGTATGGTAGACAGCGCCCCAATCGAAATGACCGCATCCGGCTTCTCCCGCAGCAAAAATCCAACCGACTGTATGCTGTTCCATATCAGTTTCAGAAAGCACAGGATCTCTTTCCGGTTAACCTGCGGAACCATACAAGATGCTGAAACCCAATCCGGGGCAGATTTTCCTACTTTTTCTGTCAACAGCACGATTTCCGCGCGCTCCGCCAACTGCTTTAAATTGGAGATCTCCGACAAATGCCCTCCTGAGGAAGCGGCAAAGCACACTTTTTTTCGTCTGTTTCCCTGCATAGTTATTCCCCCTGCCCGCGGATCACCGCACCAAACGTCAGAAAAATCAGTTTTAAATCCACAAGCATCGAACGCTCCCGGATATATTGGATGTCCATATCCATCCACTCACTGAATCCAACCCGATCGCGGGACTTCTGCACCTGCCAAAAGCAGGTCAATCCCGGCGTGACCAGAAGCCGCAGCCGCTGGTACTCGTCGTACTGCTGCACCTCATCCGGAAGCGGCGGTCTCGGCCCCACCATGGACATGTCTCCCCGCAGAACATTCCAGAGCTGCGGCAGCTCATCCAGGCTGGAACGCCGGAGGAACCGTCCAATTCGTGTGATTCGCGGATCGTTCTCGATCTTGAATACCGGGCCGTCCTTTTCATTGTATTCCCGCAGGTCTTCCAGCAGCTGCTCTGCATTGACAACCATACTGCGGAACTTATAAAACCGAAACGGCTTCCCGCCGCGGCCCACTCGAATCTGAGAATAGATCGGACTTCCATGCGGATCATCCAAATAGATCAGAACGCAAATCAACAGGAACAACGGCGACAGGAAAATCAGACCGCTCAACGACAAAACGATGTCTCCGACCCGCTTGCCGATTCGATACGCGCGGCTTTCCCCTGCAATCCGCTCCGTCAACTCCTGTTTCACTCGCTCTGCGGCAGTGTCCGTATCCGTTTCACACCCTGTATTCCCATTGTATGTACTGAATATCTCTGTCATGAGCCATCTCCATTCTCCCTTTCGTTTTCGATCCCTTTTGTCATAATGTTTTGTATTTCCTGTTCAACCTCAGCCAGGCGTGTCTTCAAGCGTTTTTTTTCGGTCTTCCCCAATTGAACCGTATTTTTCTCCATAAACTGGTCTGGAGAACAAATCTCAACCTCGCCAGAAGTTACCATGCTGCCCGTACCGTTTCGTTCATCTTCCAGATCCGCGTCAACCAGCAGCGCCACTTTAGACGGCGCTGCAGCAGCCTGCTGGGCATACTGATAGTCCACAGCATTCAAACAGATCGCAGACGCCTCGTCCGTGCTTCCGCCTTTGATCAGAAACAACGTAAACCCCTTGTCGCGGAGGATATCTTCCCGGTCACGGCTATATTCTCCCGAACCAAAGCAATAGACCCTGGGCCGTTTGCCCAGCTTGTCTTTCAGCTGATCCAGGTACTCCTCCAGTGCCGTTTCCCAATTGGTATCATCATACTGCGTCTCTTCGGTTTCCTCCATGGAAATACCGCACTGCCAGCCGGCTTCCAGCAACGTCTTGCACTCTTCTGTCGAAAGCACGCCGCTGTCATCCGGCAGGACCTGCGGTTCCAGCAGAAAAACCGCGTCCAAACCCAACTGTTCCATGTCGGGGAGAATCATTTCGGTCAGCACACCGCTTCCATTTTTAAAGCAGAGAAGGATCTGCGGCTTGTCCAGTGTTTCTTGTTCGCTCTCGTCGTCCCTCTGCGGATGCAGTTGGTTTTCCAACTCCTCCTGTTCTCTCTCCAGCTCTGCCAGCGTCTCTTTGTCCTGCTGCAGCTGCCGGGTCACATCCGCTTGATGGGCAGACTGATTCCAGAACAGTCCTGCCAGCACCAGCACCATAGCAATATTACAAATGAGCAGTATATATTTCTTCATAGTTGTCTTCTCTCACAGTCTCGATTAGGTTCTGTCCCAGCAGATCTATCTGCTCCAGACACGCAGAACCAACTTTTTTCCGGAGCACATCCCGCCCCGCCTGCAGATTGGGCGGACGGCGCGTCAGATCATGGCAATCCGATCCAAGCAGCTGTACCGCTCCCTCTTTCACCCAGCGAAGCGGCTGGCGGCGCGTCCTCCAGTGCAGCAGGCATCCTGCATTCATCTGCGCATAGACCGGAAGGGACAACAGCATCTCCACCTCGGATTTCTCCCGGCCGTATCGCTCCAGATGCGCAATCACCAGCACAAATCCGCGTTGGATCAGGCTGTTGATCTCCCGCATGTCCTGACGCGACCAGGTCCGGAACGGCATCTCCAGCAGCAACACATTGGTTCCTGCGATGCACAGGCGATCCACATCCTCAAACTGACCGATTCCGGTAAAGAAGGCGACCTCTGCCCCTACCGCAATCCGGATGCCTACGCCATCGGCATCCATTGCCTGCCGCAGGCGCTGTTCCGCGCGCGCACGCCGTTCCAAAAACCGATCCACCGACTGCTCCTCAATGTAAAAATGCGGTGTAGCGACCACGCAATCAATCTTCTGACGCAGCATCTCCTTCAGCATGCGCATCGACGTCTCGGTATCCGGACTTCCGTCGTCAATTCCGGGTAAAATGTGCGAATGGAAATCAACGATCATGGTTCGTATCCTGCTGTGCGGCAGAGGCTGCGTGCTGTTTGGCATAGCTGTTCGCATAGTGGTAGCCATACCCGTATTTGCCGCCGTAGCCATATTTCCGGTCACTGGATGTCGGCACATTGGTCATGATAAAGCCCAGGATCTTCGCGCCCGCCATCTGCAGCCGGGACAGCGCCGCATCCAGACCGCTGTGCGTGGCGGTACCGCTCTTGACGACCATGACGACGCCGGACATCATCGTGGACAAAACCACGGCATCCGACAGTTCTCCGACCGGAGGCGCGTCAAAAATGATGTAATCGTATTGTTTGCTCAGCGCATCCACCAGCTTCTTCATGTTCTCGGATCCGAGCAGCTCGATCGGATTGGGCGGGATGTCCCCCGATGGAAGGAAATCCAGCCCTCCCGGGAAACGCTGCCGCGCTTCCTCCCAAGTACTGATCTGCACCAGCAAATTACTCAGTCCCGGGGTGCTATCGACGCCAAGCTTGCTCGCCGCCGTCGGTAGGCGCAGATCACAGTCGATCAACAGTACCCGGGATTTATTCTGCGCGAACGAGAGAGCCAGGTTGACTGCCGTAATGCTCTTGCCCTCGCTCTGCTGCGAGCTTGTAATCAGAATTTTTTTGCAGCCCTCCCCGGGCAGAGAAAAAATCAGGTTGGTGCGGGCCGACTTGTAGGCCTCCGTAACGGAAAATGGGGTTCTGTCGGTGAGCAGCCACTTTTCACGGCTGGCCATAGTTTGAAGTTTTTCTGCTTTCTTACGTCTCATAGTTGCTTCCTCTCGCATTTCTGAGATGGATTCTTTCCGCCGCCGCAAACTCCGGAATCGAGCCGAGTACGGGGTATTGTTTCTCTTCCAGATCCGCTTCCTGCTTGATGCGGTTGTCCATCAGCGCCCTTAGTACAATCACAAAGGCACTGAGCAGAAAGCCCAGCAGGAAGCCGACCGCTGTATATTTCATGTAATTCGGCGAGGACGGCTCGGTCGGGATAGTCGCGCTGACGATGGTCTTCACCGAGCTGCCTTCTACGATATTGGCAATGCGGCTGGAAGCCACTTCGGTCACCGCCTGCGCAATCTGCGCCGCCTGCATCGGGTTGGAATCCACAACCGAAATCTGGAACATCTCGGTATTGTTTACCGCAGAAACCGAAATCTTTTCCGCCAGTGCCTCGGTGGACCAATCGCCGTCCAGCTTCTGTGCCGCAGAATGCAGCACTGCATCGCTGGTGATAATGACCGAACAGGTGTTGACCAACTGGGCTGATGCCGTCAGGTCACTGGCCGAGATCGTCGTCACCGCATCCGTATAATTCGTGTTGTTTACATACAGCATGGATGTCGCCGTATACTGCGGCACCTTAAACAGCTTGACACCGCCAAAAAATGCCGTCGCGCACAGCAGCCCGCACAGCAGCAGGATCAGCATTTTTTTCCACAGCAGCCGAATCAGCGCAAACAGGTTGATCTCAACCTTGTCCGCATGGCGCTTTACAATTTGCATCGTTTTCTTCTCCTCAATATCAGCTATCGCAAACGCACCGATTCCCCATTACCAGCCATTGCAATAAAAATCATTTCTCTTTTCATTTGAACCGGCAGTATCCCGCAGACACGCCGTCCGGTCAGTCTCTCTCAAATATATCTCTTGTGTATACCTTTTCCCTTACGTCATCCAGACATCGCTCGTACCGATTGGCCAAAATCGCCTGACTTCGCTGCTTAAACGCATCCAGATCATTCACGACGACCGAGCCGAAAAAGGTACTTCCATCCTCCAGCGTCGGTTCATACACAATCACCACCGCGCCCTTGGCCTTGATCCGTTTCATGACACCCTGGATGGATGAGTAGCGAAAATTATCCGAATTGGACTTCATCGTCAGGCGGAACACGCCGATCGTCACCTGCTTTTCCCGCTCCGCCTGATACTGCGTCGCGGAATCGTAGTCATAATAGCCCGCCATGCTCAGCACACGATCCGCGATAAAATCCTTCCGCGTCCGGTTGCTTTCCACAATCGCTGACATCATATTCTGCGGCACATCCGAATAGTTGGCCAGCAGCTGCTTGGTGTCCTTCGGCAGGCAGTATCCGCCATATCCAAAGCTCGGATTGTTGTACTCCGTTCCGATGCGCGGATCCAGACAAACGCCGTCAATAATGTCCCGCGTGTTCAGACCTTTGCTTTCCGCATAGGTATCCAGTTCATTAAAATAACTGACTCGCAGCGCCAGATAGGTGTTGGCGAACAGCTTTACCGCCTCGGCTTCCGTGCATCCCATGAACAGCGTATCAATGTTCTCCTTGATGGCGCCGTCCTGCAGCAGCTGGGCAAACACCTCCGCGCGCTCCCGCAGATACGGGTTGTCCGGCGGACAGCCGACAATAATGCGGGATGGATACAGGTTGTCATACAGCGCTTTGGACTCCCGCAAGAACTCGGGACTGAACAAAATGCGGTCTGATTGGAATTTCTTGCGAACCGACTCGGTAAATCCAACCGGAACCGTCGATTTGATCACAATGATGGCATGCGGATTGACCCGCAGCGCTTGTTCTATCACCGACTCCACCGCAGTGGTATCAAAGAAATTCTTCCTCGTATCATAATTCGTCGGAGCCGCAACAATGACAAACTCCGCCTCCCGATACGCGCTGTCACCGTCCAACGTCGCGGTCAGATGCAGGTCCTTTTCGCGCAGATACCGCTCAAGATACTCGTCCCGGATAGGCGATTCGCGCCGATTGAGCCGCTCTATCTTCTCGGGTGCGATATCCACAGCTGTGACCTGATTGTGCTGTGCCAGTAAAACAGCCAGCGCGAGACCGACGTACCCCATACCGGCAACAGCGATCTTTACTTGTTTCCCCACCATCTTCCTCCTTCGTTTCTCTGATGTTCCGGTCAACGTACGCCGTACATGTCCTGATAGTACGTCTGATATTCTCCAGACAAAATGGTTTCCCACCATTCCCGGTTGTCCAGATACCACTGAATCGTCTTCCGGATCCCGTCTTCAAACCGGGTTTCGGGAAGCCAGCCCAATTCACTGTGGATTTTGGTCGGATCAATCGCGTATCGCAGATCATGTCCTTTTCGGTCCGCTACATATGTAATCAGGCTCTCCGGTTTTCCCAGCGCCCGGCAGATCATCGTGACAATGTCAATATTCCGCTTTTCATTGTGTCCGCCGACGTTGTAAACCTCGCCCTCCCGGCCATCACACAGAATCCGGTCAATCGCACGACAGTGATCTTCCACATACAGCCAGTCCCGCACGTTCCGTCCTTCTCCGTACACCGGAAGCGGCTGATCCGCAAGCGCATGAACAATCATCAGCGGGATCAGCTTTTCCGGGAACTGATATGGGCCATAGTTGTTGGAACAGCGCGAGATCGTAACCGGAAGTCCATAGGTGCGGTGATAGGCCAGAACCAACAGATCCGCCCCCGCTTTGGAGCTGCTGTAGGGGGAGTTGGTGTGAATCGGCGTTTCCTCGGTAAACAGCAGGTTGGGACAGTCGAGCGGAAGATCTCCGTACACTTCATCGGTGGAAACCTGATGAAACCGCGCAATCCCATACTTCCGGCAGGCGTCCATCAGCACCGCCGTGCCGATGATATTGGTCTGCAAAAAGATCTCCGGCTGCTTGATCGAACGATCCACATGCGATTCCGCTGCGAAATTCACCACAACATCCGGGTGTTCCCGCTCAAACACCTGCTCCACCGCTTCCCGGTCGCAAATATTGACTTTGTAAAAGCAGAAATTCGGATGGCTCCGCGCACGGTTCAAGGTGGAAAGATTGCCCGCGTATGTCAGACAGTCCACGCACACCACGCGGTCCTCCGGATGGTTTTGCAGTAAATAATAGATAAAGTTTGCACCAATAAAGCCCGCTCCACCGGTGACAACGATTGTTTTCATGGTTTCTCCTCTGCGTGCCGCCGTCCAACGTTGCTGAACAATCGCCCCTGCGCGACCGCCTTCAAATGGTCGCCATATGGCGATGCTCCATACTTGTTTGCCGAAGCCAACAGTTCCTCTTTGCTGATCCATCCGTTGCGGAAGGCAATCTCCTCCGGGGCGGAAATCTTCACGCCCTGCCGTTTTTCCACCATCCGCACAAAATCCGCAGCATCCACCAGGCTGTCCATCGTTCCTGTGTCCAGCCATGCAAAGCCTCTGCCAAACGGCACAACATCCAGCCGTCCCTCTCGTAAGTACAGCTCATTGAGCGACGTAATTTCCAGCTCTCCGCGGGCGGATGGCCGGACGGCTTTTGCCATCTGCGAGACTCCCTGCGGGTAAAAATACAACCCCGTAACCGCATAATTGCTTCTGGGATGCTCCGGTTTTTCCTCGATCGAAAGGACTCTTCCATCCTCGTCAAACTCGACCACGCCGAACCGCTCCGGGTCGTTCACATAGTATCCAAACGCGACCGCATGTCCCTGTTCCGCCCGCTCACCGGAACGGCGAAGTATACGGGAAAACCCGTTGCCATAGAAAATATTGTCGCCAAGGATCATTGCACAGCTTTCATCGCCCAGGAAGTCCTCTCCGATCAGGAACGCCTGCGACAGCCCTTCCGGCGTCTCCTGTACCGCATAGGACAGTTCTACACCAAATTGATGTCCATCCCCCAACAGCTGCTCAAACCGCGGCGTATCCTGCGGTGTCGAAATCAGTAAAATCTCCCGAATGCCAGCCAGCATCAAGGTGGAGATCGGATAATAGATCATCGGCTTGTCATAGATAGGCAGCAGCTGCTTGGACGTAATCATCGTCAGCGGATACAGACGTGTCCCCGCTCCGCCTGCCATGATAATACCCTTCATGCTTCTCTCCTTTTTTGTCATGATTCTAACGCAGTGTGACAATAAACTTTGTCAAATACGGTCAAAACCATATAAAAATACAAACAACAAAAAGTCTATGGAGCACCCAAAATAGTGTCCACAGACTAATCCTCATTTTCTATCAATGGCATATTTATGATATACGAGCATGTTTTCTATCCCCCCAATAAGCATCGCAGACAATCTTTTTCCCCACCCTATACAAGTATCGTATTCTGCGCAGCTGATAAACGAAAACAGTTCTTTCGATTTCAATGTATTTGCAACGTCCCACAATATTTATATTATTTTACCACAGCACATTCGAGAAATCTACCCTGGTTTCAAAATTTTAACCTTTATAAACAGTTTTTCTTGTTGAAGCGATAAAACCTCCTAAAAACTGCAAAAATCCGATGTTTCCGGTTTATATCCTGAGAGCATCGAATCACGTAAAATTAAAGTTGCAGCGAATCGCAGGCAAACACGGTTCGTCCCCACGCCAAAGAAAGGAGCGTCCCAGTTCTGCGCTGGAACGCTCCTTTTCCAAGTCTGTTGCTTCCGGTCAATCTCGGAACCAATGACCGGACAGTACATGACGATCTTTTATTTCTTGTAACCGCATTTCGGGCAGACGCCATTTTCATTCAGGGCAATGCCGCACAGCGGGCAGCGGTCAATGGTCTTGTTCGGTTCGTACTCCTGAGAAGCCGCATTGACGCCGCTGGTAAAGGTCAGTTTCGCAATGTTCAGCTTGTCTTTCAGCAGGTCATATACGATCTTAATCATACCCTCGACCGTCATGGTTTCCTTTGTAACGACCAGACGGCACTCCGGATACGCGGTAGCCAGCTCGGTCTTGAACGCGGGGCCCTTCATCTTGTTGGTAGGTGCACCGTTGCGGATTCCCTGCTCCTCATAGACCTTCAGAATGGCAGGCAGCAGCGGGTCATCCTCTCTCAGAATCAGCGCATGATCAAAGTTCTTCAGAACCTCCCAGGCCGTTTTCTGGATTTCATTACATGGGAACACCATATTGACGCCGGGCTCTACCGAATCCTCGACTTCGATGGTCAAAACTCCCGTATGTCCGTGCAAATACTGCGCTTCTCCCTTAAATCCATAAAATCTGTGAGCATATTGCAGGTCCAATGTTGTAATACTTCTCATGACAATTCTCCTTTGAAATTATATTTGATTCCGGGTTGCGATGCCCGAATACGCACAAGATAACTGCTTATTTCTTGCATTGCGGACAGATGCCTTTAAAGATAATGTCATGGCTGGTAAATTCAAAACCATGCGTATTCCGGATCTTTTTCTCCAGATCGTCGATATACTCCATGTCTACATCGAAAAGTCGGCCGCATTGTTCACATTTTACATGGTAATGCCGCGGACAGATATGTTCAAAGCAATCTGCGCCTCCGGGGATCTCGATCTTAAGAATTTGGCCTGTTTTTGCCAACCGCTTCAGGTTTCTATACACAGTCGCTCTGCTGATGTTGGGATACTTCCTGAGAATGATCTCATAGATTTCGTCCGCCGTGGCATGATGCTGCAACTGATTGACGGTTTCCAAAATCAAAGAACATTGAATGGTATTCCTTCGAAACATGATATCAAATCCAAACTATATTTTATCCTTATTGATATAATATCTCAATAAGGATAAATTGTCAATAGATTTTAGAATTATTCTTATTTTAAATTATCCTATTTCTATGATTGTCCACTCCTATCAGCGTGACGCGATCCGTTGACAAAAAACAGGAGATATTCTCCCTGTTAAGAACATCTCCTGTCTTTTATGTGCTTTATTTTGCGTTTGATTAGTAGTTTTCTGCGTGGATTTCGAAGTAGCTCTGCGGATGTGCGCAGGTCGGGCAGATCTCCGGTGCCTCGGTGCCAACGACAATATGACCGCAGTTACGGCACTCCCATACCTTGACCTCGCTCTTGGCAAATACCTCTGCCATCTCGATGTTCTTCAGCAGAGCGCGATACCGCTCCTCATGGTGCTTCTCAATCGCAGCGACCAGGCGGAACTTTGCAGCCAGCTCCGGGAAGCCCTCTTCCTCTGCCGTCTTAGCAAAGCCAGCGTACATATCCGTCCACTCGTAGTTCTCTCCCTCTGCGGCAGCGGCAAGGTTGGCCGGTGTGTCGCTGATGCCGGACAGCTCTTTGAACCACATTTTCGCATGCTCTTTTTCGTTATCTGCCGTCTTCTGGAACAGCGCAGAGATCTGCTCATATCCTTCCTTCTTGGCAACAGATGCAAAGTAGGTATACTTATTTCTCGCTTCAGATTCTCCGGAAAATGCGGCCTGCAAGTTCTTTTCCGTCTGAGTTCCTGCATATTTACTCATGATACGTTCCTCCTGAAAATTCCCACGACACTTTTTCGTCAAATGGGAGAATTAGCACAGCCATATACTATTCTCTTTGTGACATATGCCAATAATAGTATAAATCAAATTTATTTCCGCGTCAAGGGCGCGACCGACAAAAGCATCGCAGGAGCGGGGGAGCTCCGACGGAAATTGACTCGCTCATGTTCCGATCTTCTTGATCGCCCGCATCTCGATATAGCCCCGTTTGCCCCGTGGTTCCAGCTGGATACGGGGATTCCCGTCGTCCCACCGGTATCCGATCACCGCGGGATCGTAACCGTCCATGGCATGCTGTACCGCCTGAATGGCCTCGCAGTACTCCTCCTCCCGGAAGGGCTCCCCCTGAAACATCAGATACTCCGCTTCCGGCAGTCGAATCGTGTCAAAGCCTTCCGGAACGATTCCCATGTAATCCGTTTCCACTTCCACACCTTGGACATAGGTGGAGGTGTCGGGCTTTTTATACCGCTGAGGAAGCCACATACACACCGGTTCGCCGCAAAGAGAACGCATGCTCATGAGCGTACCCCACACATCGCAGCCGACTTCCTCGCAGTACGGAAAATAGTCCTCCGCACGGGTCGCTCGTTTGATAATGCACAGGCGCTCCGGTTTCCGAATGACCTGAACAAAGATTGTCTGTAGATTGGACATATCCATCTGCTCCTTTCTGAGTGCTCTGTATTTTGCGCCGTAAGGAACGAACATCGAAATCGGGATCGGATTCTTTGCATACTCACTGGGATTCAGTCCGAACTCCCGAAAAAAGGCTCTGGTGAACGTGTCCACATTGGAAAATCCCAAATCAAAGGCAACGTCAATCACGCGGCTTTTTCCTTCCCGCAGCCGTTCCGCCGCTTTGGCGAGCCGCATCCTGCGGATGTACTCTGTCGGCGTCAGTTCAAGATACTCCCGGAACAGTCGGTAGGAATACCAGGGAGAAAACAGCGATACCTGAGCAAGATCAGATAAACGGATGTCCCTGGTCAGATTCCGCTCGATGTAGTCCTGCATCCGCTGGACAGCAAGCGTCTGTTCTTTCATACGGTTCGCCTCCTTACAAGCTACAGTTTACCGTATCTGGGCGATTCTCTCTCGGCGTTCCTTGCTGAATTGCGGCGAACTACTTTCCGCATCAGCGTTTATCGGAATCCTCTTCTTCTGACTCACCTCTGCCCCGGAACAGGCTGGCCAGCGCCATTCCCCACAGAGGGCCAAGCGCAAATCCAATCGCATGGTTTTCCCACAATCCGCAGCTGTTCAGCGCTACACCCAGCAGCAATCCAAAGCTTGCTCCCATCGCGATGCGTTCCCCCCGCTTCTCATCCTTCTGCGTTTCTATACTGTGGCTTACCGCCCATACAGCCAATGCAATTCCCATCATCACCCAAGGCAAGGCGGATGAAATAAACTCCCTCATATCTACGCCTCCCGTTTCTTTACACTCAGCGCTTCTTATGATTGTTTCGGATATGTTCTCTCCACTCTGACCAGCGCCACCATTCCGATATGTTGCAACTCTTTGCCAGCCAAAAGCAGCACAAAATGACGAGAACAACGATCAGCAAGCATTTCTGCCAAAGAGCCAGCAGTTCCAACCACTGAAATACGATTTCACCGGTTTCTCTTACAATTTCTTTCATATGGATTTCTCCAACTCCGCGCCGTAGCGGAAAACGAGAGAGGCAAGAATCAAAACGATGCCCATGGTCACGTTGGAGAGGTTGCCCCAGTCATTGCCCACAG
>JBJEZE010000033.1:55003-58446 GCA_051887235.1 Butyricicoccus sp.
ATCAAAACGATGCCCATGGTCACGTTGGAGAGGTTGCCCCAGTCATTGCCCACAGTCTGCGGCACATCAAAGATGGTATACACAACCGAAGCCAGGATGACTGCCACCAACGGGAGAACGATGGTACGGATTCCAAGGCTCTTGATCTGCTTGGCGCCTCGCTTGGTAAAAGGCGTACCATCCTCCTGCTCTGTTTTCAGATACTGGCAGGCAAATGCCAGCAAAATGCCATCCGTCAGGGCAAAGATGGTATCCGCCAAAAGAGTGCCGATCATTTCCGACAGCCCGCCGGTTTCTGTCAGGAAGTACAGCAGTTCCTGGTCGACGCCAACGACGGCCCCTCCGCAATACCACACAATTCCGCACAGCATTCCGAGCGCTGCCAGCCCTGCCCAGACGAAGGACAGAATCATGGCGATTTTGGCAAGGATCTGAACGATCCGGACTGTCTTTTGAATAGTTTGCAACGATTTCATATCGCATCCTCCTTTATATCTTATACTGGTATTGTACAAAATCCCGTCTATCTGCGATAGGCAGATTCTTCGGCAGTTTGTGTCTGTTTTATAGGTATGATGAAATCCACCGCGATGGGTACGCCACACACGGTGGATTTGCGTTTCCGTCCGATCTCCAAAGCGTGTTCAATACGCTTCCGGCGACCGCGGGATAATGATCGCGGCAATGATATAGGCAAGAATGCCGCTTCCACCCATGGCACAGAACAACACCCATGCCAACCGTACCAACGTCGGGTCGATGCCGAAATACTCCGCGATGCCTCCGCAGACGCCTTCCAGCATCCTGTTGTCATTGGATTTATACAGTCTCTTATTCATGGTTTGATTCCTCCTCGTTCTCTTTTTTGTTTTCCGCTATCCGGAAATGATAGGCGGCAAAGAACAGGCAGGACGCCGCCGCCCAGAAGATCCCGCCCAGAGCCAGACTTGTGCACAACGCCATCAGAATGCCGGAAATGGTCATCAGACCTCCCGACAGGGTCAGCATCCGGGAGGTGAAATGGATGTCTTCGTTCATACGGTTTCGCCTCCTTCTGCCTTCCACTGTCCAACCGCACGTTTTTTGTTTTCACCAATATTGTACAAAAGATTCCGGTTGGGCGATAGGCACGTTTTGCAGAAGAATGTGTTCGTTTTATAGAGAAAAGACCAGAGCAGCCGATGCGGCCTCTCTGGTCCAGTGGAATGCTGTATTAAAAATCAAAGGGAATGTCTCCCTGCATAAACAACTGTACATTTCCGGACAGAAAAACCTTTCCATCTTCGTACCGTACTGTCATCACACCGCCTCGTTTTGAAATCTGTTTTGCCGTCATTACGTTCTTGTTCCGCTTTTTGGCCCAGAGCGGAGCCAGATACGTATGCGCTCTTCCGGTTACCGGATCTTCCAAAACGTTTAACTTTGGATAAAAACACCTCGAAACAAAATCATACTGCTGCGATTTTGCCGTCATGATAAGACCGAGTCCTTCCAGTTGTTTTATCAACTCTGCGTCCGGTTCGAACTGTGCTAATTTCCGTTCATCAGAAACGACAACAATCAGGTCTCCGCCGTCGTAGTACGCTTCTTCCGCAAGTCCTCCGGTCGCAGCTGCTATTGCTTCCGTTACGGGAATGGGCTTCGTTTTTCCAACAGGAAACTCCATCGTAAACCCGTACTCGTCTTTTCTGACAACCAGTTCTCCGCTCCATGTATGAAATTTCATCTCGATTATGCCGTTATCAACAAAATGATGGAGCACAAACGCTGTCGCAAGCGTAGCATGGCCGCAAAGGTCTATCTCCCCCTCCGGAGTAAACCATTTCAGATCATACTGCCCTTTTTCCTTTTCCACAACAAAAGCCGTCTCCGAGTACTGATTCTCCAGTGCGATCTTCTGCATAATATCAGAAGGCGGCATGTTTTTACACGGGACGACCGCAGCCGGATTCCCGGTAAATAATTCTTCTGCAAAAGCATCTACAATATACTGTTTCATTGCAACCTCCAAACATGCCGCAAAGTCCCGTTTATTCCTTGCTTTCTCTTGTGTCCTCCAGGAAATCCCGCCTGTACTGGGACGGAGTGATGCCCTCGGTCTTTTTGAACGCCTTCGTGAACACGCGATAGTCCCCGTAGCCGGACCGTTCCGCTACCTCTGTGATGGACAGGGACGTGGACAGCAGCAGCTTTTTCGCCTTCTCCATGCGGATGTTGGTCAGGTAGGCCAAAAATCCCACGCCGATCTCATTCTTAAAAAGCTGGCTGATATACTGGGGGTTCAGGTGGAACTCCTCCGCCAACACCGAGAGGCTCATTTCCTCCGCCAGATGCTCCTGCAGATACCGGGTAATGCCGGTAATGGTCCTCTCCTCCTGTTTTTCCGGCTGTGCCGCATCCGATATGCGCTGCTCAAACAGGGAAATCTTCAGATTGTCAATGCAGGCACCAAATTCCTCATAGTTTACAGGCTTCAGCATATAGTCCGTGATCTTCAGCCGCAACGCCTCCCGGCAATAGGAAAAATCGTCGTAGCCGGACACGATCACAAAAGCAGTATCCGGATGCTTGATCCGGCTAAGCTGGATGACCTTCAACCCATTCATGATGGGAATGTTGATGTCCATGATAACGATATCCGGCTGCAGAGTATCGATTTGCGCCAGAGCCTCCATGCCGTCAGCAGCCTCGCCTACCACCTCGCAGTCATGCGCTTCCCAGTCAAAGAGGCGCTTAAAGCCCTCGCGGATCATGATCTCATCATCTACCAAAAGCACATGCAGTTTTTTCATTTCATGCCCTCCTCATTCACAGGCAGCAGCAGATGGGCTGTCACACCGCCCGCAGGATTCTCTGTATACCAAAGCCCATATTCCCGACCGCAGAGCAGCTTGATCCGCTTCTGTACATTCAGGATACCGATGCTGTTTCCCTCCAGCTTGGCCGGCTGTTTGGCGTAGGTCAGCAGCATCTGATCGATTGCCGCCTTCTTTCCCTCTGCAAAGCCGCTGCCGGTGTCGCAAACCATGATCTCCATCCGGTTGTCTTCTGCTTTCTGGACGGAGATGTGCACCGCTCCCCGGTAACCCTTGTTTTTCAGACCGTGCAGGAGGCTGTTTTCCACAATGGGCTGCAGAATAAAGTTGGGTACCTGCGCGCCGCCCAGATCGGGGTCGATATCATACTCGCACTCAAGCTCGGGATAGCGATAGCACATCAGCTCCATGTAGGCTTCCAGCAGCTCCAGCTCATCGTCCAGAGTGACCATCTGACGGTCCACCTTCACACTGAGCCGGAAAAAGTCCACCAGCCGCATCAGAAGGTCGGCCACTTTTTTATCGCCGTCCAGCTGGGCCTGAATCCGGATGGTGTCCAGAGTATTATACAGAAAGTGGGGATTGACCTGGCTTTTTAAGTACAGCATGGACATTTTCTGTTCCGTC
>JBJEZE010000034.1:0-4322 GCA_051887235.1 Butyricicoccus sp.
ACAGAGTATCACAACAGCCTAAAGACAGGCTAAATCTCCTGTGGATTCTCAAACATCCCGTATTGCCTCCGCTTATTCCAGCTCAAACGCTCCGGTATAGAGGCTGTAATAGATGCCCTTTTTCTCAATCAGGCTTTCGTGCGTTCCCCGTTCCATGATCCGGCCGTGGTCCAATACCATGATCACGTCAGAATTCATGACGGTAGACAAACGGTGCGCGATGACAAAAACCGTTCGCCCTTCCATCAGGCGGTCCATGCCGCTCTGTACCAGAGACTCCGTTCTGGTATCAATGGAAGAAGTCGCTTCGTCCAAAATCATAACGGGCGGATCGGAGACCGCGGCGCGGGCGATCGAGATGAGCTGTCTCTGTCCCTGAGAAAGTCCGCTGCCGTCCCCCTTCAGAACGGTATCGTAGCCCTGCGGCAGCATGCGGATAAAGCTGTCGGCGTTTGCCAATTTTGCAGCGGCGATGCAGTCCTCGTCCGTGGCGTCGGGGTTGCCGTAACGGATATTCTCCATGACCGTGCCGGTAAACAGATTGACATCCTGCAATACCACACCGAGGGAGCGGCGGAGATCCGCTTTCCTGATCTTGTTGATATTGATGCCGTCGTACCGGATCTTTCCGTCCGCAATGTCGTAAAAGCGATTGATAAGATTAGTGATAGTCGTTTTTCCTGCGCCGGTAGCGCCCACAAACGCAACCTTTTGCCCCGGCTCAGCGTACAGCGAAATATCGTGCAGAACCTGCTTCTCAGGAACATATCCGAAATCCACTCCGTCCAGCACCACCCTGCCCTCCAGCTTGGTGTACGTGAGTGTGCCGTCATGATGCGGATGCTTCCACGCCCACATGCCGGTACGTCCTTCCGCTTCGCGGATCACTCCGTTTTCTTCCTTCGCATTGACAAGGGTGACATAGCCGTCGTCGGTCTCCGGTTCCTCATCCATAAAGGCAAAGATGCGGGAAGCGCCGGCGAGCGCGGTGACGATGGAATTGAACTGATTGGAGATCTGGGAAATTGGGTTGGTAAAGTTTCTGGACAGCGTGAGGAAGGAGGCAATCATACCGAGCGTCAGGGTGTTGGTCCCTGTCAGCCCCAAATTGGTTGTGCCCGCGATCGCCATATAGGCGCCGAGTATCGCTATAATCACATACTGCACATAGCCCAATGCATTCATCATGGGCATCATGGAGTTTGCATAGCCGTTGGCGCTGGCCGCGCTCATCGCCCAAGCCCTGTTTCTCTCCCGCAGTTCCTCTTTCGCCGTTTCTTCGTGGCTGAACACCTTAATGACCTTTTGGCCGTGTACCATCTCTTCGACATAGCCGTTGACGTCGGCAAGAGTCTTCTGCTGCATCATAAAGTAGACGCCGATCTTACCGGTGACGACTTTTACGATTTTCAGGATGAGGAAGATTGCCACGACAGCGACCAGGGTCAGCCACACGCTGATATACAGCATGCAGACGAATACCGCCGCGATGGTAAAGACGGAGGACACCAGCTGCGCCATGGACTGCGCGATCATTTGCCGCAGCGTGTCCGTGTCGTTGGTGTACAGGCTCATAATATCGCCGTGTGTGCGGATGTCAAACGCACGGATGGGCAGCCGCTGCATTTTTTCAAACATATCATCGCGGATCTTTTTGAGCGTACCCTGTGCGATGGTAACCATGACGCGGTTATAAAACAGGGTGGACAGGACACCGATCAGGTACACCACGCCGATGAGGATGAGTGCCTCCTGCAGTTTTGTAAACACAGGATGGGACGTGCCGAGCAGCGGTACGATGTAATCATCAATCAAAACCTGCAAAAACAGGGCGGAAGCGGCGCTGGCAATGGCACTGAGCAAAATACAGACGGCAACGAAAACGAGCTGACCCTTGTATTCCTTCATATAGGACAACAGTCTGCCGAGAGTTTTCGGATCAAACTGCGCTTTGGGAGGCATTCCAGCCGGCGTTGGGCCCCCGGGCGGCATCATTCTATCGTTTTTATTCATCTTCGTTCTCTCCTTTCTGCTGAGATTCATATACTTCGCGGTAAATGTCACAACTCGTAAGAAGATCATCGTGTGTTCCGACAGCCACAATTTTTCCGTCATCCAATACCACAATCTGATCGGCATGCTGTACCGAGCTCACGCGCTGAGCGATAATGATTTTTGTGGTCTCCGGTATATATTCCGCGAACGATCGTTGGATCACTGCATCTGTTTTGGTATCGACAGCACTGGTAGAGTCATCCAGAATCAGCACCTTCGGTTTCTTCAGGAGCGCACGTGCAATGCAGAGGCGCTGCTTCTGGCCGCCTGACACGTTCGCGCCGCCCTGCTCAATGTGGGTGTCGTATTTGTCGGGGAAGGTCTGGATAAACTCGTCTGCGCAAGCAAGCCGGCAGGCATGCTCGATCTCCTCATCGGTGGCATGTTCATTGCCCCAGCGCAGGTTTTCTTTGATCGTGCCGGAGAACAGTTCATTTTTTTGCAGCACCATTGCCACCGCATTGTGTAGGGTGTCAAGATCATACTCTCTGACGTCCACACCGCCGAGCGTCAGCCTGCCGCCCGTCACATCGTATAGGCGCGGAATCAGCTGGACAAGGCTGGATTTCGAGGAGCCGGTGCCGCCGATAATGCCCACCGTTTCCCCGGATTGGATGGTCAGATTGATGTGATCCAAAACCTTTTTGTCCGCTTTGGACGCATACACAAAATCGACCCCCTCAAAGCAAACAGAGCCATCTTTGACCGACATGACAGGGTGATCCGGGTTTGCAATATCGGTCTTCTCCTCCAGCAGCTCCGCAATACGGCGGGCAGAGGCGATGGAAATCGTAATCATGGCGAACACCATGGAGAGCGCCATGAGGCTCATCAGGATCTGCGTCGCATACGAAAACAGCGCGGTCAAATCACCGGTGGTCAGTCCCAGCGCGGCGTTGTTGCCGCTCGCGACAACAGCCTTTGCTCCGATCCAGGAGATCAGTATCATACAAATGTACATAAAGAACTGCATAATCGGAGAGTTGAATGCAAGCAAGCGCTCGCCCTTGGCAAAATCCTTGTAAATATCCGCAGAGGTCCGCTGAAACTTTTCGATCTCATACTCCTCGCGGTTGAACGACTTGACCACACGGATGCCGCGGACATTTTCCTGCACGATATTATTCAGGTTGTCATAGGTGCGGAACACTCTGTTGAAAATCGGGTTTACCTGTTTGATAATCAGGATAAGCAGTACCGTCATAATGGGTATGACCGCAAGGAAGACAAGCGAGATCTTAAGGTTGATGCGGAACGAGACGATCATGGAAAAAATCAGCATCACCGGACCGCGGATCGCCATACGGATCAGCATCTGATACGCATTTTGTATGTTGGTCACATCGGTAGTGAGTCTCGTTACGATGGACGCGGTGGAAAACTTATCAATATTGGAGAACGCAAACGTCTGCACATTGTCGTACATATCCTGCCGGAGGTTCGCCGAAAAACCAACCGAAGCGCGGGCGGCAATGTGAGCGGCAAGCATACCGGTCACAAGCTGGAAAAAGGTAATGACCAGCAGAATTATCCCGTATTTCCACACAGCATGGATGTTTCCAACGTCAATTCCGCGGTCGATGACCTTTGCCATGCACAGCGGTATCAAAATTTCGAATGCCGCCTCCAGTATCGACAGCAAAATGGTAGTCAGAGAAGCTCTTTTGTGTTCACGCAAGCTCCCCATCAGCGTTTTAATCATATAGGTCTCCTTTCTATGTAGCACGCTACACTTTGCATCTAAGCAAAAGCCGGAGCGCTCCGGCCTGCCGCTTATTCCAGATTCGTATAGATAACCATAAGCATCCGTTTCAGGTGCTCAATGTCCTCCTCCGAAAGGGAGGCGAGCATCTTTTTCTCATTCTCGAGGACGTTCTGTTCCATATCTATCCCCGTCGCTCTCGCCTCATCGGTTAGCTGAACGATTTTATTCCGTTTATCGGCTTTGTCCATCCAGGTGACGACATGGCCATTGTGCTCCATTCGGGAAACAATGCCGACCACCGTGGGATGCGATACCTCCAGAAATACTTCTATCTCTTTCTGGGTGGCTTTTCCGCCCCGGCTGCTCAGGAACGCAAACACCCGGCTCTGCGTCAGTGTAAGGTTGTAGCGTTTTAACTCCGCATCCGCTTTTACCTTTAGCTTGTCGTTGATATTCTTTATCAGATAGCCGACATCTTTTGGCGTCACGATACGATCCCTCCCATTTAGTGTAGCACGCTACACATTCTATCACACGACGCGCTCCCTGTCAATAAAGATCA
>JBJEZE010000035.1:0-4320 GCA_051887235.1 Butyricicoccus sp.
TTTCAGACAGCAGGTATTCCTCATAATTTGTTTTGTTTTCAATAAATGTGACTTGTATAACTTCTGAGAGAACAAAGGATCGTATGCGGTCCACCAATGTGCTTGGCAATGCGATTCCATACGGAATTGCCGAAGAAAGGTCAAGAACTCCGGTTTCTGTGCATATTCTGCACGGTCCGGAAAGTGCATAGTGTTCCGGATGGGCATAGATTCCGAGATAAGCGAGTTTTTCTCTCGGCCCGAGGGTCTGCTGTGTACAGGCCTCCTGCAGCCCTGCGTCATACTGCTGCGCAATTCGCAGAAATTCGTCCCGGTATTCCCGTTCAAAGCGTTTGCTGTCCTGAAAACACTGGATGCTGAACGCTCGCATGGCGACCACTTCTCCACGCAGCCCATCGTATGTCTGAAGCACATGAAGCAGCCCCGGTAAAAACGCCGGATCGTCCTTGCAGTAACCGGGAACCTGATACCGTTCCTTCGCTTTTTGGCAAATGGCGCTGCACCAATCCAGGATCCAGGGCGTTGTGATCTGCGCTGCGGCCTCCTGAATTTGCCGGCAGACTGCTTCCGCCGCTACCCGTGGATGAGTCCGCCCTGCCAGCGTATAGGCCGCCGTAATCTGCGACAGATTCAAGCTGATCACGGATAAAACAGGGCGATTTGGAATCCATTCCAGGGAAACCAGGCCCTGCTGTTCCAACGCCCGTGCAGCGCAATTGAAATGATCCCGCACATCAGCTGTTTCAAACATATACTCCGGAAGCTCTTTTTGCTCGATTCGAAGCATGACCCGACGCTTCGACTGGCCAGGTTCCAGCAGGTGCTTACTGCTTTCGTATTTATCCAGAAGCCTGTTTAAAATTGTACGGCATTCCGTCATGTTCTGATCTCCTTGCCATAGGTCAAAACGTGCATATGATATTTCTCCTTGGTCACCAGCAGCGTCCTGTCTGCCAGAGGCATGATATCCGGCAGCTTATCCGGCGGTGTGCAGATGATAGCCTGCAAATGCATTTTTCGGAGAAGCCGCACGCTTTCGATGATTCGGTCGCTATCCATTTTGTTAAAGGCCTCGTCAAAAAGAACCAGTCGTACGGTGTTGTTGGCCACGCCGGACAGATTGTTGACCTGGTACAGCTGCGCAAAGGAAGCCAGCACCGCGATGTAGAAGGGCGTCTGCGTCTCACCGCCGGATTTGGTGTTGAGGGTCTGGGACAGCATCTGCCGGTTGCCATTTTGATCTGTAGTCTCCAGATCGAACTTTAAATAGGTACGGAAATCCGTATACCGGTCGATATTCTGCTGCAATTCGCTCTGTTTTCTTGCATTGAGCTGCGTATCGTCCGCCGTGGCGATTCGGCTGAAAAGGTCTTCAATCAGCTTCCCGTACTTCTGCTGAAAAGACATGGCGAACAGGCCGCCTTCTCCCTCCATCAGCTCCGGCGCTTTGATCATGTCATAGTATTCCGCGTAGTCCGGATTTCGCCCCACATAGAACTGATACTGATCGGTACCAAACTGTGCCTGCTTCAACGCCTTGTTCAGGCTGCGCACCTGTTCCTCCACCTGCTCAATACTGTCCCGCAGCTTTGAAAGGAAGTCGTTTTGGAACTGTTCCAGAGCGCTTTCGCGGGCCTTCCGGATCTTTTCCCGGTATTTCGGCAGCTCGCTTTTCTCCAGCGATTCCTGTTCGGCGGCGAACTCGTCGTTGTCCATGGCATCTGTGCGGAAGGAACAGGGCTGAAAATCCCGCACATATTCCGTCCGGCTCTGGAACAGCCTTTGCTGCGCGGACCGCTGCTCCCGAATGGTCTGCTGCATACGGTCCCCAAAATTCTTCGCGACCACGGACGCCCGCTTGAGTCGTGCCAGCTCCTGTTCATAGCGCGGAATGCCTATTCGCTGCTGAAATTCCGGCGTGAAGTTCTCCAATAAGGCGTCCTCTTTCACGGTCAGTTCCTGATAGAAGCCCGGGAGCACTTCATACTCCAAGGTGTGAATTCTCGCCTCCAGTTTACCTTTCTCTTCCACACAGGCTTCTTTTTGAGAATCCAGCTCTTTTACGGCCTTATCCAGACTGTCGATTTTCCGCCGCATATCTGCCAGCAAAAACAAGTCCAGATGATCGAGCTGGTCCTGGATACCGTCCAAGGCTTTCCCAATCTCGAGGCCGCGCAGGTATTCTTCCTGCCGCTGCGTTATCTCTCCCTGTACAAAGTGCTGAGAAAACATGAATTCCCTGTTTTTCTGCTGGTCCAGTGCTTGATAGACCGGCTTCCAGGCTTCCAGCTCCTTACGGATGTCAGAAAGCTCTCGTTCTGTCCGCTCCATGCGGAGCGCAATGGCCTTGCGGCCGATAAAGGCGTCCTCCATTCGCTCCTTCTGCATGGGACGGGCGACATAGTTCTGATATACCATGCCATCTGCCGTAATGGCCGTCTTGTGCTTCCGCAGCTGGCTGACATGGGAGCAGCAAACAACGCGGCCCAGGAGATAATCGATGTAGGTCCTGGCAAGCGAGTTGTCCGTCTCAATTTTCTTTGCCAGGCTGTCGTCCCAGAGCACGATATTCTCTTTTTCCCGCAGCTTTCCGATATCAACCAATCCGAAGGATTGCTTCCCGAATTCATGCTTGATCTGATCGTAAAGACCCAGGGCGGCAGGGTATATCTCCGGCGGAATCAAAAGGTAGAATTTTTGAGTGTTCAAATATCCCTCCACCGCTTTGCGCCAAATGTCCTGACCTTCCGCGATCTCCAATACATCGGCCAGAATTTCAATGGATACTTTGCGCTTCAGCTGCCCCTCCAGTCCCTCTGTCAAACGGGATTTCAACGCAAGGAGTCCCTTTGGATAGTCCTTTACATTGCGTCGCAGATTGGCGAGAACGGCTTCTTTCTCATCCTGTGCCTCTTTATATGCGGCGATCCGGCTTCCCACACGGTAAGCTGTCTCCCGGAGGCAGGCAGAGAATGTGGCTGCCGCAGCCTGGGCTTGCTCAAATTGCCCCCGCGGTTTGGAAAATGTGTCCGCCGTACAGTCGCAGAGCGGTCTGTAGGCCGCCTCCAAAACACTTGCCTGTTCCAATAACGGTGCCACGTCGTCGCCGGTCCACGGTGTCATCTGTTGACAAAGATGGCAAAGGGCCTGGGCCTCCCGCTTGATTTCCAACGCTGTTCGGTTTAAGCGCCCAGCCAATTGATTGCGCTCCTGTTCCAGCTGCTCTTTCTGGGTCCGCAGACGGTTTTCCGCTTGAAAGACATCGCTGTTCACGCATTCCTGGTAGAGGCGGTCCCGTTCCAATTGGGTCCGCTCCTGCTTCTGCTTGCATTTTTGATAGGTATCCAGGGCTTGCGTAATTCCGTCCTGACAAGACTGCATCTCTAATTGATGCTTGTGGATCGCACTCTCCAGATCCTCTTTTTCAGCCCACAGGACCAGAAACTTTTGCTGTTGGAGCCTGTCTGTGGCGGCCTGCATTTCCCGAAACAAATCGCTGATTTTTTGAAGAGCAGCCAGCTTTTCCTCCTGGCGCTTGGCCAGCTGCTCATGACGCTTGTAGTCACGGATGTTCTGCTGCATCAGCTCCGTGTCCGGTTTGTCCTGAATATCGCAGATATTTTCAGTGATAAACTGCTGAATATCCACAATGGGCCGGAAGGAGACTGCCGTTTTCAGCATTCGACAGACCTGCTCATTATGTACGTTCCATTTTGCAAGCATATCCGTCCGATACTTCTTGTGACTGTCGTAAAGCGTGGCCCTTGTGCAGTATAGTCCTGTCAGATATTTCCGCAGAGCAGAGATATCCATGGCCTGCCGCCCAATCAGAAAACAGTGTTCGGGAATGGGGCCGTCATACAAAAAGAAACGTTCCTGCCGGCTTCCGTCACTTCTGCAGTCGAACACGATTCCGGAGACAAACTGCTTGCCCTCCTGCTCATCCAGAAACTCACAGGCGATATAGCTGGAAAAGTCCTTTCCACGGCGGGAACAAGGACTTTTTTCGTCCATATCCGCCCGCAAATATCCGTCCAGTGTGCGCTGAGAGCTTTCATTTGCCGCTTTGTTGAAATTGCGCGTATTCAGCTCTCCAAGAAAAACGATTTGCAGGGCGTCAATGATCGTGGATTTTCCCGCGCCATTTTTGCCGGTCAGAAAATTGATATCTCCTACTTCAATGAGCTGCTTGGAAAAATAGAGCCAGTTAATCAGCAGAATCTTCTTCAGCTTCTTCAAGGTCCTCTTCCTCCTTTCGCAGCACGTTCACCACTGCGCTCAGCTTTTCACTGGACACGACCGTCAGAATTGTGGGCAGAA
>JBJEZE010000036.1:0-57215 GCA_051887235.1 Butyricicoccus sp.
CCATTGCGGAGGAACCCATGCCTGCGTCGCAGGAGAAGACAACCTTCTTGACCTCGCCCGGGTTCTTGGGACCAGCGCCTGCCGCCGGAACCGCGCCGCCCTTGGCCTCTGCCTTCATGGCGTTCTTCTTGGCCTCTGCCTCTTCCAGGCTCTTTGCACCGGACATCTTGATGATTGGCGATGCAACCAGGAACGATACGCCGGTCGCGATCAGTACGCCAATCAGAGAAATCAGTGTGCCCATGCCCTTCGGCGACATCATCAGGAATGCAATGATGGAACCCGGGGATGCCGGACCAACCAGACCAGCGCCGGTGATCATGAAGAACAGGATTGCGCAGAAGTTACCTGCAATCGGAGCAATGATAACAACCGGATTCATCAGAACGTACGGGAAGTAGATTTCGTGGATACCACCGAACAGATGGATGATGATGGCGCCCGGAGCGGAGTCCTTGGTCATCTTATCCTTGGAGAATGCCCAGTATGCCAGCAGAACGCCGAGGCCCGGGCCCGGGTTGGTCTCCAGCATGTACATGATGGATTTGCCAAGCTCTTCTACCTGCGTAGCGCCCAGCGGGGTAAACACGCCGTGGTTGATGGCGTTGTTCAGGAACAGTACCTTTGCCGGCTCCAGGAAGATGGCAACCAGCGGGAGCAGGCTGTGGCTGACCAGAACGTTGACGCCAGCGGACAGAATCATCAAAATCAGGGACATGATCGGGCCGATCGCATAGTAGCCGATGATCGCCATAATCATACCCAGGATGCCAACCGAGAAGTTGTTGATCAGCATCTCAAAGCCGGCCGGCATGTGGCCTTCCATTGCCTTGTCGAACTTCTTGATAACCCAGCCTGCCAGCGGGCCCATAACCATGGCGCCCATCAGCATCGGCTGACCTTCGGTACCGCCTACACCGGCGATACAGCCAACAACCGCAATCGCGCCCATAACGCGTCCGCGATCGCCGCCGACCATTTTACCACCCTGTGCAGCAATCAGCACCGGCAGAAGATAGGTCAGCATGTACGGCTGAATGGAAGCCAGCTTTGCATTCGGGATCCAGCCGGCTTCGATGAACAGAGCAGTGATAAAGCCCCAAGCAATAAACGCGCCGATATTCGGCATGACCATTCCGGACAGGGCCTTGCCCATAGCCTGTACTTTTTGTTTCATTTTCCTTCAACTCCTAACCTTTTTCGCACTTTTTGTCTATAATAAGCACTCAGTCCCGCTTCGATGGACAACTGGCTCCCGTCCCAGTCGCCTCCCCTCAGCTGATCCAAAAGTGTCTTATTCTCTACCAACAAGGAACCGAACGCGCCGATGAGTTCTCCGCCGACATCGTCTTCGCCTTCCTCCGGAGCCAGCATCACCAGCGCACCGAAGATGACCTTGCCGTCCTCATAGACCGGCGGTTCCAGCCGGATGTAGCCGGCCTTCGCGTGCTCCACCATGTCTGTGCGGCAATGCAGCAGCAGCACATGCAGCTGCCGAACATAGGTATCGGCAATCTGATCGCGTTCAAACAGGCGCGCTTCGATGTCTGCCGCCATTCGGTCGTCGGTCGCGAACAGCGTTCCGGCCTTTGCGATGATTTCTTCCCGAGACCTCGCCGTGTACAGGACGTCAAATCGGATATCCTTCGCCATCTGCAGCAGCTCTTCCCCGAACTGCGTGATTTTCGCGATCTCGTCCAGCGTCATCGGTTTGTCTCCCGGCAGCTGGGCGATTTCACTCTTCATGCCCTGCGCCGACTGGAGAATGCTTTCAATCTGTCTCCGGTCCTTGGCCTGCAGGATGGGGTTGACCGCAATCCATGGGAATTCGGTTTCCAGCTGGACCGTGGAAATAATCATATCCACACCCTGCTTCCGCAGCTCCTCCGGATTGATGCGGAACATGGACAAGGTACCGCGCACATCAATGGTCGGAAACTCCTTCTTCAGGCTGGCCTCCAGAATGCGCGACGTGCCCACACCGGTGGGACAGACCACCATGACCGAAACACGCCCCAGCTGCAGCAGCTTTTTCTCCATCGCGGCGCCGAAGTGCATCGCAAGAAACGCAACTTCGGATTCCGGAATCCGTTCCAGTTCCAATTCAGGACATAAGATGTTCTGACACGCGTGCTCCGCCGCTTGCATGACGGCAGGATACTCCTCCCGGATATTCTCCAGCTGAGAGTTTTCAATCTGGACCCCCATGGTCAAGCGGCTTACCGCCGGCTCCATGTGGCTGCACAGATCCTCCAGCAGGCTGTCGCTGTCGTGCAGCAGGACACCCAGTTCGTCCTCTACCTGGTCGATCATCTCCGTGACTAACTGGCGGAGGCTGACGCGGTCCACGCTTCGTCCGCCCCGATAGGAGCTGGGCCAGATGCGCGCGGATGACAGATGCATCGTGATGTAACCAACCTCGCTGCGCGGAATGGAGATAGAGAATGCTTCCTGCAGCCGGTCGCCAATCTCCTCCGCTACGGAAAACTCCGGCAGCATCATGAGCTTCTGCAGCTTTTCCAGATCCATCTCAATCTTCTCGTTGTTCTGGATCCGCTTTACCGCCAGAGAAATGTGGACGATCAGTCCAACATACGCGCTGTCCGTGTAGCACAGATGCAGACGCTTGGCGCAGTCCATCAGGATCTGCTCGATCTGTCCCATCATGCTTCGGTCCAGCAGGTCAAACACGCGGTTGTGCACCGAGAGGATCCCCTCCGTGGCGGTCGCTTCCCCGCAGACCAGCTGCATGATCTCATGCTCGTCCATGCTCTCATACACCACATTGGCGATGGCCTGCCGGTAGTTCCCCTCATCGCTCTCCAGCATCACGCCCAGACCCGGACGGCGGATGAGACGAATGCTGTAGTTCTCCAGCCACTTGGCGATGTCATCCAGATCACTGGACAGCGTGCCCTCAGAAATCTGAAATTTGGACAGAAGATAATAGGATTTCAACGGCTCCTGCGCGTACAGCAGCTCGCCGAGAATCCGTCGGCGGCGTTCCTCCTTCGAGTAGTCCTTATGTACCGACTCGATCTCCAGCAATTCCAGAATCAGCTTCTGATTTTCCACACTCTCTTCCAGAATCAATCCGACGCCCGGCTTGCGGACAAAATGAAAATCATTCTGCGACAGCCACTTTTCCACATGCGGGATTTCTCGCAGGATGGTGCGGGAACTCACCCCCATCATCTCGGAGATCATGGCTACCGTGACCGGATGGGACGCGGTGAAACGAGTGAGGATTTGGATAATTTCCTTCTGGCGCGCCGTCAACTGCTTCTTACGTGCCGTCTTCGTCTTATCCTTGGTTGATGACAATTTTGCCACACCCCTCTCGTTTACAATCCTAATTATGATGTCAGAAAATCGCCCAAGCAACGAATACCTGAATCATCTTTGTCGCCAATCAATGCTGACATCATTGTCATTTTTGTCTATTGTGTATGTTTTTTGTCAATTTCTTTGTAAGTTTTGTCCTAAGAACTCCCCCACTTGCACCTTTTGATACACTGTTGGTGAATTTATGGGGAATAATTCTGTCATGAACTGCCCTTGGAGTATTTGGAAAATTTTAATAGTGACAACATTACGCTTATGTTACTATTGTACACGATTTCGCCGCAATTGCAACCCCATTTTGCGCAGATCCTCCAAACGTTTTGTTATTATTTCCCATCCCTTCTCTGTCGTTTCGTACAAAAGAGTAACGATACATCGTCTTTTTGTTGAAATATACAAAAAAACTGCACCCAATCCCGTTGAGTGCAGTTCTATTTTTCAAGCAAAATTATTTTTCAGAGTCCTCCGCCTCAGACGGCTCCTCCAGCTCTTCGTCATCCTCATACACCGAGCGGTCGTAGTTTTGCGCTTCTGCCTCGGCTTTCTCCTGCCGGTATGCCCTGATCTCCGCCTCCTGCTCCAGCGCATCCCGCATGCTCTCCACCGCGCGCAGCTGCTGTTCGTGGCTCGCATCTTCAAATGCCACCAGCATCAGCTTGGGCTCCAGCACAAAGCGTCCCAAGACATAGCCCAACAGCAGTCCAATGACCGAAGCATAATGCATGTGGGTCATCGGCAGACCGGCAAGCGCTCCGAGCAGTCCACCGATGATGTAAACCGCGCAGAATCCAAACACAGCACAATACAACGGAAAGACCGGCATCCCGCCCAGTTTGCGGTCCGTCCAATTCGGATACCGCGAAACCTTGTCCGGATGCAGCGGAAATTCCGCATTATTCGGGTCTTCTACAATCTGATAGCAATAGTTTCGGGACAAATACGTCTCTTTCTGTTTGTTCTGCATGGTTCCTCTCTCCTTGTGTCCATATTGATTCTTATACAGTCGGTCAGCCGTTCTGTTTGCGATATACCGTTGGGCTTACGCCGATATTTCTCTTGAAAATCTTGCAAAAATACGAGTAATCCTGAAAGCCTGCTTCCTCTGAAATCTGCTTGATGGTATGTCCAGGCTTACAGATCCGGTCGCAGATCCACTCCAGGCGCACCGTCAGCAGGTATTCCGAAAAACCAACTCCCATTTCCTGCTTGAATAATGTGCTAAAATATGCCGATGACAGACCGATGTAGCGCGAAACCTGTTCCAGTCCAATTTGCTCCGAGAAGTGCTCCTGTATGTACTGCGCCGCCCGACGGATCGTCGGACTGACGTTTTCGGGTATCTTGCTCTGCCAGCCGGCCGCACGCTTCATCAGATAGTCATTCACACAGTTCACATAATCATTCCACTGCTGCATCGCGCTATACTGCGCTTCGTTTCTGCGCAGTCCTGCCGCGCTGTCGCATTCCCGCAGCCAAAGCAACACCGTTCCCGGCTGCACCCGCGCCCGTTCAATCGCCTCGCAGGCATCCGCATACCGCTGCTGAATCGTGCTGTCGTCCGCACGGCACAATAAATCCGGCAGATCTTCGGCAAACTGCCGTGCCTGCACCGGAATCTCGGACTGCATCGGCTCCGTCAGGTCATACTGCCACCGTCCCACTCCATAAAATCCATTTTGCAGCGTGTCATTGGCCTGCCGCAGCGCATTCGCCACCGCTGTTTTGCCCTCACACACCATGCTGCCCGCCATAGCGATCTCCAGATTGAGATACTGTTCGGACAGACGTTGGATCAAATTTTGCAGGCGGTCACTCAACTCCCGTGCCTGCTGCTCGGACGGAATGTCGGTCAAGTCCAGCAAGAGCACCAGCACATCCTTATGCAGCGGCAGAATTTCTGCCGGCTCGTTTTGCAGCCGCTGGCTGCACAGGTTCATCAGGGCATCCATCTGCGAGCTGTTCGCATGCATCGGACGAATCAGAACCGTGATCAGACGGCGGTACTTTCCGCTCAGTCCCGCCTGCTGCATCTGTTCCTCCATCTGTTCGCCGGTCAGCGTGCCGCGCAGGATTCCGGTAAACAGCTCCTTGCGCACAACTACCATTCCCTTGCTGGCCAGCGTCCGTATCTCCCTGCGCTGTTTGGACTGCACCTGGCGCTGTTCCACCTGTCCTCGTATTTTGTCCAAAAATTCCCCGATAGAGCGGTGATTTAAATGATTCTTCAGTAAATAATCATCCGCTCCTTCCTTCATTGCGCTCTTGACCAATGCAAAATCGTCGTGACAGCTGAGAACATCAATCACGCCCTCATAACCCTCTCCACGCAGGCGGCGGATCAGCTCCACGCCGTCCAGGCATGGCATACTGATGTCGGTTAAAATAATATCCGGCTGACAGTTGCGCGCCATGTCCAGCGCCTCTTCTCCATCCCGAGCTGTACCGACAATCTCAAAACCATATTCTTCCCATTTCACAACATCCGTCAAAAACATGCGGACAATCATATCGTCGTCAGCCAGTAAAACTCGATACATTTTCAGTCCTCCTCCGACGTAGCCATTGTAATCAGCTCGCTGTCAAACAGTCTGTCCTCCGGCAGTTCCCCACTTTCCAGCGTTTCCACCGCAATTTGTATGGCTTCATAGCCAATTTCATATCCATCCTGCTGCATAAATGCATCAATCATCCCGCTTTTCAGTACCTGCAGTGCGTCTTCGCCGGTGTCTACCGTAATAATCTGTGCACGCCAGCCTTTTTCTTCCAACGCGGCCACCGCGCCCAGAGAGACAACGACATTTTGGCAAAACAGACCATTGATCTGCTCCTCCGCCTGATGCACAGCCTGATACCCGTTCTCCTCCGTCAGCTCGGTGTAGGTCACCTGCTGGATGTGAAAGCTGCTGTCCATATTCTTTTCAATTCCTTCCAGACGATCCAGGTTGCTCATCTGGTTTTCCGGACCCAGCAGGACATAAATAGAGGCTCCGTCCGGAAGCGTCTGATTGAAATAATTCGCCACCCGTTTTCCAAGCTGCTTGTTGTTTGTGCCGATAAACGGAATATCCGCATCCATGGCCCGATCGTCCACCGTCAGCAGCACGATCCCCTTTTCCTCCGCTTTTTCCGCGATCCAACTGGTATCATAGCAGTCATTCGGCGCCACCATCAGCAGGTCAACGTCACTGTCCAGCATATCCTCAATCAGATATTTCTGCTCCTTTACCTCCTGCTCTCCCGACGGATACAACAGGATCAGATCAATGCCATATTCCGCAGCAGCCTGCTCCATGCCGGACTTCATATCCAGCCAGTACGGACTGTTAATCGCCTTGAGTACCACTCCAATCGAATTTTCCGGCGCATTGCGCTGCATTTCCAGCGTTCCACAGCCGCACAGGAGAAGACCGGACAGAATCATCATACCCGCGTGTATCCAGTTATGCTTTTTCATGGTTCTTTCCCTTTCCCACGCTGTACTCCTCCGGGTCGTAGCTGATCGGAACGCCAATCTCCGCCAGCGTTCCCTTCCCCGGACTGCTGGTGATGGTGAAGTACGCCTGCTCTCCGTAATACAGCTGCAGGCGCTGTTCTACATTGCGCAGTCCAATGCCGGTCAGGCGACGTTTTCCCTCTGTCTGCTCATCCTGCTCAGACAGGAATCCCCTGCCGTTGTCCCGAACCGAAAGGATCACTTTGTCCATCCCCTTGCACGCACGGATTTCCAGTTTGTTGTCGTTGCGCTTGGGATCAATTCCGTGAAAAACTGCGTTCTCGATGATGGGCTGCAGCAACAAGCAGGGAACGTAACAGTCCTCGACCTCCGGCTCGATATAAAACTCCGCCACAAAACAATCAAAATATCGAAACTCCTGTAAGGAAAGATAATTCTTAACCAGTCCAATTTCTTCGCTCAACGTCACAAACGCGCCTTTTCGCTGCACGCTCGCCTCCAGCAAAGCAATAAAATCATCCAGCAAACCGGCGAGCTTCTGGTTTCCCTGAAGCATTGCCGCAAAGCGAATGGAATTGAGGGTGTTATACATAAAATGGGGACGAATTTGATATTGCAGTGCGTTGATTTCCGCCTCCCGTTTTTGCATTTTTTCCTCCACGACCTCTTCCATCAACCGGTCCATCTGCGACATCAGCTCGTTGAAGTGCGACGTCACGGCCGAAAATTCGTCGTACCGACGCGCCGGTACCCGAACTGTAAAGTCTCCCTCTTTAACCCGGTCGATCGCCTCAACCAGCTCTCCCACCGGCTGGTACAGTTTATCGGATACGAAAATCGCGACAAGCACTGTGCACAAGAGGATCAGAAGCAAACAGCCCACAAACATAACCAAGTGCCTGCGGAGGCTGTCGGTCAGCGTACTCAAATCGCTGCGGCACATCAGTCGATAATGAGAAAACGGTGCCTGAACACTGGTATACAGCATCCCGTCTGTTCCAATCTCCGCATTCATTCGATCTGTCTGCTTCTGCTTCAAGCCTTCCAGCCGCTTTCGCGTCTGCGCGATGCGTTCGGCAGAAGAGATGGTGCCATCTATATTCAAAATCATATAATTTTCGCCTTGAGTATTGTTCATCGAATCAAGCAAGTCATAATACAACTGCCGCTCATCCACGGTAATACACACCACAGCCAGGACGTTGCCGTCCTCATCATATACTGAGCGGGCGTACGCATAGACATACTGCGAAGAACGCGCAAACTGATTCATATAAAACAGCGGCGCATAAGGAATCTTCGTTTTATTTTCCCACAGAACCAGATACACATCGTCCAGATTTTGTACCGGATAATATCTCAGAGAACTGAACATCTGCTCGGTTTCCGGCAGATACAGCCAAAGTGTGCTGTCCATCTGGTTAAAGTCCAATATATCCTCCAGCGACTCGGACAGTGCAACGCCTTCCGAATAGCTTTGTTCGCTGTCCAGATACTCAAATATACAGTCCTGCAGTTCCAACGAACAGCTCACACTCTGCACTTCCATATACAGTTCTTCCATAATCTCATCAAAGCGCTCTGCCTGCAGCGTCAGCTTTTCATCCAGCATGGAAACGTAATTTCGTTCGATCTCCCCTTTTGACTCGTTATAGCTGATCAAGGCGACTGCAAAAACACATACAGCCGCTATTGCTACAATGGCAATCAATATGCGGAAGCGGAATCTTGCCTTCATGATCCTTCCCTCCGTTCCCGATCTGCGTTCACTCTATTATGACACACCGATAAAAAAACTTCCTTCTTTTTTTTGCTCTATATTACGTCATTTCTCTTCTCAAGTCAATCCGAAAAAAGAATACAACAAGGCTGCGCCTGCCCTGTCTCCCTTCCGGAGCAAACAGAACAGCCGCAACCTTATCATAATATCACTCCACATGTCCTCCAATTACAGGAACGGACGTGTAGATTCAGCACCTAATTGAATAACATCTTCCGCGTTCATCGTCCAATATTCCGGACGGAACAACTCCAGACAAGCCGGGCCGTCATAGCCGACCGCCTTAACCGCATCCGATACCGCCTGTACCGGAATCGCTCCCTGTCCCGGCATAATACGATGACAGTGATCCAGAATGCCCAGCGGCAGGTCTTCACAATCATTGATGTGATAGACAAACAGCTTTTCTTTCGGAATCTTGCGAATATACTCTACGTCGGCGCACTTGTCGTTCATATAGACATTGATGCAGTCGACCGTCAGGCCAACGCTGTCACGGTTTACCGCCTGCACAATTTCCAGTGCCTGCCGCACACTGTGGCAGCACCACCGGCGGTCGCCGATCGGCTCAAATGACAGCTTGACGCCGTACGGCTCAGCGATGTCGGCCAGCGCATTGAGTACCTTGACCGAATCCTCGAAAACCTCCTGCTCGTTCTTGGTACAGATCTCCGGCGTCACGGTCGGAACCACAATGATGTACGGATTGCCGATTTCCTTGGCCACTTCGCATCCAAAGGTGAACAGCTCAACCAACGCATCCCATTCTTCCGGTGTGCAGAAGTTGATGTTTTCAATGGAGTTGAAGGCAAACGGCTTGAGGTGGCTGTTTGCAAAAAATGCTTTCAGATCCTCGATCGTGTGCGTCTTAAAATACTCCTTGAGCATATCCAAGCGCAGCTCGATATAATCATAGCCATACTTCTCGCACAGTGCAAGGTCGTTCTCCACGCTGGAGTTTTCCTTACAGGTCGCCTCATTAAAGCCCAATTTCAGCATATTACGAAATCCTCCTCAGAAGTGGAGATACGAAAAAGCCGCCTTGCAGCGGCTTTTCCGCATTCCTACATTTATTCAGAATCACACGAAGTAAAAGATTATCCCTTCTTACGGCTAGCCATAATCTGGTCAAGCAGTACAGCGAATACAATAATCAGGCCCTTGGATACATACTGCCATGCAGCGTCTACGTTCATCGTGGACAGGCCGTTATCAATCGTACACATAACCAGAGCACCGAGGATGGCACCAGCCGGACGGCCAACGCCGCCGAGGAACGAGGTGCCGCCGATAACCGTGGAAGCGATGGCATCCAGTTCGTAGTTCAGACCGGACGAGGTAGAACCTGCATTCAGACGGGCTACCAGGATGACGCCTGCAACCCACATCATAACGCCGTGGATCAGGTACATGATGAACATGTTCCGCTTTACCTTGATGCCGGCAAACTCTGCCGCCTTGATGTTGCCGCCGATCGCGTAAATCGAACGTCCAAACGTCGTGCCAGTGGAGATAAAGTTCATAACCAGTGCCAGGACGATCATCAGCATAACCGGAACCGGAATGCCCTTGTAGGAGCACATCAGGTAATCGACCGCCATGATGATAACCGAGAAAATGATGCACCATGCAATCGTCTTGCCCATGGAGTCAGCCGGCAGGTTGTTTTTGATCTTAGCCTGACGTGCACGCAGCTGGGAAATAAATACGACTACAACAGCAATGATGCCGAGAATGTAGCCAATGGAAGCCGGGATGTAGGCCTGGCCCCAGATCTGAGTGCCGGCGCTGACCGGAGCGACGGTGGAGCTTCCGGTGATCAAAAGCATGCCGCCCTTAAATGCCAGCTGTCCGCCCAGGGTAACGATAAACGCTGCCATGCCGACATACGCTACCAGATAGCCCTGAACCGCATAGATTGCGAGTGCAACGACCAGAGTCAGCAGGATGGAAGCGACCGTTCCCATATGCCAGTTAACCTGCGCAACCGCTACAAAGCAGGACAGGAAACCGACAACCATGCCGGCCGACAGGTCGATACCCATCGTTACGATCAACCAGCACATAGACAGACCCATGATCGCCCAGATCGCGGTCTGACGGAGCAGGTTGGAGATGTTACGGTTTGTGATAAAGCTGCCGCCTGTCAGAGCAGTAAAGACAGCGATCAAAATAACAAGTACAGCAAGTACAAGGACGGTACGTACTTCTACCTTACCCTCGATAAACGCGAGGGCTGGATTTTTCTTTTTTGTTTTTTTGGTTGTATTCGTAGCCATGATTAGTCCTCCGCAACCGAAGCCGCCATCAGGATTTCCTGCGTCGCTTCTCTGTAGTCAAATTCACCTGTTATCTTACCACCGGCAACCGTGTAGATACGGTCACTCATGCCGAGGATTTCTTCCATTTCGGACGAAATCATGATAACAATCTTTCCTTCATCTACCATCTGGTTCATCAGCTTATAGATCTCCGTCTTGGCGCCAACGTCGATGCCGCGCGTCGGTTCGTCAAATACGACAACCTTCGGCTCGCACATCATTGCCTTGGCCAATACAACCTTCTGCTGGTTACCACCGGACAGCGTGCTAACCGGAACCTCTGCGTTCGGAGTTCGAATCCGAATACTCTTGATGTATTTATCCGAATACAGCAGCTCCGCATTGTTGTCCAGAATTCCTGCATGGGAGACTTTTTCCAGCGACGCCAGCGTCGTGTTCTCCTTGATGGACATCATCAGGTTCAGACCGTATTGCTTGCGGTCCTCCGAAATGATGAAGAAGCCCTTTTTCAGGGAATCCGTCGGATTCTTGAACTCAATCGGCTTGCCCTCCATCTTGATCTCGCCGTGTCCCTTGGAGCGGTACGCGCCGAACATAGCCGTGAACATCTCGGTACGTCCTGCGCCCATCAGGCCGCTGAAGCCCAGGATCTCTCCCTTGTAAGCCTTAAAGCTGACGCCCTTGATGAGATCGCGTCCCTCAATATCCGGATGCGGAACCGTGTAGTTGTTGACCTCGAATCCGACCTCTCCGCGGGTGTGCTTCTCGCGCGGGAACAGCTGTGTCAGTTCGCGTCCTACCATGAGGTTGATCATGTCCTGCTTCTCCATCTGGGAGCGAGGACGGGTCTCTACGTGCGTTCCGTCGCGGATGACCGTGATGTCGTCGGCGATACGCATGATCTCATCCAGTCGGTGCGAGATGTAGATGCAGGTAACGCCCTCCGAACGGAGTTTGTCTACAATTCCCAGAAGAACGTCTACTTCCGCCTCGGTCAGAGGCGCAGTCGGCTCGTCCAGAATCAGCAGCTTGGCGTTCTTTGCCAGTGCCTTAGCAATCTCAACCATCTGCTGCTGGCCAATACCGAGGTTTTTGACGATTGTTTCCGTAGTTACATTTTCGTCCGCCAAGCCGATGCGCTTGAGCGCATTGTACGCATCGACATTCATCTTGTTGTAATCAATGATGCCGAAGCCCTTGGTCGGTTTATCATTTAAGTAGATATTCTCCATGACGCTCAGGTCACGGCACAGGTTCAGCTCCTGGTGAATACAGGCAATGCCGGCCTTTTCTACTTCTGTAATGCTCTTAAATTTAGCAACCTCGCCGTTGTAAACCAGCTCTCCCTCGTAAGTTCCATGGGGGTACAGTCCACAGATGATCTTGATCATCGTCGATTTTCCCGCTCCATTTTCTCCGACGAGTGCGTGGACATGTCCGCGCTTAACGTTAAAGGTAACGTCATCCAGCGCGCGGACGCCCGGGAAGGTCTTGCCGATTCCTTTCAACTGAAGGATATAATCTTCCACGTTACAGCTCCTCTCTCGTATGGTTGCTTGTTTGCAACTCCCTGTTTGGTAATAACCCATTCAAGGCAATCCCCCGCGAGTTTGAGACCCGCGGGGGATCACTCTCCGCTCAATCTGCCGCCGAGTCAGAATCGAGCATCATATCCGAATGAAAAGAGTGTTTATCGATTACTCTTCTGCCGGCCACTCGCTCTTATCAACGTTTGCGTAAACGTCTTCTACCGTCTGATAGCCGTATTCCTTGATAACAACGTCGTACATATTCTCTGCCGTTACTGCAATAACGTCAACCGCGAAGGACTCCAGATCCTTGTAGTTGTTGTCATATGTAGTCCATACGCCCAGGCTGGAATCAACGTCTTCCTTGCTGCCGCCGGTTGCCAGAGCAACTGCCAGCTCACAAGCTGCCTGGTTCAGCAGCGGGGTCGGCTTAAATACGGTACCGGTCTGAGTGCCTTCTACGATTCTCTGGCAAGCTGCCAGGTCAGCGTCCTGACCACAGCACGGAACCTTACCAGCCAGGCCAGCAGCCGACAGTGCCTCAACTGCGCCGCCGCAGGTGCCGTCGTTGGATGCGATCAGACCCTGCAGATCGTTGTTGCAAGCAGACAGGCCGTTCTCGGTGTAGTTCAGAGCCAAGGTCGGATCCCAACCGTCACACCACTGCTTGGTAACGATGTTGATGTCGCCGGAATCGATGTATTCCTGCAGAATGTTGCTCTGACCCTCTTCCAGCAGAACGGAGTTCTGATCCTCCGGACCGCCGAGCAGCCAGATGTAGTTGCCCTTCGGAGCCTGATCGACTACGAACTGAGCCTCGAGCTCGCCGACCTTAACGGTGTCGAACGTTACGTAGTAGTCGACATCACAGTCAGTAGCCATACGGTCATACGAGATAACCGGTACGCCTTCTTCCTTGCATGCTTCGATGATCGGAGTGACTGCAGAACCGTCCAGCGGCTGCAGAATCAGTACGTCGATACCGGAGTTCAGCAGGTTCTCACACTGGGAAACCTGAAGAGCCGTATCGTCGTTCGCGGACTGGATGCTGATGTCGTATCCGTTCTCATCTGCGAACTCCTGGAACATATCCGCCTCACGAGCCCAGCGCTCCTGCTTCAGAGTGCCCAGCGAAACACCAATGGAGATGCTCTCGCCGCTGCTCGCCGCTGCTGCGCCGCTGCCTTCGTCCGAGCTGGACGAACCGCCGGATCCGCCGCAACCTGCCAGTGTGCCGACAACCAATGCTGATGCCAGAAGCATCGCCGCCGATTTCTTTAACAGTTTCATTTTGTGTTCCTCCTCATATCGCTCAAAATATGATTTTATTCATTTCTGTTCCCCCTGGGTTCCGCGTCCTGCAGAGGACTCTCTTACCCGGCAGGAGCTGCTTCTCCCTCGGCAGCAGGGGTACAGAATTTGAATCCGTTCCATTTGAAAACATATGTCCGGTCCGAAATTCTCTTTCCAGAAGTTGTATTATGCAAAACAACGATTTCCGACCAGTTCTGAACGTTTTCTTTGTGATCATAGTATAAGACATTGTGAACAAAGTTTGAATTCGTAGATTTTTTCAAAAACTAGTTTTTTCTTTTGGTTTTCGGATTTACCCCAAATTCTCCCTTGTCTTTTTTTTCGATTTCCAGTTATCCCCCACTTTTTCGACTCATTGTAGGAGGTGCAGCCCAGATGTACTGCACCTCCCAATGGGGGGAAATGGACGGTCACTCTATCGAAAATTTATACTGGCTGACCTGATGATACCGCTCGCCCGGATGCAGAATCGTGCTCGGGAATTCCGGATGGTTGGGCGAATCGGGATAATGCTGCGTTTCCAGACAGAATGAGCTGCGCTGCGTATACGTCGCACCGCCCTTGCCTCGTCCGCTCGCACCGTCGTCCTGTACAAAGTTGGCATTGTAGAACTGGACTGCCGGCTGGGTCGTATAGCAGGTCATGACAATACCGGTTTGGTCGCCCTTCGCCACCGCATACGCCTGCGCCAGGGTGTCCGTGTTCAAAATATAGTTATGATCATAGCCGTTCGTCAGCTTGAGCTGTTCCACCGAGAGATCCAAATCCCGTCCGATGGGCTTCGCGGTGCGGAAATCAAACGGAGTTCCTTCAACTGCGAGAAGTTCTCCGGTCGGGATGGACTGCGCGTCCACCGCCGTGATCCGGTCCGCATTGATCTGCAGCAGATGCTCCGCCGCGCTGCCGCTGTCGTGGCCGTTCAGGTTGAAATAGGTATGGTTCGTCAAATTGACAACCGTGTCCGCGTCGGTGGTCGCCGTGTATTCCATCAACAGGCTGTTGTCTTCCGTCAATGCGTAGCGTACCATCACATCCAGACGTCCCGGATAGCCTTCCTCTCCATCCGGACTGACTCGGCGCAGCACAAGGGTGTCTCCCTGCATCTCGGACTCAAATACGCTGTCCGTATACACGCCGTGCAGATGGTTGGGGCCTTCGTTCGGGGTCAGCTGAACGTCCTTTCCGTTCAGCGGGAATTTGCTTCCGCCGATGCGGTTGGCATACCGACCGACAAAGGAACCGAAAAAGCAGGTGCCCGCCTCATAGTCCGCGATGGTGTCATATCCCAGCGCGACATCTACCGGATTGCCGTCCTTGTCCGGCACCACAATCGACTGAACAGTGCAGCCCCAGTCCAGTACCTTTACCATCATTCCGCAGTCATTGGTCAGAGTAAACAGGGTAACCGCCTCGCCCGTGCGGGTTGAGCCAAACGGTGTTGCAGTGATCGGCATAAAATCTCCTCCTTACGCAAACGGATTCTCGGTCGGATACGGCATGGATTTGGGCTGATTGTAGGCGATGTCCTGTACGCCCAGATATTTCAGCACTTCAAACAATGCCTTGCCGACATGATCAAATGCCACCGCACCGTGATGCGGATACCGCTTCTGAATCAGCACATGACGGTAGAATCGTCCCATCTCCGGAATCGCAAACACGCCAATTCCGCCGAACGACCGGGTTGCTACATCCAGTACTTCGCCCTCTGCGATGTACGCGCGCAGATCTCCGTTGCTGTCGCACTGGAGACGATAGAAGGTGATCGGGCTGGCGGCAATGTCGCCTTCCAGCGTGCCGCGGGAGATGTCCGGATCGCTTCCTTCCGGCTCCAGTACACGGTGCTGAATCAGCTGATACTTGACCGCGCGGTTTGCGCACATCTTGCACTCCGGCGTGTTGCCGCAGTGGAATCCCATGAAGGTATCCGTAAGTGCGTAGTCGTAGCGGCCCTTGATGTCCTCATCATAGATATACTTCGGAACGCTGTTATTGATGTCCAACAACGTGACGGTATCGCCCGATACACACATGCCGATGTACTCAGACAGCGCGCCATAGATGTCCACTTCACAGGACACCGGAATGCCGCGGCTGACCAGACGGCTGTTGACGTAGCACGGCTCAAATCCGAACTGGCTCGGGAATGCCGGCCAACATTTATCCGCAAACGCCACATACTTCTTGGAGCCCTTGTGATTCTCCGCCCAATCCAGCAGCGTCAGCTCAAACTGTGCCATGCGGGCGTTCAGATCCGGATAATACGCGCCTTCGCCCATTTCCTTCGCCATATCGGCGCAAACCTCCGGAATGCGCGGGTCATTTTCATGCTCACGGTAGGAGACCAGAAGATCCAGCTCGGAGTTCTCCTCGATCTCTACGCCCAGCTCGTACAAGCCCTTGATCGGTGCGTTGCATGCAAAGAAATCCTGCGGACGCGGACCAAACGTGATGATCTTCAGGCTGGACAGGCCGATGATCGCACGCGCAATCGGAACAAACTGACGGATCATGTCCGCAACCTCTTCCGCCGTGCCGACCGGATACTCCGGGATATATGCCTTGAGATGGCGCATTCCCAGATTATAAGAGCAGTTCAGCATGCCGCAGTACGCGTCGCCGCGTCCGTCAATCATGTCACCGTCACCCTCTGCCGCCGCGACGTACATGCACGGGCCGTCAAAGTTCTGCGCAATCTGAGTCTCCGGTGTCTCCGGGCCAAAATTGCCGAGGAAGACAACCAGCGCGTTACAGCCGGCATTCTTGACGTCCTCAACCGCCTTGAGCATGTCTTTCTCGTTTTCAACAGCCACCGGGCATTCGTACAGACCCTCGCCGTATGCCTTGACGATGTTCTGACGGCGCTGCGAGGACAGTGCAATCGGGAAACAGTCACGGGAAACTGCGATGATACCAAGCTTGACTTCCGGGATATTATTACCTAACATAATGTTCCTTCCTTTCTGCTCTTTTCAGTATGTGTATAATGATAGAATGATGTATGGTTATTTTTGGTTATATAATGTCGGGAAACAGCTGTTTGCAGGCCGGATAAATCTTCCGGAACTGCTGGTACCGCTGCTCATAGCGCGCCGCAATGTCCGCATCCGGCTGTACGGTTGCCTTGACCTGAATCAACGCATCGCAGGCCTCACGCACAGTAGCGTATTCTCCGCAGGCTACCATGGCCAGCATCGCGCCGCCGTATCCCGGTCCCTGTTCGGTCACCAAAATATCCAGCGGAATGCCGAGTACGTTCGCCATGATCTTCCGCCACAGCGGGGATTTGGAACCTCCGCCGCAGATGTTGGATCGCTCAATCACAATGCCCAGCGACTTGGCAACCTCAAAGCTGTCACGGATCGCAAACGCAACGCCTTCCAGCATCGCCTGTGTCAGGTCTTCGCGCTTTGTATCCATCGTCATGCCGATAAAGGTTCCGCGCGCGTTGGTATCGTTGATCGGGGAACGCTCTCCCATCAGGTACGGCAAAAAGTAGACATGGTTGCATCCCAGCTTGTCGTCCGTGATCTCCTTCTGCTCTGCGGCATAATCCTTGGTCTGGAAAATGTCATCCATCAGCCATTTGTTGCAGGACGCCGCGGAAAGCATACATCCCATCAGATGGTAGCTGCCGTCTGCGTGTGCAAACGAATGCAGTGCATTGTTGGGGTCTACACCGAACTGATCGGACGAGATAAAGATGGTGCCCGAGGTACCCAGCGAAATGTTGCAGCGTGCGTTGCCGACTGTTCCGGTTCCGACCGCAGCGGCGGCATTGTCTCCCGCTCCGGCAGCAACAATCACTTCCGTGGACAATCCCAGCAGCTCTGCCGCTTCGGGCGTCAGTGTGCCGACCGGCGCAAAGCTCTCATACAGCGTGGGCATCTGCTGCTCCGAAATACCGCACAGCTCCAGCATCGGCTTGGACCAGCATTTGTGCTCGACATCCAGCAGCAGCATGCCGGATGCGTCCGAATAATCCGTGGCATGTACACCGGTCATGCGGTAGACCAGATAGTCCTTGGGCAGCATAATCTTTTGAATCTTGGAAAATAACTCCGGCTCGTTTTTGCGCATCCACAGCAGCTTAGGCGCGGTAAATCCGGCGAACGCAATATTCGCTGTGTACCGGCTCAGCGTGTCCGTGCCAACCTCTGTGTTGAGATACGCAACCTCCTCTGCGGTTCGTCCGTCGTTCCACAAAATGGCCGGGCGGATGACTGCATCGTCTTCATCCAGTACAACGAGGCCGTGCATCTGTCCTCCAAAGCTGATTCCTCTGACGCTCGCGCGATCAAATCCATTCAGCAGTTCCGGCACACCGGTGACTACAGCGTTCCACCAGTCTTCCGGATGCTGCTCGCTCCAGCCCGGCTTCGGAAAATCCAACGGATACTCCTTCGTGACTTCGCTCAGCACCGTTCCCTTCTCGTCCACCAGCAGCAGCTTGGTCGACGATGTCCCAAGATCAATTCCAACGTACAGCATAGCGCCCTCCTCGCCCTCAAAACAGCAACCACTTTTAAAAAGATCGTTTACAAAACTCTCTGGTATTACTATACTACACTTCCCCGTTATTTGCAAGAACATTTTTTCAATTTGCCCAAATTTTTCACTGCTCGGAATCCAAACAGAGTGACCTACGATTTCTTTGAAATTTTTTCAAAAAAATTCTTGACTTTTTTCTTGCGAATGCTTATAATATATTTGTTGCTTACAGCAAAGCAGATTGATCTTGCCGAATTGTGTAAGGGTAGCACGACAGACTCTGACTCTGTTTGTGAGGGTTCGAATCCTTCTTCGGCAACCAATAAAAACCGTCCGAAACATTGTTTCGGACGGTTTTTTCGTACTTTTCAAACCTTTTATCCGTCGTGTTTCACAGCAAGCAGCCACGGTTTAATCCAGCAAACCGTGTCTGCACGACGTCCCAAACGCAACATCAACGCAGAGACCTGATCTGTCCGCAAGCAATCTTTTCTCCGGAATTTCCGGACGGCTGGGTCGTAAAATCGTCCGGCCTGGCATGTATGATCACGGTTCTTCCGATAACCTCCGATACGGAAAAGCGGTTCGTCAGGAAGATACTCAATGCATATCCGTTACAGCCAAATAACGGAGGCATATCTCCGGCATGATACGGATGGTCACAGCCCGCGGGATTGTAATGGGTCATTGCTTCCGCAAACGGATCCTCACTGGTTCCCCCGCACTGGCTGCCGCTGTGGATATGAAACGCAAAAATGGGGCTTTGGCAGTATGTCATGGGGGTCGGCAGCCCGGACACCTCCGCAGAAACAATCACTCCATGCTCTGTCTGGTAAAACTGTACGGTTCCATGAATATCCGGATACCGCATGCTTCCCACGACTTCTGCGATGGCACAAGGCTTTTTTTCCAAGACAGAAGCAACGTTCCTAAGCCGGACAGAATGTCTCCTCTCTTTCTCCATACACTCCACCTCGATTCGATTGGTATTCCATTCTATGCCATCCTGATAGCCACTGACACCTCTCTACCATTTCTCCCAATAACATCCGACCCTCGTGCAGCCGAAAAAAGCACCCTACCTATTAGATCGTATATCCATACCGTCTAATAAATAGGGTGCTGTTTTTATTCTATTTCAGAAGAATCAGCGCTTCTTCTTTTTCTTCTTGCCTCTGTTTTTCTGCGAGGTCGATGTCTTTGCCTTGGGAGCTGCCTGCGGATTGGAAGCTGCCGTGGTCTCTGCAACCTGCGGCTGTGCCTCAGATACAGCTTCTTGCTCAACCGTTTCCTTCTTCGGCTTTCCGGCATCTCTGTTTCCGGAAACCTTGGCAGCCGCCTTTGCCTGACGATTCTTACGGATCAAGCCGCGGTACTTCGCCCAGAACGAGCCTGCCAGGAAGATGGAAGAATACGCACCGGCGATGATACCAATGATCAGCGGCAGCGTGAACTGGCGCAGAGACGGTACGCCGAAGATGAAGATCATACCGATGGTCAGCAAGGTAGTGATCGAGGTATTGATCGTACGGCGCATGGTCTGCCAGACACTCTTCTCCACCGTATCGTCAAAGCTCTCACGGCGTGCAAACCGGCGGTTCTCACGAATACGGTCAAACACGATGATGGACGCATTGATGGAGTAACCGAGAATGGTCAGTGCCACCGCGATAAACTTCGTGTTAAACGGAATCTGAAGAAGAATATATGCCGACAGGACAACCAGAAGGTCATGCGCCAGACAGGTGACCGCCGCCAGACCGGAAGTGAACTCAAAGCGGATGGTGATGTAGATCATCATCAGGATAACCGCAATCACAGCAGCGGTAACCGCCTTGTTCTGCGCCTCACGGCCGATCGTCGCATTGTTGTCTTCAATGCGCTCCGTATCGTCGTTGGTAAGGCCGTATGTTTCCTGCATCGCGTCAACAACCGCTGTCTGCTGGTTGTTGTCCAGCTGGGTGCACTTAATCAGAACCGATTCATTGTTGTCACCGGTCTTCTGAACCGAAGACGGCTTGACGCCGCAAGCGTCCTCAACCAGCTTCGGAATATCCGTTGTGGACATTTCCGCTGTGACTTCGGTATGTAAGTTAAACGTCATGCTGGTGCCGCCGACAAAATCGACGTCCATATTGAACAGGTTCAGGCCAAACGGCAGTGTGACCAGACCGACCAGACCCGGCGCAATCAGGATTAAGGAAATAATTGCAAAAATCGGGAATTTCTTTACGATAGAAAACTTCGTCTGTTCCATTGTTACTCCTCTCCTTTCTTACGCTCCGTAGACTTTCGGATTCTTAATCTTAAAGTCTACGATACGATTCAGCAGGAAACGAGTTACGGTAACAGCGGTAAACATGGACAGGACAACGCCGATGCCCAGCGTCAGCGCAAAGCCGACAACCGTACCGGAACCGAAGAAATACAGAACAATCGACGCAATAATAGTCGTGACGTTGGAGTCAATAATCGCGGTCCACGCACGGTGGAATCCGGAATCAATCGCCGCACGAATCGTCTTGCCATTGCGCAGCTCGTCCTTTACACGTTCAAAAATAACAACGTTTGCGTCAACTGCCATACCGATGGACAGTATGATGCCGGCGATGCCCGGCAGAGACAGGTTGACATGTGCAACCGACAGGATAACCGCATCCAACGCCGTGTAGAACATCAGCGCGATGGAAGCAACCACGCCCGGCAGACGGTAGAAGATGATCATAAAGATCATAACCAGCAGAATGCCGATGCCGCCGGCAATCAGGCTGTTGGACAGCGCTTTCTCACCCAGGGACGGGCCGACTGCGCTCATCGCAACCTTCTCCAGCGTAAACGGCAGCTGGCCGATGTTGATCTGTTCCGCCAGTGTCTTGGCCGAATCCGCGTCAAAGTTGCCGGAAATAATGCAGCTTCCGCCGGTAATGCCGGTGTCTGCATATTCCGCGCCGACGCTCGGCTCGGACAGCACCTCGTCATCCATCATAATCTTGATGATGCTGTGGTCGTGATTGTGCTCTTCGCCGTCCTCGGATTCTTCACTGGTTCCTGCAGCGGCCTGGGCAGCCTTCTTCGTCGCCTCTTCCCAAGCCTCCTGCGCTTCGTCAGTGAACTCTACCGTGACATAATGCTCACTGGTGACCGACGAGGAGCTGATCTGACCATAGCCAGCCGATGCACTCTTGATGCCGGAACCGGTCAGGATCACATTGTCGTCAGCATCCAAGAACTGCAGCTGCGCGGTCGCGCCCAAAACCTCGACCGCTTCCTGCGGGTCAGAGATCGCCGGGATGTCAATCTTGATACGTCTGTCGCCTACCAGCTCAACGGTCGCCTCGGTATATCCCAGCGAGTCCAGACGCTTGGTCATCATCGCCTGCACCGATGCCATATCCGAGCTCAAATTGGACTCGTTATAGTCATCCGGAAGCTGCGCTTCAAACGTGATAGATGAACCGCCAACCAGATCCAGACCACGACGAATGCCATTTTCTTCATCCAGCACACTCGAAATCGTGATCGGTCCGACGGTGAGTCCAAACGCAGCCGTACAGCACAGCAGTACAATGACCAGCAGTACAGCCACAAAGGACAGAATACTCTTTTTCAAACTAGTCGCCTCCTAATTGTGACAATGAACGGTTTTATTATAAACGAAAGTATCCATAAAGTCAATTTGAATAACAAAATTCACCTGTTTTTTTGCGCTTTGTCCATACTTTTCGCGCCGCCGTGCAAATTCCGCTCTCCTTGGCCCTTCCGCACCTTCGTTTTCCCTTATTTTCACATTCCTTGTCAAACGCTGCTTGTCCCACTCCCTAAAACGCCAGAAAACTCGGAGCGTCCGAGGCGCTATTTTCCCTCTCTGCTCCGAGTTATTGGTTTCACGATGGCTTACAGGTTAATTTCTACCTTCAGCTCCTCATCCTCCAGATACGGACGGATGCGCGGCATGACCGCGTCCTCAATAAAGTCGTCAACCTGCTGCGGTGCACGGCCGATATACGCCTTCGGATCCAGCTCCGCCATAATCTCTTCCTTGGTCAGACCGAAGATCGGGTCGGCGGCAATGCGGTCGATCAGGTCGTTGTCCAGACCCTCCTCCTTGACACGCTTTCCGGCTGCCATGGAGTGCTGGCGAATGCGCTCGTGCAGTTCCTGACGGTTTCCTCCGCGCTTGACCGCCTGCATCATGATGTTTTCCGTCGCCATGAACGGCAGCTCACTCATCACGCGCTGCTCAATTACCTTCGGGTAAACGACAATTCCCTCAGCGATATTCAGCATGATGTTCAGGATCGCGTCAATGCCCAGAAATGCCTCCGGGATGGAGATACGCTTATTGGCGGAATCGTCCAGCGTGCGCTCAAACCACTGCGTCGCCGACGTGACAGCCGGGTTCAGCGTGTCCACGATGACATAGCGCGCCAGAGAGCAGATACGCTCCGAACGCATCGGATTGCGCTTATACGGCATGGCGGACGAGCCGATCTGATTCTTCTCAAACGGCTCCTCCAGCTCCTTCAGATGCTGCAGCAGACGCATGTCGGTGGCAAACTTGCTGGCAGACTGCGCAATACCGCCCAGCGTCGCGACGACCTGCGCGTCAATCTTGCGAGAGTAGGTCTGTCCGGAAACCGGAACCACGCCGGCAAAGCCGAAGTCGTCCGCAATCATCTGCTCCATCTTCTTGATCTTGTCGTGATCGCCGTCAAACAGCTCCATAAAGCTAGCCTGAGTGCCGGTCGTACCCTTGGAACCCAGCATGCGCAGGTTCTCAATGCGGAACTCGACCTCATCCAGATCCATCAGCAGCTCGTTGATCCACAGAGTCGCGCGCTTGCCGACCGTGGTCAGCTGCGCCGGCTGGAAGTGGGTGAAGCCCAGCGTCGGCTGATCCTTGTGCTCCTTGGCAAACGCGGTCAGCTTGCGGATGACAGCGACCAGCTTCTTGCGAACCAGCAGCAGGCCTTCCTTGAGCTGAATAATGTCGGTATTGTCGCCGACGTACGCACTGGTAGCGCCCAGATGAATGATGCCGGCAGCCTTCGGCGCAACCTTGCCAAAGGTGTAGACATGTGCCATGACATCATGACGCACTTCCTTCTCGCGTGCGCGGGCCACGTCGTAGTCGATGTTGTCAATATTGGCTTCCATCTCGTCGATCTGCTCCTGCGTAATCGGCAGACCAAGCTGCATCTCAGCCTTGGCCAGCGAGACCCACAGACGTCTCCAGGTGGAAAATTTCATATCCGGCGAAAAGACATACAGCATCTCCGGGCTGGCATATCTCGAACAAAACGGGCTTTCATAAATGTTGCTCATACTACGTTCCTTTCCCGGCGCACCCTCCGCGCCGAATACAAAGCTATTTATAATTGTAAGAGAAAATCAAATAATCTGCAATGTCATTTGTATACGAAATCCCAAACAGTTTTTTTACAAATTCTTGTGGAATGACAAAAGGTGCGCTATGGTTTTCCCACAGCGCACCGGAATGGTTTCTTTGATTATGCTTCCCGGATGAACTTTTCCAGACGGTCAATGCCCTTGTCGATGTTTTCCATCGAAGTTGCATAGGACCAGCGGAGGTAATTCGGCGCGGCAAAGCCGGACGTCGGAACGGTTGCAACCATGCCCTTTTCCAGCAGCAGCTGCGCAAAATCCAGGTCGTTCTCAACGACATGACCGTACATCTCTTTGCCGACAAAGTTGGACATATCCATCATGACATAGAACGCGCCCTGCGGCTTCAGGCAGGAAACGCCCTCGACCTTGTTCATGCGCTCAACCAGATGGTCGCGGCGCTTTTCAAATTCCTTGCGCATGATTTCCACGGAATCCTGCGGACCGGTCAGCGCCTCTACTGCAGCGAACTGTGCCGGGGTAGCCGGTGCGCCGGTGGAGTGGCTCAGATAGCTGGACATGGCCTTGGCCACGGTCGCGTTGGACAGGGTATAGCCAACTCGCCAGCCGGTCATCGCGTACGTCTTGGAGACGCCGTTGACCACAATGCACTGCTCCTTCATGGCCGGGGACAGGGATGCAATCGACGTGTACTCAATTCCATCGTATACCAGCTTGTAATAGATGTCATCTGCCAGCACGTAAATGCCATGCTTTTCGCATACCGCCGCAATGGCTTCCAGCTCCTCGCGGGTATAGACCATGCCGGTCGGGTTAGACGGGGAATTCAGCATGAACATCTTGGTCTTCGGAGTGATCGCCGCTTCCAGCTGCTCTGCGGTAATCTTGAAGTTCTGCTCCTTGGATGCAACCACCTCAACCGGTACCGCGCCTGCCATGCAAACCATCTCGGAATAGCTCAGCCAGTACGGAGCGGCGATGATGACTTCGTCTCCCGGATCACAGCAAACCATGATCGCGGCGTATACACTGTGCTTTGCACCCGAAGCAACGACAACCTCGGACGGATCGTACTCCAGACCCAGATCTTCCTTCATGCGGAAACATACCGCCTTGCGCAGCGACATCAGGCCGGCGGCCGGAGTGTAGCGCGTCTGATTCTGCTCAATGGCAGCGATGCCAGCGGCCTTGATGTTTTCCGGCGTATCGAAATCCGGCTCGCCTGCGCCGAATCCGACTACGTCAATGCCGTCAGCCTGCATCTGCTTGAACATCGCGTTGATCGCCAGAGTGGCGGACGGAGTGATCCCAGCAGCAATTTTTGAAATCGGTTTAACCATTTCTATCATCCTTTCCAGCAGAAGACGCGCACTTTTGCGTGTTCTGTTATCAGCACTTGCGAAAAGCACTGTTCTTGTTTCGTTTTAATTCTTCCTCATTATAGTGCGAAACAATCATTTTTTCAACTACAAATTCACACTTTTTGCTCACAAACTCAATTTTCCCTACTTTGAACAAAAAACCGCCGTCCGAAAACCGAACAGCGGCATTTTGCACAAATGCAGTATTATATTATGCAACTTGCAGAGCTTGTTATTGCAAATCAAGCCTGCTCCAGCGCAGCTGCAATCTGATCCGGACACGAAGTTCCGCGTCCGTTGCAGTCCACACCCTTAAACGCCTTGACGACCTGCTCAACCGGCATGCCCTTAATCAGGCGGCAGATACCATTCAGATTGCCGCTGCAGCCGCCGATGACCTTGATGTCCTCGACAATGCCGTCCTTTACGCTGTAATGAATTTCACGGGAACAAGTTCCCTTCGGATAATACACGTTCATTTTATATATCCTCCTATCGAAGTGTTTCTATCTTACATTGCCCTGCAACGTAATTCCAAACTAGTCGCGGCTCTGGATCACCAAAGCCCTTCCCCGGCCGATCGCAATACGGTATTCCGCTTCGGTCGGCTCATTGGAGATGGAAATCACCGCCGAACGGGACAGCACGGCATCGGTCAACTCATATTTCAGCCCGCGCAGCGTCACACCGGTCAGCTCCGCGTCCAGCGGGATGATCCCGACATATTGATAATTCGGATCGGCACGGTAGATCTTCTCTCCTCCGCCGTGATAGGTCACGCGATTGCGGCTGTCATACAGCTCCGCATGCACGCCGCGCTGCTCCAGATACTCCAGCAGCGTCAGATTGGCCAAAAAGTGATCCAATCGACCGCCGGATGCACAGGCCAGCCAAATTTCATCCACGCCCTGTGCGATGACCTCTTTGGCGCAGCACATCAAGTCGCTGTCATCCTTCTCCGGCCGAAGACGAATGAAGCGGGTGCCGTCCGGCTGTGTGCCCGAGTCAAAGTCTCCCACCACCAGATCCGGTGTCAACCCGCATGCCTGCGCGTGCCGCATTCCGCCGTCCGCACACACCAGCAGATCCGCCCGATCAGCCAGAAAACGCACATACGCATAGTCTGTCTCTGGCGCAGCCGCCAGTAATAACGCCGTCATTTGTTCAGGCTCCATTCCTTGATGTCTTTGACACTGTCGTACAAACGGCAATAGCTCTCATGGCGTTCGGGTGCGATCTCTCCCCTTGCCACGGCTTCCCGAATCGCGCAGCCTTTTTCTTTGACATGCGCACATCCGGTAAACTGGCACTGGTTGAGGTACGGTGCAAACTCCCGGAAGGTGTACTGCAGATCGTCTTTGAGCACCAAATCCATGCGCTCCGCCTGAAACGCCGAAAACCCCGGCGTGTCCGCCAGATATCCGCCGAACGGCAGCTTCATCAGCTCCACATGGCGAGTCGTGTGCTTGCCCCGCTCAATCTTTCGGCTGATTTCCCCGACCTCCGCGTGAAACTCCGGATGGATCGCATTGAGCAAACTGGACTTGCCCACGCCGGAATTTCCTGCAAACGCAGACACGCGCCCGGTCAGCTGCTCCCGCAATCCGTCCAGACCTTCTCCGGTCTCCGCGCTCACGCGGTGCACCACAAATCCCGCCTGTGTATAGATGTCATACAGTCGGTCCCCGCGGTCCAAATCCACCTTGTTGATCACAATCACGGTATCCATTCCCTTATGCGCCGCAATCGCGGTGATCTTATCAATCAGGAACGTCTCAGTGCACGGCGGCGCCGCAGAGCAGACCACCAGCAGCTGATCAATATTGGCCACAGCCGGACGGATCAATTCGGTTCTGCGCGGCTCCATGGACATGATATATCCGGTGCCATCCTCCTGAATGTCCACCGCAACGCGGTCACCAATGACCGGTTTTCCGCCTTTTATGCGGAATTTGCCGCGGGCCTTGCATTCCACAAGGCCCGCCGCTGTATCGACGTAGTAAAACCCGCCGATTCCTTTTACAATAATTCCGTTTTCACTCATAAAATCCCTTATGCGAAATCATAATCTGCATCGTATACGGTTTCTCCGTCTACCGTGACGACAACATGTTCTTCGCCGCTGTAATTGGCACGGATCGTGATGGAATCACGCGAACAGTTGGTATCGCTGCCATACAGGGTGTTTCCACCGACTGAGACGCTGACGTAAACGCTGTCTTTGTCGGACGGCAAGCTGACTTTGATATAGGTGGTGCCGCCGTCCTTACTAAAACCCACGCCGCCTGAGCTTCCCGGCAGATCCTCATCCGATTCCGGCGGTTCAATGGCAATCGTGATGCCGACCGACGTGCCCTTCTCTACCTGTTCTCCAGCAGAAACCGTCTGATCAATGACCGTGCCCACCGGCAAATCGCTCTCTTCCTTGGACACATCGCCCAAGCTCAGACCAAACTGATTCAGCATGGTCTCCGCCGCACTCTGCGTCATACCGCTCAGATCCGGCACATCTACCAGCTCCTTCTCCGGCCCTTCGGATACGGTCAGCGTGACCACGCTTCCCTTTTCAACCTCCGTGCCTTCGTTCGGGCTGACTGCCATGACAACGTCCTTTTCTACCGAATCCGAGTGCTCCTCCTTGCGTTCTACCTGCAGGCCGACTGCCTCCAGCGCACTCTTCGCGGAATCATAATTCTGTCCGACTACTGACGGAACGGCTACGGTCTCCGGCTCTTCCACATCCGTGTCATCCGGCTGCTCGTCGTCTCCACTCAGATCCGCAACCGTCAGCGTGACCGTGTCGCCCTTCGTCACCATGGTTCCCTCTTCGGGATCCTGGTCAATGACCTCGCCATCTGTATAGCCGGAATCTTCCGTCTCCTCCTGCAGAACGACGCTGATGTCGAACTCGTCGTACTTGCTGTTGTTCTGGATATCCTGTTCGTAGTTCAATCCGACAAAATTCGGAACCTCAACCTGCTTGGTCGAGCTGCCGCCGAACGCCGACTTGATGGCAAATACAATGACCGCCAGCAGCACGACAACAATGCCGCCGATCAGCGCCTTGTTGACACCGCCCTTCTTTCTTCTCGAAGGCCCGTCCTCATAATAATCATCATAGCCGTCATAATTGTCACGGCCATTCTGCCGGACTGCGTCGTTATTATTATAATATCCGGTCGGCTCCTGCGGTTCCACCGGAATGCCGCGAATCAGCTGGGTGGCCTCTTCGTCCACATCGTCATACCGGATCGCACGGGTGGCATCAAAATCTACCGCTGCCGCGCGGTTCGTGTAGTTGAGATACAGATTGGGATTGTTGCGAACCCGCTCCAAATCGTTGCACAGCTCCATCGCCGAGCCATACCGCTGCGCGGCGCTGGCGCACATGGCGTGCATGACGATCTCATTCATCGCCGGCGGGATGTCGTCCACCAGCTCGCCCGGCTTGGGCGGAACCGTATTGATGTGCTGCATGACGACCGCAACCGCCGTGTCGCCTCGGAACGGGAGCGTGCCGGTCAGCATCTCATACATGACGACGCCGAGAGAATACAGGTCGGTGCGGTAGTCCACCGCGCTTCCTTTGGCCTGCTCCGGCGAGATGTAATGCACCGAACCGATGGCCTCCGACATTTTGCGCGTCTCCTGGCTGTTGGCAAAGCTGGCAATGCCAAAGTCCATCACCTTGGCGGTGCCGTCCCGCAGCAGCATGATATTCTGCGGCTTGATGTCCTGATGGATGATGCCGCGGCTGTGCGCGTGCGCCAGAGCGCGGCCCACCTGCTGTGCAAAATAGACCGTCTCCTGCCAGGACAGGTGATGCTTCTTGCGCAGATAATCCTTGAGCGTCACACCCTCACATAGCTCCATAACAATATACTCTGCGCCGGATTCCCCCTGCGAGACATCGTAAATGGATACAATATTGTTGTGTGACAGCTTGGCAACCGCCTGCGCCTCATTGTAGAACCGCTTGCGGAACTCATCATCCGACGCGAACTCATCTTTCAGAACCTTAATCGCGACGTAGCGGTGCAGGACGGTACAATATGCTTTATAAACGACGGCCATACCGCCGGTGCCGATGATTTCACGCACCTCGTACCGGCCGCCGAGTGTCTTGCCTAAATACTTATCAGACATAACCTATTCTCTCCTACTTTGTATATAAAACAACAGTAATGTTATCATTTCCCCCGGCTTCGCATGCCCTTTGCACCAGCAGATCGCCTGCTGTCTTCAAATCAGGGGACTGAACAATAATCGCTGCAATCTCTGCATCTGTGATCATGCCGCTCAGGCCGTCCGAGCACAACAGCAAAACCTGACCTTCCTTCATGAGAATCTCATACAGGTCAGCTTCCACCGTTTCATCCACACCGACGGCGCGCGTAATCAGATTCCGGCCCGGATAATGCCGCGCCTCCTCCTTGGTCAGCCGTCCGGCGCGCACCATCTCCTCGACCAGCGAGTGGTCTTCGGTCATCTGTGCAATCGCCGCACGGGATGTATCAATCAAATAGGCGCGTGAATCCCCGATATTGCACAGCAATACACGGTCCTCAATCGCAACACCGCCCACCAGCGTGGTTCCCATGCCACTGTAATCCGGCGAGCTCTGCGCCATCTCGAACACCTCGCGGTTGGCCTGGATGGAGCCCTGCAAAATGACCCGTGCCAGCGACTCCGTGTCCAGCTCTGCGGTCACATTTTGCCGCAGATAGTCCAAAAAGATGTCCGCCGTCTTTTCACTGGCCACATTTCCGGCCCGCGCGCCTCCCATTCCGTCACACAGGATGAGATAGGTGCAGCCGTTCTCATTGAGTTCCGTCCGATAGGTGTCCTGGTTGTTGGAGCGAACCAGTCCCCTGTCTGTCTTTCCGTATACGTTCATCTCATCACTCTTTCCCGAACGTTTGAGTAATATGTCTGCGCCGAAGCTGTCCGCACGATGCATCAATATCCGGCCCCAGCGTCCGCCGCACGGTTGCCGTTATGCCGTTCGATTCTAATATTTTCTGAAAGCCGCTCACGCTGGCCCGTGAGGACGGCTTCAGCCCGCTTTCTGTGACGGTATTCAGCGGGATCAAATTGACGTGGGCCGGACGTCCGCGCAGCAGAGACGCCAGCTTTCTGGCCTGCCACGGGTGGTCGCTCACCCCGTCAATCATGGTGTACTCATACGAAATACGCCGTCCGGTTATGTCAAAATAATTCCGACAGGATTCCAGCAGCCGTTCCACCGGATACGACCGGTTGACCGGCATCATGGAACTGCGGGACTCGTTGTCCGGCGAATGCAGCGATACCGACAGCGTAATCTGCAGCTTTTCCTGTGCCAGACGGTCAATCTGATCGGCCAGTCCGGATGTAGACAGAGAAATATGCCGCTGGCCAATGTTCAGTCCCTCCGGTGCACCCACCAGATGGATAAACCGCAGCACATTGTCATAATTGTCCAGCGGTTCGCCGGTTCCCATCAGCACGATGTTGGAAATGCGCTCCCCGGTGTCCTTCTGCATGAACAAAATCTGGTCCAAGATCTCTCCTGCCGACAGGCTGCGGACCAGACCGCCGATGCCGGACGCACAGAATTTACAGCCCATACGGCAGCCAACCTGGCTGGACACACAGGCGGAATTGCCGTGCTTGTAGCGCATAAACACGCTTTCCACACAGTTCCCGTCGTGCAGCTCCCAGAGATACTTGATCGTCCCATCCACCGCCGACACCTGCTTGCGCACGATATTGGGAGCGGTCAGCAGATAGTGCTCCCGCAGGGTCTCCCGCAGCTGCTTGGACAGATTGGTCATTTCCTCGAAATCCGAAACACCGAGATGCAGCCAGCGGAACACCTGCTGGGCGCGAAATGGCTTTTCGCCCAGCTCAGTCAGCTCCTGCTTCAGCTCTGCCATCGTTCTGTTTTTGATTTCCGGCTTACTCATAGCTGTTGTGTACTCCTTGCCATCGCTGTACTTCTATACTAATCTATTTTCCGAAATTTTGCAACAAAAAAACCGTCCGTCGCATGGCGATGCGGCAGCAGGGTAACCTGTCCGTCGGGACACTCCCCGCATACCGGCAGGCAAAACGGCTCCGGTGCAAAGTCCGGATGCGTCCGCAGGAACTCCGCTGTGACGTCCTCATTTTCCCGCCGGAGAATGGTGCAGGTGGAATACACCATCGTGCCGCCCGGTTTGACATAGCGCGCGCAGTTATTCAAAATACGCGTCTGAAGCTCCGGAAGCTGCTCCAGCTCATCCGGATTTTTATACCGGATTTCCGGCTTTTTGCGGATAATACCCAGACCGGAACACGGAACGTCGCACAGGACGCAATCCGCCTGTCCGTCCCACTCGGCGCGGTACTGCGCCGCATCCTGCAGACAGGTGCGGATGGTATTCCAGCCCAGACGACGCGCGCCCTCTCGAATCTTGTCCAGCTTGTGTTCAAAGATGTCGCAGGAAATCACCGTCCCCTTGCCGTTCATCCGCTCAGCCGCGAAAAAGCTCTTTCCGCCCGGCGCGGCGCAGCAGTCCAGCACCAGATCGCCCGGCTGCGGGTTCAATGCGTATACGCTCATCTGGCTCGCGCCATCCTGCACGGTCACCCTTCCGTCCGCAAAACATGCCATCGACGGAAGACTTCCGGTCCGGGTTACCAGCAGGCAGTTCGGAATGGACGGATGCCGCTGCGCCGGAATGCCCGCTTCGTCCAGCTCGCGCTCGACGCTATCTATGTCTGCCCGCATCGTATTGACACGCAGAACGGTCGGGGCAGGCTGGTTGTTTGCCTCCAACAACAGGCGGGTTTCCTTTTCCCCGTATTGCTGGATGAGCAGCGCGGTCAGCCAGCGCGGCGTGCTGTAAAACAGCGAATAAAATTCTTCTTTGGTCGCGCAGTTGGGTTTGGGCAGGTTATCCCGATGCATCGAAATCGCACGCAGGACGCCGTTGACATATCCCGCTGTGCGCGGGTCAGCATGACACAGCCGCTTGACCAGCTGCACGCTTTCATTCACCGCCGCCGAATCCGGCACGCGTTCCATCCACACCATCTGATACACGGCGAGGCGCAGGATGGTTAACACCCGCGGCTGGATTTTCTTTAACCGCAGTTTGGAAAACTGCGCGATATAAAAGTCGCACATCGCCCGCTGCTGCAATACGCCGCCGACCAACGCGGTCGCCAGCGCGGCGTCTCTCCGCGACAATCCCGCCGCGTATCGCTGCACCGCCGGTGCGCTCCACGCGCCCTCTTCTTCGATGGCGAACAGCGCGCGCGCCGCCGCCTCACGGGCAGTTCGGTTTGTCTTCTTGTTCTCAGTCACGGCGGTTACCACGGGAATTGTTGAAGATCGCCAGCAGACGCAGCAGCTGAACGATGCTGGTTGCCAGCGCCGCCACATAGGTCATGGCTGCTGCGGTCAGCGTCTTGCGCGCCATCGGCAGCTCCTGCTCGGTCAGCAGGCCGGTGGTCTTCAGCGCATGGAGCGCGCGACGGGATGCATCCAGCTCAACCGGCAGTGTAATCAACTGAAACAGCGTCGCAAGTGCAAAAAACAGCACGCCCAGTCCCACCAGCGACGAAATGCTCAGCACCAAACCCAGCACCAGCAGTGGCCATGCCAGTTTGGAACCGAACGAACAGAGCGGGATAATTGCCATGCGCAGGCGGATCGGGCCGTACCCCACCGCGTATTGCACCGCATGACCCGCCTCGTGTGCCGCAACACCGACCGAAGCGACCGAGGTCGAATGGTACACGCCACTGGACAGGCTGATGACGCCGGTAGACGGATTAAAATTGTCCGTCAGCTCGCCGCCAATCTGTGCAAACCGAATGCCGGTCACACCGTTGGCGCGCAGCACGCACTCGGCTGCCTGCTGTCCGGTCAGTCCCTTCCGCGTCATAACGCGGGAATATTTATTGAACGAAGATTTGACGGATGCCTGCGCCCACAGCGAAAACAGGAAGCAGACGACCATCAGGATGGTATACAGCGTGTATTCCGATCCATAGCCATATCCGTAACCATATCCCATATAGGGCATATTTTGATTCCTCCTCTGGATTATCCAAGGATTGTTCCGACTTCCATCGGGTGTCCGCGCAGATAGTCGCAGGCGCTCATGCGCTTTTTGCCGACCAGCTGCACCTCCGTAATCCGCAGCGTCTGTCCGTCGCCGCAGCAAACGACCAGTCCCTGCTTGGGATCCGCCAGCACAATTTCACCCGGCTGTGCGCCGCTGTTTTCTCCCGTCACCCGGGTCTGAAACAGCTTTAGCTTCTTTCCGCCGCAGGTCGTCAGCGCGACCGGCCACGGATCCAGTCCGCGCACCAGATTGTGCACCTCCTGTGCGCTGCGGCTCCAGTCCACAACCGCCATGTCTTTTTTCAGCATGGACGCGTAGGTGGACTCCGCATCGTTCTGCGGCTCCGCCGGAATGCCCTCCGGCAGGCGGCGCAGGGTCTCCGAAATCAGCTCTGCGCCCATTTCCGCCAGTCGGTCAAACAACTCTCCCGCTGTCTCGTTTTCTCCGACCTCGGTCTCCGCCTTGAGCAGCATGTCGCCGGTATCCAGACCGACACCCATCTGCATCGTGGTCACACCGGCGATTTTTTCTCCGTTGATGACCGCCCACTGAATCGGCGCCGCGCCGCGGTATTTAGGCAGCAGCGAACCGTGGATGTTGATGCAGCCGTACTTCGGCAGATCCAGAACGTATTTCGGCAGCAGCTTGCCGTATGCCGCCACAACGATGACCTCCGGCGCGAGCTGGGTCAGCAGCTCCAGCTGGCTCTCGTTTTTAAAGCTCTCCGGCTGATAGACCGGAATTCCCTTTTCCAGTGCCAGAACCTTAACCTCCGGCGGAGTCAGCACCATTTTCCGTCCCTGCGGCTTATCCGGCTGGGTGAACACAGCGACAACGTCATGTCCGTCTGCCAGAATGCGCTCCAGCGCCGCCACCGCAAAGTCCGGCGTGCCCATATATACGATTCTCACAACCGATACTCCTTATTCCTCTTCCAGTCCGAGATCTTCCGGATCAAAAATGCTCTCGACCTTTTCCTTAAAGACATGTCCGTCCAAATGGTCGATCTCATGCTGGAACGCACGGGCGGTCAAATCCTCGCGGGTAATGGTGAACCACTCTCCGTTGCGGTCCTGCGCACGAACCGTGCAGACGCGCGCACGGGTCACGGTGCCGAACTCGTTCGGGAAGCTCAGACAGCCCTCCGTGCCGGTCTGCTCACCGGACATCTCGACAATTTCCGGATTGACCAGCTCGATAATCGTATCATTGTCCGTGGTATCCAGCACCACGCAGACGCGGCGAAGAATACCGACCTGCGGTCCGGCAAGACCGACACCGTTTGCTTCCATCATGGTATCCGCCATGTCCTTGAGCAATACGGCAAGCTTTTTGTCAAACTTGGTCACTGCGTGACATTTCTTATACAGCACCGGATCCGGATGCTTGATAATTTCTCGAATCATGATTATTCCTCCGTCCCTATATCTCCAATGGATTGATGTCCGCAAACAGCGATACGCCGCGATAGCGGCTGTCCGACGCGCACTCGCGCAGAATGCCGCCGATCAGCTCCCGGCGGCGTTTTCCCTCCGGACATCGTATGGTCAAATGATAGCGATAGCGATTCATCACACGCACCACTGCCGCCGGAGCCGGTCCCAGCACCGGATAGCAGAAGTCCGCAAATTCACCGCACATCAGGCTTTCCAGCCTCTGTTTGATGCGGACAAGCGCCTCCAGAACATCCCGTTCGCGCTCCGCCGCCGCGGTCAGCGTCACAATCTGCGCCGCCGGCGGGCATTGCAGCGCCTGCCGCAGCTCGATTTCCTTCTCGTAAAACCGTTCATAGTCCTGCCGCGCCGCGTTCAAAATCACTTCGTGGTTGGGCACATAGGTCTGAATGACTGCGTGTCCGCGCACGCTGCGCCGTCCGGCACGTCCTACCACCTGTGTCAACAGGGAGAACGACCGCTCCCGCGCACGGTAATCCTGCGCAAACAGCGACTGATCCGCGTCAATGACGCCAACCAACGACACGTTGTCAAAATCCAGTCCCTTTGTGACCATCTGCGTTCCCAACAGGATGTCCGCCTCTCCGGCGGCAAACTGATGGAGCAGCCGTTCGTGTGCATTTTTTGCACTCGTCGTGTCCGCGTCCATCCGCAGCACGGCGGCCTGCGGAAACAGCCGTTTCAATTCCATCTCCACCCGCTGCGTGCCGTCGCCTTCGGTCTTCAGCCGTGTATTCCCACAGCTCGGGCACACGCGCGGCAGCGGCATGGAATGGCCGCAGTAGTGACACATCATCCGCCCGTTGGCGGAGTGATAGGTCATGGAAATGCTGCAATTCGGGCACTCTGGCGTCCAGCCGCAGGAGGTGCAGGTCACCTGCCGGGCCGCGCCGCGGCGGTTCAAAAACAAGATCGCCTGATGCTTTTCCTCCAGCGTCCTCTGGATTGCCTGATGCAGGACCGGACCGATGGAGCCAAAACTGCCCTGACGCGCCGCGGACCGCATGTCCGCAATCGTGACTTCCGGCAGCCGGGTTCCCGCGTAACGCTCCCGCAGGGTCAGCATCGGATAGCGTCCGGTTTCCGCTCCGTAGAATGTCTCCACCGCCGGTGTCGCAGAACCGAGCACCAGCAAGGCTTTTTCCTGCATCACGCGGTATTTTGCCACGTCCCGCGCATGATAACGCGGCGACTGCTCGGACTTATACGCATCGTCCTGTTCTTCGTCGATAATCAACAGCCCCAGATCACGCGCCGGCGCGAATACCGCTGACCGCGTGCCGACGACAACACGGGCTGCGCCCGAACGGATACGTTTCCAGCTGTCGTACCGTTCGCCGTCGGACAGCGCAGAGTGCAGCACGGCGACGCAGTCGCCAAAGCATCCCACAAACCGGCGGATCATCTGCGGCGTCAGCCCGATTTCCGGCACCAGCACAATCGCACTCTTGCCGTGTTCCAGCGCGCGTGCAATCAGGTGCAGGTACACCTGTGTCTTGCCGCTTCCGGTTACACCGAACAGCAGCGCCGCCTCCGGCAGACCGGAATCCAACATGGGAACCATGCGGTCAAACGCCGTCTGCTGCTCCGGGGTCAGCTGCTCCAGCGGTGTCCGCTCACAGTCCGAGAAATCCGGCAGCCGAAACGCTTCTTCCTCCCACTGCCGCAGGATGCCCTGCCTGACCATCGTGGCGATGACGCCCGCGCTCGCGCCGGTCTGATAGATCAGCTCCTGCCGGCTGAGTGCCTGTCCGTCCAGCAGACAGCTGACCACGTCCAGCCGCACCGGGCTTTTGCCGCGCTCCGCCAGCCGCACCGCGTGATCATCCGGCACCGCCAGTCCCAGCATTTTTACCGTCCGGTCGCCGAGCTTGCGGGAAAAGGAGCTGGAAAACTGCAAAATCCCCTCCGCACACAGCTGATTCAGCTCTCTGACCGGGCGTTTTCCTCCGCACAGCGCGTCAATGTCCTGTACGCGGCGCTTTTTCGTCTTTCCCGCGAACAGGGACAAAAACGGATACTGCGCGGTGAGCAGCTTCAGCTGCTCCGACTCCACACCGTCGGATAACATGTACCATTCGGTGTGCTTTACCCACAGTCCGGTAGGCAGCATGAGCTTGGCACAGGAAAAAAAGGTACAGAACAGTGAGGAACACATCCACGCCGCCAGACGGATCTGGTGCTCATCCAGCACCGGCTCCGCATCCAATACGGACTGCACCTCTTTCAGCGGCTGCGTGTCTTCTGCCTGCCCGAGCTGCACGGCAAATGCTTCCACCGTGCGGTTGCCGTTTCCAAACGGAACCAACACGCGCATCCCCGGCTGGATCGTTCCATCCAGTTCTGCCGGAATAAAGTAGTCAAACAGGCGGTCAAACGAAAAAGTTGCCGCGCTGACCGCCGCGCGGCAAATTGGGCGCATCACGGCTGCTTTTGTGCCAGCAAAGCCGCCAGACGGTCGAGCAGCTCATCCGCTACCTCACTCTTGTCCATCAGCTCCAGCGGCTCCACACGGCCGTCGCGGTACAGCAGCGTGACGACATTGGTATCGCCCGCAAACCCTGCGCCCTTGGTTTTTAAATTGTTTGCCACGATGACATCGCAGTTCTTCTCATTCAGCTTTTTCGCCGAATTTTCCAGCAGATCGCGGGTCTCCATGGAAAACCCGCAGATGACCTGATCGTCCCGCCGCAGCGTGCCGATCTCCGCCAGAATGTCCGGGTTGCGCACCAGAGAAATGCTCATGTCATCCTTTTTCTTCTTGATTTTGTCCGTTTCATACTGCGCCGGACGGTAATCCCCGACCGCAGCGGCCTTGATGACCAGATCCGACTGCGGAAGTGCCTGCAGAACGGCTTCCCGCATGTCGCGTGCCGACGTGACCGGAACGACCGTGACGCCGTCCGGCGCCGGGATCGAAACCGGACCGCTGATCAGTGTCACCGACGCACCGCGCCGCTTTGCGCTCCGCGCAATCGCGTAGCCCATCTTACCGGTGGAATGGTTGGACAAAAACCGAACCGGATCCATCGCCTCACGGGTCGGCCCCGCTGTCACCGTCACCGTCTTCCCCGCCAAATCCTTCGGGGTCAGGGCGGACAGAACGGCTTCCTCGATCACATCCACGTCCGCCAGCTTGCCCCTGCCGGAATCGCCGCAGGCCAGATGACCCGAAGCAGGTTCGACAAACAGCGCGCCGCGGGAACGCAGCACTTCCATATTCTGCTGCGTCGCCGGATGCTCGTACATCGCCGTATTCATCGCCGGCGCAAACAGAACCGGCGCACGGGTCGCCAACAGCGTGGTGGACAGCATGTCATCGGCGATGCCGTTGGCCGCTTTGGCCATGATGTTCGCCGTCGCCGGGACAACCGCAAACACATCGGCTGCCTTGGCCAGCGCAATGTGCTCCACCTCCCACGGGAAATCGCGGTTGAACTGGTCGGTCACAACACGGGCGTTGGACAGCACCTCCAGTGTCAGAGGCTGAACGAACTCACAGGCATGCTGCGTCATGATGACGCGGACGGCAATATTCTTTTTTCGCAGGCGGCTGACCAGATCGCAGGCCTTATAGGCGGCAATGCCGCCGGTCACGCCCAGTACAACCGTTTTCCCGGAAAAATCCATGAATTACAGCTCCTCCAGAATGTTGTCCGCGGCGGCGTCTTCCATTACAATATCGTCTTCCGCCGTCAGAACAGCAGAAGCCAGCATGTCATCCAGCTTGGGTGCCGGTTCCGGCTCCGGCTTCGGGCCTTCGCGGTAGACAACCTTGCCGGCTGCAATTTCGTCCAGCGCCTGCTTGACCGGCTTCTCCGGAATCTTATCACCGGCTTCCATCGCCTCCAGCGCAATATCGCGGGCGCGCTGTGCCGCCAAGTTGACCAGCAAATAGCGGTTGTTGACTTTCTTCATCAGATCCTGCATTGACGGATTTAACATAAATGACTCTCCTTACAATCTATATCAGGGAAATATTATACTTCAAAACGGCGGTGCGCGGTGCGTGCGCGCTCTGCCTGCAAGACGGCGCGGAGCTCCTGGACCGCACGGTCCACCTCATCGTTGACAATCAAATAATCAAAATTGGCCGTCTGTGCCAATTCTTCTCTGGCAATCGTCAGACGCTTACGGATCGTTTCTTCGTCCTCCGTGTTGCGTCCGCGCAGACGGGACTCCAGCTCATCCGCATCCGGCGGCGCGACAAAGATCATCGCCGCATCCGGACGCTTTGCACGGATCTGCATGGCGCCCTGCACTTCGATTTCCAGAATGACATCCTCTCCGCGGCTCAAATGCTCTTCAATCGGCGCGAGCGGCGTGCCATAGTAGTTTCCACTGTACCATGCGTGCTCCAAAAACTCTCCGGCTTCAATTTTCTGCTCAAACTGATCGCGCGTGAGGAAGTAATAGGTGACCCCATCGGCATCCTCCGGACGCGGCGCGCGGGTTGTGGCCGAAATGGACAAAAACAGGTTGTCTTCCTGCTCCATGACCCGCTTCAGCAGCGTACCCTTTCCGACACCGGATGGACCGGTAAATACAAACAAGCAGCCTTTCTGTTGAATCATTCTTCCGTCACCTCATTTGTCTCGTCCTGGCTCTCCAACCGTCCCGCAATCGCATCCGGCGTGATAGCAGAGAGCACCACATGGTCGCTGTCCATCACCAAGACCGCGCGCGTGCGCCGCCCATAGGTGCCGTCAATGACCATATTTCGCTCCTTTGCCTCCTGCACAATGCGCTTGACCGGCGCCGACTCCGGTGCCACCACCGCAATCAGCCGATCCGCAGAGACCAGATTGCCAAAGCCAATATTGATGAGCTTCATCGTAATTCCTGCTCCTTATTCGATGTTCTGTACCTGCTCGCGGATCTTCTCGATCTCCGCCTTGAGATCCACAACAATCTTCGCCAGTTCCATATCGTTGGCCTTGGAGCCGATGGTATTCGCCTCCCGGTTCATCTCCTGAATCAGGAAGTCCAGTTTGCGTCCCACCGGCTTACTGTCCGCCGCCATCTGCTGCATCTGCTGCACATGGCTGCGCAGGCGAACGGTTTCCTCGTCCACCGCCGTGCGGTCGGCATAAATCGCCGCCTCTGCCAGAATGCGCTGCGGATCAATGGTGGTGTCCGCCAGCACCTCGTTCATGCGCGCGGTCAGCTTGGCGCGGTACTCCTCCACCGCCCTGGGCGAGCGTTCCTCTACCTGGCCGACCAGCGACAGGATCGTCTGTCCGCGGGAGAGAATGTCCTCGCGCATCTTCTCGCCCTCGCGCTGACGCATCGCGCAGAAGTCCGCCGCAGCGGCCTCCAGCACCTGCAGTACGCTGTTCTTGATCTCGTCAGCGTCCGCCTCCTGCTTTTCTGCCGTGAACACATCCGGCATTTTGGCAAGGCTCATCACGCTGATGTCGTCGCGCAGGCCGTATTCGTCCCGCATCGTGTTCAGCGCCTCCAGATAGCCCTCCAGAATCGTGCGGTTCAGGATAATTTTTTCGTCTCCCGCCGCACTGGCGTCGATCGAAACAAAGACGTCAACCTTGCCGCGGGCGATAATCGTCCCCACCTTGCTCTTGACGGTTTCGTCCAGAAACCCATATACGCGCGGCGCTTTCACGTTGACGTCAAGATAACGGTGGTTGACCGAGCGCAGTTCCACCGTGATATCCCGGTTACAAATGGTCATACGGGCTCGGCCGTATCCAGTCATGCTTTTCAAGCGTGTCCCTCCAATTGGATTCGAATCGTAAAACCCTTTTGATTTGTTCGTATCCTGCAAAAGGGTCTTCATAGTATTATAACAACCCGTGTATCTTCTCGTCAAGACACACGGGTCGAAGAAATCAATTTCTCAATTTTGCGGCAGACGATGCAAAATCTGATAGATCACTTTGGAGAAAATGATGTCATAGGCCAAAAAGGCCACCGCAACCACCGGGAGATACAGCCACAGATGAGAAGCCAGCACCGCCGGGAGCAACCGGAGCACCTCCGCAGACAGCCAGAACAGCGCTGCCGCCACACCCAGGCAGAACAGGTATTTCAGCACCCACTCCATCGTGCGGCCGCACTTTCGTTCCACCAAATTTTTGATCAGGGTGTACGGTCCAAAAAACGCCGCATACAAAATCGCACAGCCCTTGTTGGGCAGCAGAAGCAGCGCCAAAACAGACACCGCAATCCAGCTGAGTGTTCCGGCGAGCATCCCCGCGCGCGCTACCGTCACGGCGCCAACCACACCCGCCAGCGCGGTAATGACCAGCCGCCCGCCCGGCACCACCGAGGCGATGAGCAGAAACATCAGCGCCGCCGCCGACATCACGCCGCCGATGGCCGCTGTCTTTGTCTTAGCATGCATGACAAAAATCCCTCCGTCCGCACCGCGGTCAACAACCGCCCATGCAGTCACACAGGCAGCTCAAGCACAATGCCTGCGTGCAGCAGTCCATGCCGTCCGTGTTTTGGTTCGGGCGGTAACCTCCGTACTGAGAGCTTTGGCTGATCATCTGCTTCATGCGCTGATAGGAAAAATTATTGGGATCCATCGCGCACGCCTGATTGATCTCCTGCATCGCCTCGTCAAACCATCCCTTGCGGTAACAGACATTGGACCGCAGATAGTGCCACTCCGCGTCGCGCTCGGACGCGCGGTTGAGCAGTTCCTCCGCCATGCTGACATTGCCCACATTGATCGCGTTGCGCACCTGATTGTAGATGTTGGCGTTGGCGCCCTGATAGCTGTTGCCGGCATAGCCGTAGCCGCCCTGGTACGTCGAGGTATTCTGATAGCTTCCCTGCTGGTAAGCACCGGAAGAGGACCCGCCGTTCTTGCGCTCCTTCATAATGGTATCATACGCATCGTTGACCTGCTGCATCTTTTCCTGCGCCAGATCAGCCAGCGGATTGTCAATGTAATTGTCCGGATGATACTTGCGCGCCAGCTCGCGATACGCCTTCTTGACCTCATCATCCGTCGCATTCGACGAGATTCCAAGAACTTTATATGGGTCCATTCCTGTTTGTTCCTCCGTTATTTCTAAATGTACCGTTCAAAACCTGCCGCGTTACCTCGGGCAGTCCCTGACACAGAATATTCTCTATAATTCCGCCGTCCCGCTGCACCGGCAGCAGCACATACGCGTGATACGCTGCGGCCAATGACTGTATCAGCGTGTGATTCAGCCTGTCGCGCACCGGTTCCAGCTGCGGCTCGGTCAGCTGATAGCGCAGGCAGACCGGATTGTAGCTTCCGGTCCGCATATCGTCTTTCAGATCGTCGCAGGCATCCACCAGATAGATCCAGCGTCCGACATGGTAAAACATCTCTTTCAGAATGCGGTTTTCCGGCTGATCCTCCTGCGGCACCGCAGCGCGCAGGATGCAGGCAAACGCATCCGCCGGGACATCCAGCGAAGCGGTCTTCTGCCGTTCGACCTCGGACAGCTGGTGCAGATACCGCTGTGTCTCACGGTCAAATTCCGGATTATCCCGTTTGGCTTTCCGGTATCCCCGGTACAGAACCAGACTCAGCAGACGCGCACCCAACCGTTTGAGCCCCCGCTCATCTGCAATCGTATCCTGTACCTTGTGCCAGTTCAGGATCACACTGACCGCAGCGGCACGGCGGATCCCTTCGCTCTCGTCCGCACAGCTCCGCTTTCGCAGTGGGTGCATGATACACCGGCGCCGGCAACTCCCGCACGCCGGCTGTATGCAGTCCAGCACGAGCGCCAGATAGGTACAGTCATAACTGAGCAGCGCCGTTTGCAGCAAACCATACTTTTTGCGGATACAATGGCACAGTCCGCAGTACACCGACTGGAACCGTTCCCATTCCCGCACTTTCAGTTCCCCCCGCAGCGGGCGGACAAATCCAAACATTCGTCACCTTCTTTCGCTATTGTATACTCGCTTCTCCGGCAAAATCAACGACTGTTCGGACAGATTTCCAAATTATTTACAAACGGCTCATGACATAAACCGGCTTGGCATGCTTCTTGTGATAATTGCTGAACAGCTTTGCACCCAGAATGCCCACAGCCAGCCCGATCACGCCGAACACGCCGGGAATCCCTGACCCAAGCATGGCTGCGATGCCGTAAAACAGAAAAAAGAGCACGAACGGGATGACATACACAATCGCCGCCAACCCCAGGACGTTCTTCGTGCTGCCGTTGATGCAGACCAGCTGCCCGACCTCGGCATGAATCGTGTTTTTTACTTCCACAAAAATCGGCTTGGTATACATTTCACCACAGCCGCCGCACTTGCTGCAATCACCACCGCAGGCAGTCGTTCTCTGTACATGAAGCCGCGCCATATTGCCTGGCAGCAGCTCTGTAACCACTGCTTTTTGCTGCATGATATTTCCTCCTCAATCGTCCAAGGGACGATACTGTTTCATAATTTCTGCCGCGCAGGACAGGCCGTCCACCGCGGCGCTCATAATTCCGCCGGCGTACCCGGCGCCCTCGCCGCAGGGAATCAGACCGCGCAGGGTCTCGCTGTACCGGTCTCCTCCGCGCACAATCCGAATCGGGGACGAGGTCCGCGTCTCCGGACCGGTCAGCAGCGCATCCGCCGCGTCGTACCCGCGGATTTTTCGTCCAAACACCCGCAGACCGTCCTGCATCTCCCGGATCACAAAGTCCGGCAGGATGCCCTCCAGCGTGCCGTACTGCACACCAATCGGATAGGTCGGTGTGACAATGCCGTGCGTCCGGCTGGGGCGCCCGTCCAGAAAATCACCGACCCGCTGGCACGGTGCCCGGTATCCACCGGTACTCCGATAGGCTGCCCGTTCGATCTCCTGCTGAAATTTCACCCCGGCAAACACCGAGCTGTCATCAAAGTCCTCCGGAGACACCGAAACCACAACGGCCGCATTGGCATTTCTGCCGTCGCGCGCATGATAGCTCATGCCGTTGGTCACGACCGTATGCTCCTCGCTCTGCGCCGCAACCACATGCCCACCCGGACACATGCAAAACGAATAACAGGCACGCCCGTTCTGCCGGTGAGACAGCGTGTACTCCGCCGGCGGCAGCGCCGGATGCCCGGCCGCTTTGCCATAACGGGCGCGGTCGATGTCCTCCTGCAAATGTTCAATCCGTGCCCCCACCGAAAACGGCTTGGGCTGCATCCCAATGCCGCATGCATGCAGGGCAGCAAACGTATCGCGCGCGCTGTGTCCGATGGCTAAAATCGCCTGACTGCACGGAATCTCCTGGCCATCCGCCTCCACAGCGGTCAGCGTACCGCTGCGTCCGATCACGCCGGTCAGTTGGGTGCGGAACCGCACCTCTCCGCCCATCCGGACAATATCCTCCCGCATCCGGCGGACCACCGTTTTCAGGATATCCGTGCCGATATGCGGCTTTGCTTTGGTTAAAATATCCTGCGGAGCCCCATAATCACACAGGGTGTGCAGTACCAGCTCGCTGAGCGGGTCATGAATGCGTGTGGTCAGCTTTCCGTCCGAATACGCACCCGCACCGCCTTCTCCAAACTGGATATTGCTCTGCGGGCTGAACGCTCCGCCCGTCCAGAATGCCTCCACCGCCCGGTCGCGCTGCTCCACGCAGTCGCCGCGCTCCAGCACCAGCGGACGATAGCCGTTTTTTGCCAACAGCCACGCGGCGAACAGTCCCGCCGGCCCCAGACCAACGACTACCGGCGGCTGCTCCAGCCGTTCAATCCCTGTCGTTTTAGGCTCCTGTGCCGGCATCTTGAGCCGCACATCCGTGCGGTCCAGACGCTGTACCAGCTGCGCTTCGTCCGCGCAGCCTTCCAACAGCACGGACAAGACCCGTGTAATGGTCCCGCGCCGCGCGTCCAGCGATTCCCGGTAGACCGAAGCCGTTATACCGTTTCGCGGCAGCCCGCACAGGCGGCAGGCTGCGGAAAAGGCTTCTTCCGGTTCCGCTTCCAGCGGAATCCGCAGATTGTTGATCAAAATTCCCATACTTACTTGCTTACAACCAGTTCTACACTGTACGCGCCGCTGACCGTCACATTGTCCGGCGCCTCCACACGCACACCGACCTTATGCCGCCCGTCGGACAGCTCCGCCGAGTTGATCTCCGCCACGACCGAAAAGTCCTCCGCGCTCAGTTCGTCCAATACGCGTTTCCGTCCATTCACCGTGATTTTCATCGACTCCGTGCGCAGCTCCACCGTTTTGCCGGAATTCTGAGCGGAATCGCTGATGTTGATATTGGTAACCGTAATCTGTTTTTCCTCAATATCGTCCAGCGACAGCACTGCATGGACGGTCTGTTCCTGTCCATCTGTCAGCTTGACGCCGGTAGGCGGTTTGATCTCAAACGGGAACGAATCTCCATCCTCCGCCTTGTTGACGTTGATCGAGCCGAGCTCAATGGAGGTAATCGCATCCACAGCCTGCGGATCGCCCTGAATCTCTACCTTGTTCACAGACAGCTCTACCGAAGCGTTCAGCTCCTTCGCCATATCCTTGGGCACCAGCGTAACGCTCAGCGGAACCGTCTTAACCCGCAGCACATCCACCGACAGCTTGATGCGGGTGGTCTCGCGGCTGATGTTGGTCGTATTCACGCTCTTTCCGCTGCTGTCAACCAGCTTATAATCGTAGCTGGTGTTGGAGATGGACTCGGTCAGATCCTTCGCCTGCAGTGTAATCACCGCATTGGCCACGTTGTCCAGCTCCTGCTCCGGGCCGGTGATATTGACCGTGTCCGTCTGCAGCTCGGGTTCGCCGATCTTATATCCATCCAGCGCGTCGCCCTTAATGTTGACCTCGACCGGAACGGATTTCGTTTCCATGCGATCCACCTTCACCGTAATGGTAGACGGCGTATGGCTGACGCAGGTCATGCCGCTCTCCGGCAGGATGACCTCATACGGAATGTCGTACGTGCCCGGTGCGGAGATGGACTCGCTCAGATCGGCACGCACCTTGATCTGCGAGGCAGTCAGGTTCGCCAGGCGGGAACTGGATGCGGAGACCCTGACGTTAACCGTGGTGTCTGCACCCTCAATGACGGTCAGGCTGTATCGGTTGAACAGGTCGTCCGCCCCCGTCAGCTGCACACTGATGTCACGATATTCCAGCGTCCGCGTGGGATTCTGCATATCCATGATATAATTCCACAAAAACACCGAAATCAAAAAGGACAGAATCCAGATCCAGATATTTTGTTTTTTCAGCCATTGCTTCACGACTTGCCACCTCGGATTTCCAGCACTCTTTCCAGAATCGTTCGCAGTCTGCTTCCGCTCGGCTGCGACTCGTTCTGCTCCGTCAGCTCCCGCTGGAGCACTTCCTCCAGCTGTTCCGGAACCAGATTGCGCTGCAGATGACCGCGGATGGCGACCGAAATCGCGCCGGTCTCCTCGGATACCACCAGGCTGACCGAGTCAGCGCGTTCGCTCATGCCGACTGCCGCGCGGTGGCGGGTGCCCAGCTCCTTGGCCAGGTTGCGGTTGTCCGACAGCGGCAGCACACATCCTGCCGCGTGAATCCGCCCGCCGCGTATGATCATCGCACCGTCGTGCAGCGGCGCCCCTTCGTAAAAGATATTGCGGATCACTTCGTCCACAACCATCGCATCCACCAGAGAACCGGTCTTGATGATTTCATTCAGCGTGTCATTGCGTTCAAAAATAATCAGCGCGCCGGTGCGCGACCACGACATCTCCTTGCAGGCCGTGACAATCTCCTGAATCACCTTCTGCTCCAGCGAGACCATATCCTGTTTCATAAAAAACGACGCGACACCCGTCTCGCCCACCCGGCGCAGCATGCGCCGCAGCTCCGGCTGGAACACAATGGTCAGAACGATGATGCCCCACGTCAGAACCGTATGGAACATCGTGCTCACCATAACCAGATCCAGTACGTCGGACAAGATCATCGCGCCAAGCAAAACGACGATTCCACGGATGAGCTGGGACGCCCCCGTCTCCCGCATCAGCCGGATCAGCTGATAGATCAGAACCGTCACGATCACGATATCCACAATATCGTTCCAGTGCATCGATGTAAAGTTTTGTACGATCAGTTGGATTGCACCATTCATACTCTATCGGATTCCTTCATTTCCCAAAAATAGTATACACTCTGTCGGACAATCCGTCCAACATTCAATACAAATATAGTGTAACACAGATTTTGCATCCTGTGAATAGGGGGATTGACAGAAATCCTACAAAAGAAAGCCGCAGCAAATACTGCGGCTTCTCTTCGTCCATCTCCCGCACATCTGTCACCCATTTTGCACAATGTCCCGGATACTCTCGGTCGTCCGGCGAATCTGATGCAGATTCTGAAACCACCCCGGCGACAGGCGAACCGTCCCGCTTTCCAGCGTCCCGCCGGTCCGATGGGCCAGCGGCGCGCAGTGCAGCCCCGCACGCACGCAGATGCCGCGCTCTGCCAGACGCATCGACAGCTGCTCTGCCGACATCGTATCACAGGTGATCGACAGCACGCCCGTCTGCAACTCGTCTCTCGACGTCGTAAAGCAGTGCAGCTGCGATACGTTTTTCAGCTGGGATGCCAGCTGCCGCCGCAGGATAGTCTCATGTTCCCGAATCTGGTCCACTCCGACCATCCGCACGAACCGGATGCCCTCAAACAGCCCCGCCACGCCCGCGATGTTGTGCGTCCCCGCCTCCAGGCGATCCGGCAAATCCTCCGGCATATTCGGACTGATCGAACGGCTTCCCGTTCCACCGTACAGCAGCGGCGCCTGAATTTCCTCGGTCAGCGACAACAGCATACCGGTTCCCTGCGGGCCGTACAGCCCCTTGTGTCCCGGCATGCAGATGGCCGCCGCGCTGCGCAGCCTGCGTGCAGACAGGGGACAGACTCCCGCCGACTGCGACGCATCCACAATCATCGGCACGCCATACCGCCGCAGCACACCGTCCAGCTCCTCCAGCGGCAGTTCGTAACCGTAGACATTGGACACGTGATTGACCACAAAGCAGTCCACGCCGTTTTTGCAGGTCTTCTCCGCGCTGTCCAGCAGCCGCTCCGGCTTCCACAGCGGGGTGTCCAGCACCGTCACGCGTTTTCCCTGATGGCTGAGCTTATGCATGGGACGCATCACCGCATTGTGCTCCATGCCGGTCACAGCAAACCGCCTTGCATACTCCGCCATGGAAAAAATCGCCGTGTTCAGCGCCATCGTGGCGTTGGACGTAAAAATGACCCGCGAAGAGTCATCCAATTCAAAAAACTCGGCCGCCAGTGCCCGCGTGTCAAACAAAATATCCGCCGCCAGCACGGCCGGACGGTGGGCGCTCCGCCCGGCGCTCGCCGCCCGGTTCATCGCCTGCCGCACCGCCGTCATCACAGACGCCGGTTTTTGCAGCGTTGTCGCTGCGTTATCCAGATAAATCACAGCGGCACCTCAGTCCATCCATCGCCATCGAATCGGAAGATCGCTCAGGCAGTTTTCCGCCTCCCGCTGATCCCGTGCCGCAATTTGTACTCCCCAGGTGCAGGACCGTCCCGTCTTCTGCCGCGGCGGACGGACCGCCCGACCGCTGATCCCGCACTGCATCAATCTCCGCAAAACCAAAATGGTATCATTCTGTGTCTGACATAATACGATTCTTTCTTCACTCATACCGCATTCCTCCTGTGTCTCACCGCACGAAGGGTTTAATCCAGTATATTCGAAACCGGCATGCTATGTGTGATTTTCCAAAAAAGAACCGAATCTTATCGTTTTTCTAACAGGCACACGGCGTGCGCGGCGATGCCCCGCTTTTCTCCGGTGAATCCCAGGCGCTCCTCCGTCGTCGCCTTGACACTCACCTGTCCAATATCACAGTCCAGACACGCCGCGATATTCTGACGCATCTGAGGAATGTGCGGCGCCATTTTCGGTGCCTGCGCAATGATTGTCGCGTCCAAATTCCCCAGCTTCCAGCCATTTTGCGCCAGCACGTCGTTTACTTTGCGCAGCAAAATCTGGCTGTCGATCCCCAAAAAGGCATCGTCATTGTCCGGAAACAGGTGTCCGATGTCGCCCAGCGCTGCCGCGCCCAGCAGCGCATCCATCACCGCGTGCAGCAGCACATCCGCGTCACTGTGTCCATCCAATCCGGCCGTGTGCGGAATGTCCACCCCGCCAATGATGCACTTGCGCCCCTCTTTGAGACGATGTACGTCGTATCCATGCCCGATTCTCATTTCATGCGTCCTTTCCATACTTCCTCCGCCACAGTGATGTCCTCCACCGTGGTAATCTTGATGTTGTTGTAGTCGCCCTGCACGATGGTCGTCGGCTGTCCAATCGCTTCCGCCGCCCCGCAGTCGTCCGTGACCAGAATGTTGTTCTGAATCACATGGCACAGCGCCGCACGAATCAGGTCAATGTCAAACGCCTGCGGAGTCTGCACCGCCACAATGCTGTCCCGGTCCACATTTTCCACCATCCGGCCGTTTTTCACCCGTTTGATGCTGTCCTTGACCGGCACCGCCAGCGCCGCCGCCGTATCCCGCTTGGCAGCCTCCACCGTTTTTCTGATCAGCTCCGGTGTGATTAACGGACGCGCGGCGTCATGAATGGCCACATAGCCGACCTCTTTGGGGCAGGCCAGCACGCCCTGATACACCGAGTGCGCCCGGCTTTCACCGCCCTCGACGACAAGCACCGGCTTGGAAATTCCCCACGTGCGGCACAGCTCCTGATACAGCGGAATGTCGTCCTTCCGGCAGGAGAGTACGATGCCGTCAATCTGCTCACATTGGTCAAACGCTTCCAGTGTGCATTGCATCACCGGCTTTCCGCACAGCTCCAGCAGAAGCTTGTTGGTTCCTCCCATTCGCCGCGAGCTTCCCGCCGCCGGAAGCACGGCGTACACCAGCTTTCCCTTCGGTTCTTCCTTTGTATTCCGTCCAAACATAATCTCTGTCCTCACTCGTCATTTCTGCGGGATAAATCGCAGTGTTGTCCTATTCCATGTAAGAATATTATACGCAGCTTCCCGCCGGTTTACAAGAGAAGCCTGCATTTCCAAGGAACAAGGTCATTCCCGCTGTCAGCAGTGCCGCATTGCTCCCGGTCTCCACCAAAACAACGCCGCCCAACACCATCAGACCGGCAGACCCCGCCAGCGACACCATGCGCAGGCCGTCGTAACCGCGCAGGCCGAGCGGCGTCATACACAGTGCATAGGCGGCAATGCATCCGCCGTCCAACGGAAAAACAGGCAGACAGTTAAACAGGGTCAGCAGCAGACTGGCACCGGCCAGGTTGATCCAGCCCGCTGCGGCGCACAAAACCGCCAACAGCAGCCCTGCCAGCGGCCCGGCTGCGGCAATTCCGATGTCCGCCGGATACCCTTTGCGGTGATGGACCTCCATGCAGGCGCCCGCCGCATACAGAATAACCCGTTGGATCTCCCCGCCGCACAGCAGCACCGCCGCCGCATGCCCCAACTCATGTACCAGCGCCGCCAGCAGAAAATACCACAGATATCCGCCCTGATCCAGCAGGCACCATGCCGCCCAAAACGCGTAAAAGGAAGGGTGAATGCTCCACTCAGTGTGCTTCATCGTCCTCCCTCCGCACTTCGGCCGGCGCGGACACTGAGAGCGCGTCCCCTTCTCCATGCAGCAGCGCGTCCGCACACACGGCAACCGCGTCCTGCATCGTCTGTTCCCTCGTCAGCAACTGTCCGGCTGTCTGCACAGCCTGCTCCATCCGCACATACGGCAAACGCTGCTCCACCTGCCGGATACCTTGCGCCGCTGCATACAGTATTGCACACAGACACGCCGCCCGCATCAGTTTTCGTCCCGTCTTCTGCACACAGCATCCCTCCTACCTATAGATGTACGGGGAAACCCGGATCTCTATGCACTTTTTCTTCCCATTTTTCGCCAGATGTGTTAGAGTCAATGTAACCCCACATGCAAAAGGAGGTCTGCAACCATGCCGGAATCCACCATCGTATCCCAGCTGTTCGCGCTGCAGGACACTGCGTACCGTGATTTCCACGCCAGGCTGATGCCAACCGTTCCACCAGAGCGGATCATCGGCGTCCGCATCCCGCAGCTGCGGACGTTTGCAAAGCAGCTCGCCAAAACGCCTGCCGCAGAAGAATTTTTGTCCGAGCTGCCGCATACCTATTACGAAGAGAACAATCTCCATGCCTATCTGATTGAAGCACAGAAAGATTTTTCCCGTGCCGCAGAGCTGTGCGACGCCTTTCTTCCCTATGTGGACAACTGGGCAACCTGCGACACCATGTCGCCCAAAGTATTTCGCACCCATACCGACGATCTTTTGCCCTATATTTTCCGCTGGCTGAAATCCGATCATCCCTATACCGTTCGCTTTGCGCTCGGCATGCTGATGCAGCACTATCTGGACGATCACTTTTCTCCGGACTATCCGGAACTGGCCGCAGCGGTTCGTTCCGAGGAATACTATGTCAAGATGATGGTTGCGTGGTATTTCGCCACCGCGCTGGCCAAACAATATCCAGCTGTCATCCCCTATTTTCAACAGCGCCGTCTCCCCCAATGGACCCACAACAAAGCCATTCAAAAGGCGGTGGAAAGCCGGCGAATCGCGCCGGAGACCAAACAATATCTCAAAACACTGCGATGGAAATAACAAAACGGCAGACCATACGGTCTGCCGCTCTTATTCTTATTGTATTTTCTTTAGTTATCCGTCGGATGCTCCGTCAGTGCAAACGCGACGTTGACCGCATGCGCACTGCATCGTTCCATACCGGTGAGCATATCGGTGTAGATGATGCCGCCTGCCGGGTCACAGCTCATCGTCGCCAAACGATCAATGTGGCTCTGCGTCAGCTCCTCCTGCATCTCATCGACAAGATCGCGCAGGCGTTCTACCTCCGGCATCCGCTCAAGCTGTTCGGTCGCAAAAATCTCCAGACAGACATTGACCGATTCCATCATCATCTCAGAGAACCGCTGCAAATCCGACATGCCGGCCTGCGAAATCTTGGCACGGGACGATTTCAGCTGGGTCGCAAACAGCGCAAATTCCTTGGCATGATCCGAAATACGCTCCAAATCTGCTACTACCAACGTCAGCATGGATACACGCTTGATGTCCTTGGCTGCCATACTATGCGTACGGTAGAGCACCAAACCTTCCGTGATGGCTCGGTTGAAATAGTCCACGGTTTCTTCCAGTTCAATGACCTTGTTGGCCTTTTCTTCCGTGGCCTTTTCGTCTTCCCGCTCAAAGAAACATTCCATGGACAGCTGAAGCGCCCGAACCGAGAAATCCGCCATGCGGCAAACCTCGTGCTTGGCATCCGACATCAGCACCGCCGACGGGATGGTGTTGACGCGCATGTTGTTCATGTACAGCAGCTTGCGGTCCGCCGAAGCGCCAACTTCCTCCGGGGTAACCGGAATGATCTTTTCGGCAAGAGCAACGATCTTGTTCGCAAACGGGAACTCAATCAATACCGCAAGAATGGCAAAAATGGTATGTGTATTCGCAATCTGGCGTCCAATGTCATTCGGCGAGAGGCTCTGAATAAAGTGCAGGAACTGCGGGAATACATTGATCAGAATTGCCAGGATAATGGCACGGAAAATATTAAACAGCAGATTCAGAATGGCCGTCCGCTTGCCCTTTCGGTTGGCGGTCAGCGAAGCCAGAATATTCGGCGTAACCGAACCGATGGCCGCGCCCATAATCAGATAAACCGCGATGTTATATTCCAGCAGACCCTGAATGGCAAACGCCTGAAAGATAACGATGGAAGAGGACGAACTCTGTACCAGCGCGGTAAACGCCAAGCCGAACAGCAGCGCCAGAATCGGATTGGACAGCGTGGTCAAAAAGCCGACAAACGCCGGGGTCTCGGACAGCGGGATGATCGCGCTCTTCATGATCGCAATGCCCTCAAACAGCATACCGAAACCGAGAATGATCATACCGATGTACCGCACCAGATTGCGCTTGATGAACAGGTACATAATCGCACCTACAAACAAAATCAGCGGCGCGAACTGGCTGAGATTGAATGCAGTGATCTGCGCCGTAATGGTCGTACCAATGTTGGCGCCCATGATGATTCCGATCGCCTGCGCCAGCGACAGCAAGCCAGAGTTGACGAATCCAATGACCATGACATCCGTAGCGGAGGAGCTTTGAATCAGAATCGTAATCGCAATGCCGACCAGGACGGCGACAAAGCGGTTGGTTGTAGCATGTTCCAGAATGGTTTTTAAATTCTCACCGGCCGCGTTTTTCAGTCCGGTGGACATAATCGTCATTCCATACAGGAACAAGCCTACGCCGCCCAGCAGCGCGAACAAGTCAAAAACTGTCATTTTTTGACCTCCTATTAATTAGACTTTGGAATGCGTTCTCGTTTATTATACCGTCTTGTTCCTCAAGAGTACAGCCTTTTTCGCGATTTTTGTAAAATTTTTTCCCATGTCTTTCCCGTTTCTTAACATTCCTTTTACATTGGTCATCCGATTTGCCTTTTCGGCGAAAACTTGCTATAATAGAACAAAATTGTTAACGAGCCGGGTATATCCCGTTCTGAGGTACTGATTATGAGCAAAAAAGTTACCGTTATCGCTGTCACCGGCGGTCCCTGCGGCGGGAAATCCAGCTTCCTCAGCTACATCGACCAGCAGCTCACCCAACGAGGGTACCGTGTATTCCAGATTGCGGAGAGCGCCACCGAACTGATTCTGGGCGGCATCCGCCCGTTCAGCGGCTGTATGAACATGTATGATTTTCAAACTTTTGTCTTCCCAACCCAGTTTTTCAAGGAAGACCTGTACCGCCGCGCAGCGGAGCTGGTGCCGGAAGAAAAGGTCGTCATCGTCTGTGACCGCGGCATCCCGGACAACAGCGCGTATGTGTCCACGGAGGAATATGACGCTCTTCTGGCCCAGTTCGGCAGGACGGAAGCCGACGTCCTGAACGCCTATGACATCGTTGTCCATCTGGTGACGACGGCGGACGGCGCCGAGCAGGCGTATACGCTGTCCAACAATTCCGCGCGCACGGAAACCATCGAACAGGCCAGAGAAAAGGACCAGCGCACCCTGCGCGCCTGGCAAAAGCACCCCTGCCTTCGGGTGATCGACAATTCCACCGATTTCGAAAACAAGCTGGCTCGCGCGGCACAGGCGATCCTGGAGCTGCTGGGAGAGCGCTGAACAAATTCTCTCTGTTTTTCGGCTCCGAATTCTGCTATACTGAAAGAAAAAACAGGAAAGGATGGGATCATCTCATGGGAAAGCTCATTACAGGAACACATCATATCTGCCTCAAGCCAAAGGATCAGGCTGAATTTGACCGGACGGTTGACTTTTACCGCACCGTTCTGGGCATGGATGTTGTCCGCAGCTGGGAAAACGGCGCAATGCTGGATACCGGCGACAGCCTGATGGAAATTGTCATGGAAGGGACCGGCGAAAGCGGGCGCGGAAGCATTCAGCACTTTGCTCTGCGCACAGACGATGTGGACGCCTGCTGCGAAGCGGTTCGCAATGCCGCATATGAGGTAACTGTACTGCCGAACGACTTTACCGTTCCGTGCGCAACACCCTACGAAATCCGCTACGCATTTTGTATCGGTCCGATGGGCGAAGAAATCGAATTTTTCAAAGAATACTGAGAAAAACAGCGCGGGCACGCCGATTGGCGTGCCCGTTTTGTACTATGCGCTGCTTCGACATCCTCCGTTGTCCGCATCCCTCCCCGCAGAAAACATATATGGATTTCCAACCGGAAAACAGATCACCCGGCCCGCTTGGTCATGGTTCGGGACGACAGATTTGGTCCGCCGTGTTGGTTGGGTGTTCCTGCGTGACACAGTTTCTCCGGTTGGATCAATCACCTCTCAGCCTGTGTCCGGCTGCTCTATGGAAGTATGTACGCAGTGATTGAAATGTGACACTCTATCCGCGAAATATTGCACAAAATTCAAAGCTTATTTTTGTACACAACATCCATTTCACGAACCAAATGCGATTTTTCACAAAAAGAAGGGACTGCATTTCTGCAGTCCCTTCTACATGTCAGAAGCAATACAGCGATTACTCTGCGACGATCTTCTTCAGCTTTGCGAAGCGCGGGAGACCGTTCTCCTTCTTCATCTGGGTCTCGCCCTGAATCAGCGGCAGAGCGTAGTCAATGAATTCCTGAGACACGTTGTTGCCGCGCTCGTTGATCCACTCAACCGGAACCTTCTTCTCGTAGTTTGCAACGTCAGACAGGTTCAGCAGCTCGGTCTCGCAGGAATAGCCGCCCTCACGGGAAACCTTGAACGCAACCATCTTGTCGGTCTCACCGGCAACCGCAGCGTTAACCGCAGTCTGACCAGCCATGAAGGACTCGTCGATGTCGGTCTGGGAAGCGCAGTGAGCAGCGCAGCGCTGCAGCAGGGACAGCTCGATGCCGCGAACCTTGACGTTCAGCTTTTCCTTGACAACGTCAGCCAGCATAGCAGCCAGGCCGCCCAGCTGAGCATGGCCAAAGCCGTCGGTTGCGGAGGTCTTTGCCTCGGAAACGAAGGAGCCGTCTGCGTAGTGGATGCCCTCGGAAACAGCAACGATAACGTTGTGGTTCTTCTCCCAGATAGCGGAAACATCTTCCAGGAACTCGTCCATGTTGAAGTCAACCTCCGGCAGGTAAACCAGATCAGCCGGGTAGCCTGCAACGGATGCCAGAGAAGCAGCGCCAGCCAGCCAGCCTGCATGACGGCCCATGATCTCGATGATGGTTACCTGGCCCTTGTCGTAAACGTGGGAATCCTGATAAACCTCAGCGATGGAAGTTGCGATATACTTTGCAGCGGAAGCAAAGCCCGGGCAGTGGTCGGTGCCGAACAGGTCATTGTCGATGGTCTTCGGAATGCCCATGACACGGCAGTCGTAGCCAACCTTCTTCATATACTTGGAGACCTTGTTGCAGGTATCCATGGAGTCATTGCCGCCATTGTAGAAGAAATAACGGACATTGTACTTCTTAAAGATTTCCAGAATGCGCTTGTAATCGGTGTCGTCAACGTCCGGATCCGCAATCTTATAGCGGCAGGAACCCAGTGCAGAGGACGGGGTGTACTTCAGCAGCTCCAGCTCAGCCGGATCTTCCTTCTCCATCACGTACAGCTGATCGTTCAGAACGCCGACAATGCCGTTTGCTGCGCCGTAAACGGCAGTAACGGACTCAGAATCCAGACCAGCCTTGATTGCGCCGTATGCGCTCGCGTTGATAACAGAAGTCGGGCCGCCGGACTGACCGATAATCATAGCACCTTTTAACTCACTCATAGTAGTAACCTCCTAAAGGATTATGGAAGAGACAATCGCACCGTAAATCAGACCGAAAAAAGTCCCTTTACGCCGCACTTCCTTATTTTAATTTGAATATACCATATTTTACGCCAGAAATCAAATCTTTTCCTGTCACCATTTCCGAAACAGCCAAAAAGCCGCAGCCCTCCCGCCGTTCCTGCGTTTTACAACGGCGCGCGTAATTGACAGCTTTCTATGCAAATTATATAATAATGAATAGTATTATCAAAAAGGAGTTTTATAGTATGTCGTATTCTGCCCCGATCGCCGAAGCCATTCGCGCGTTTTTGACCCACAACAAATGGAACTTTTCATTTAATGAGGAAAAAGGAATTTTCACGTTTCGTCTTGCTGTGAAAAATGCGCTCCAGCATGTCACTTACGCAATCTGCGTACAAGATTCTTCCTATATCATCTTCCTTACCGCCCCGTTCCGCGCCAATCCTGACACGCGCACCGAAATGGCAGAATTCCTGTGCTGCGCCAATTTCGGTCTGGCGCTGGGCAATTTCGAGATGGACGCCAAAGAAGGCCAGATCCGCTTCCGCTGCTTCACCGACTGCCAGACGGCGGTTCCCTGCGCCAAGACAATCCGCGACAGCATCCTTTCCCCCGCTTCGGTGATGAACCATTTCGGAGAAGCGATGAACCACGTCCATGCCGGCACCATGACCGCACAGGAGGCACTGGAGTCCATACGATAACGGGATATTGTCCGCAAACGAATCGTATTGTATTCTGTTTTACGCGGTTTTCTGTCGGTTTTTCCGCACTCATCCGAAAAATTTGCGTATTCAGGTTGAAATTACACAAACGACTTGATTTTATCCGAAGTTGCTGGTAAAATATCGGTATACGAATCCGTTTGCCCTGTTTGGGGACAGTCGGAAAAATTCGAAAGGAAGATGAATATGCCACTCGTTACTACTACTGAAATGTTTAAGAAGGCTTACAACGGCGGCTACGCAGTTGGTGCTTTCAACGTAAACAACATGGAAATCGTTCAGGGTATTACGGAAGCAGCTGGTGAGCTGAATTCCCCGGTTGTCCTGCAGGTTTCCAAGGGCGCTCGTGCTTATGCAAACCACACCTATCTGGTAAAGATGGTTGAGGCTGCTGTTATCAACTACCCGGACATCCCGATCGCACTGCATCTGGATCACGGCGATTCGTTTGAAGTTTGCAAGTCCTGCATCGACGGCGGCTTTACCTCCGTTATGATCGACGCTTCCTCCAAGTCCTTCGAGGATAACATCGCGCTGACCAAGCAGGTTGTTGAGTACGCTCATGACCACGGCGTTGTTGTTGAGGCTGAGCTGGGCACTCTGGCAGGCGTTGAGGACGAGGTTGCTGTAGAGGCTGGCCAGGAAAGCTACACCCGTCCGGAAGAGGTTGAGGAATTCGTTTCCCGCACCGGATG
>JBJEZE010000037.1:0-56896 GCA_051887235.1 Butyricicoccus sp.
GAACCAAAACCAATGATTGCAACGGTCTTACCATCGAGTGCAGCCAGATTACAATCTGCATCGTAATACATTTTAACCATTTTGTTTTTCCTCCTAATCTAGGGATTGTATTTCCCAACAGTTATATTATAAGTAAAAATGGTAAACAAATCAATAGCGCGGCTTAAAAAAACTCAGTCGTCCTTTTCGGTACGGTACATCGCCGTAATACCGGTTCGGCTGGTCTCCAGAACGTCAAAGTTGGAGATGACCGACAGGAAGGTATCGACGTCTGACGGCGTGCCGTTTTTGCGGACAATCATCGCGTTCTTGCCGGAGTCGATGACGTTGGCACCGTAAACCGAGCAGATTTCACGGACGCTTTCCTTGACGGACTCGTCGGCGCGGATTTTGATGAGCACCAACTCGCGGCAGTGCGCCTCGTCCTCGTCGATATGCGTCACCGAGATGCACTCCTCCAGTTTGCCCATCTGCTTGAGCACCTGCTCCAGAATGTGCTGGTCGCCCAAAACCACCATCGTGATGCGGGAAATCTCGTGACCAATGGTCGGAGAAACCGTCAGAGATTCAATATTAAAACCGCGGCGTCCAAACAGACTGGAAACGCGGGCCAGAACGCCGGAATGGTTTTCTACCAGCGCGGAAACAATATACTTTTCCATCTTGCTTCCTCCTTAATCCACGATAACATTGCGAACGGTCTTTCCGGCCGGGATGAACGGCAGAACACGCTCGCTTCTGTCAATGATCGCGTCAATGATAACCGGTCCGTCTGCCTTTACCGCTTCCGCCATGATCTCGCGGAATTCTGCGATCGTATGGCAGCGGTAGCCCTTGGCTCCAAACGCCTCCGCCAGCTTGACGAAGTCGGTCTGTCTCTCCGGCACCGTGCTGGAATAGCGCTTGCCGTACAGCGAGGTCTGCCACTGGTATACCATGCCCAGAACCGAATTGTCTGCGATAACCGTAATGATCGGGAGATGGTTGCTGACTGCGGTGCACATCTCGTTCAGGTTCATGTGGAAGCTGCCGTCACCGGTGACATGAACAACCGTTTTGTCCGGGCAGCCAATCTGCGCACCAATCGCGGCGCCATAACCAAAGCCCATCGTACCCAGACCGCCGGAGGTCAGGAAGGTGCGCGGCAGGCTGCGTCCGGTAAACTGCGCTGCCCACATCTGATGCTGTCCGACGTCGGTAACAACAACATCTTCGTCGCGGATCGCATCATTGATCGCGCGCATCAGCTGGTGCGGACGGATCACCGAATCGTCGTCCTTCGGACGGTAATCCAGGCGCTCCTTCCACGTGTTGATCTGCTCCAGCCATGCAGTGTGCTTGTTCTCGTTGACCAGCGGCAGCAGAGCCTCCAGAACATCGCGAACATCGCCGACAACCGCATGATCGGTCTCGACATTTTTGTCGATCTCGCTCTGGTCGATGTCGACCTGAATGATTTTCGCTCTGTTGGCGAAATCATCCTGCTTTGTCGCAACACGGTCGGAGAAACGAGCGCCCAGCGCGATCAGCAGATCCGCATTGTCCGCCGCACGTCCGGCGGAAACCCATCCGTGCATGCCAATCATGCCGAGGTTCAGCGGATCGTCCTGACGAAGCGCGCCAATCGCCATCAGCGCGTGGCAGGCCGGGATGTCTGCCTTGTGCATCAGCGCATTCAGCGCCTCGCTGGCACCCGACAGAATAACGCCGCCGCCAAAATAAATGGTCGGACGTTCGCTCGCATTGATCATATCCGCCATCTTCTGGATCTCGTCCATATTGATGTCCGGATGCTTGCGCTGGGTGACAGCCGGCCGCGGCTCATACTCGTACTCCGCGGCGGTGACATCCTTCGGAATGTCGATCAGTACCGGGCCCGGACGTCCGCTCATGGCAATTTCAAATGCCTTGCGGACGGTGTTGGCCAGATCCTCGATATGACGAACCACAAAATTGTGCTTGGTGATCGGCATAGTCACGCCGGCGATATAAACTTCCTGGAAGCTGTCCCGACCGATCAGCGATGTGCCGACATTGGCGGTAATAGCAACCATCGGGATGGAATCCATATAGGCTGTCGCAATACCCGTGACCAGATTGGTCGCACCCGGTCCGGATGTGGCCAGAACAACGCCAACCTTGCCGGTTGCACGGGCGTAGCCGTCGGCCGCGTGGGATGCACCCTGCTCATGAGCGGTCATGATATGGGTGATGCGATCGGAATTCTTGTACAGCTCATCGTAGATGTTCAGCGCTGCGCCGCCCGGATAACCGAAAATAGTATCGGCACCCTGCTCCAGCAGCGTCTCAATCAGAATCTGCGAGCCATTGAGTTTCATTGCAATCACTCCTGAACTTATTGGAATATCCAGCTGTTTTTGGCACAGCCGGACAAAATACGAAACAAATCAAATGGAGAAGACGATGGTCCACGAGGTCCGGACATAAAAAAAGCCTTCATCTCCCGAAAGAGACAAAGACAAAACTCTGCGGTACCACTCTTATTGCCGCCAGACGGCGACCTCTCTACGCATCGGCAGCTTTCCTGCTTAATGCTTGCCTGTTAACGGAGGCTGATCCGATTTCGGTTACTTGGGCGGTTCTGCCTGTTCGCCAAAACTGCTCACGGATGACATTCGCTTTCCCTACGCCGCTGTCTCGCACCAGACGACAGCTCTCTGACGACTTCAGGAAGTTACTATTCCGGTCTCTGCATTTGAATTTTTTCGATTACATTTATTATATCTTATTTAGTCGAAATGTCAAGCATTATTTTCAACCTATTTTATCCTGCATAATAATCCGATTTTTGGCACATACTCACAGCAGCACCGGCGAGGAGGGATATGTGTGACTCTGCTGTTTTTGCGAACCATTCTATTGTACTTCATCGTGATCATCGGGCTGCGGCTGTCCGGAAAGCGTCAGCTGGGTGAGCTGTCCACCTCCGAATTTGCCGTCACCATTCTGGTTTCCGAACTGGCTTCCATCCCCCTGCAGGACGTCGCCGTCCCCCTGTTCAACGGTCTGATCCCGCTGCTGACGCTGGTCTGTCTGGAAATCTTTATCGCAGAGCTGTGCCGGCGAAACCGCAAAATCCACCGCCTGTTTTCCGGCAATCCCTGCATTATCATCCAAAACGGAAAGCTGGATCAGACCATGCTGCGCAACCTCCGCCTGTCCGCAGATGACGTTCTGGAGGGCCTGCGCCTGGCCGGCTCGCCGAAACTGCAAGACATCCGGTACGCCATTCTGGAAACCAACGGCCAGCTCAGTGTTTTGCTCAAAGCAGAGGCGCAGCCCGTGACGTCCTTCGACCTGAACCTGCACCCCAGTGAGGTCGGCGTCCCGCTGATCCTCATCACAGACGGAAAAGTCGTCCGCCACAATCTGCTGCAGCTGAACAAAACCGAAGACTGGCTGCTGGAACAGTGCAAAAAGCAGCATCTGTCCTCCTTTGAAGAGGTATTTCTGTTTACATTGGACGATTCCGGCAATCAATTCATTCAGCGCAAGGAGAGCGGACGATGAGCAATAGACAACGGAACGCAATCGCGATTATCATTGTGTCTCTGATCGTGCTGTTCAGCTTTGGTCATTTGTGGTGGCTGTCACGCACCGTCCGCTCGCTGACCGACACGCTGGAAATCGCCCGGCAAGCGGCTGTCGCCAACGACACATCCCACTCTCAGCAGCTGCTGGAAGATGCCTGGCAGCAATATCAGGACATCGAAAAATGGCTGAGCATTACCATCAACGAAAAACAGCTGGACGAAGTCTGCACTGATTTTTCGCGTACGCGGCAGAGTGCATACACCGACGATTCCGCCTCCTATCTCATCGAGCTGTCCGGTCTGTCGGAATCCATCAGCGATCTCGGGCGCTCCGAAATGCTGTCCTTCGGCAACCTGTTTTAAGATCCCTGACGCAAAGAGGTACGGTTCTTTGGAAACCGCACCTCTTTTCTGTCTTTGTTGTCATGCTTCCTGTACGCGGATTCCGTTGCGCCGGCAATAGCTCCAGACGTAACTGTCCCGGGTGGTTACAACCGTCAGCTTGCCAAACCGCCCGCGCAGCAGACGATTTCCTCCCGTGCCAAAGGCATCTTCTCCAATGGAAACCACCGTATCCGGCACCTTGAGATAGCTCAGCTCCTCGCATTCCTGAAATGCCCCGGAGCCGATGCGCTCCAATCCATACGGCAGCTCCAGCGCATGAAGCGCGGAACAGCGGCGGAACGCATGATCCTCAATCACCCGCAGGCCAGCGGTGCATTTTACAGTATGCAGCGCCGTGCAGCCAATAAAGCAGGATTCCGGAATGGTCTGGAGCTGGGACGGCAGTTGAATCTCCTGCAATCCCCGACATCCGGAAAAGGCTCTGGCCCCCAGCGTCACAAGCTGCGCCGGGAGGGCAAACCGAACAATTTCCGCGCAGCCGCGGAACGCTTCCATCCCGATTTCTTCCAATCCGGCCGGAAGGCTGACCATGCTCAGCACACGGCAACCGGAGAAAACCTGCGCCGGAAGACGGAACACTCCCTCCGGGACGGTTACGGTGCGCAGCGAAATGCAGTCCTGAAACGCCCGTTCCCCGATGCTTTCCACGGTGTCCGGTAAAATGCACTCCGGTATCTTCGTGCATCGAAGGAACGCCGCCGCTCCAATCGTCGTCAGCGGCGCTTCCAGCGTCAAACCCTGCACGCCGGAGCAATCCGCGAATGCTTCTTCTCCGATCGTCCGCACCTGCGCCCGACACGTGATCGCGGTCAGATCTTTTCGTCGACGAAACGCCCAGTTGGCAATCTCCCGGTATCGTTCAACGATCAGCGGATTGCTGCCGCGCCCGCTGGAAAGCCGCAGCCGTCTGGGCGGCAGTTTATCCGCCTGCTCGGCATCCAGCACATCGTGAATCGGCTCCTCCGGCTGCTCTTTCCGCACAACCGGAGTCTGTTCCAATTTCCGTTTCATATATTCCGCGTCCGGTGACAGCACGACCGACAGGCCGATCTGCGACCACAGACGGTCGATCGCGCTGGGCTTCTCCTGCACCAGCATCGGCACAGCCGCTTCCACCGGCTTTGGTTTTTTCCGTCCTGCGGACTGCAGCGCATAATACATCTCCTGCGCACTGCCAAACCGGTCCTCCGGACGGAATGCGCATGCTTTCACAATCACCTTGCCCAGCTCTTCCGAAACGCCGCCCGGAAGCGGAATCTCATCGCCGCGGTTGCGCCGGTTTACGGCATCCTTCCACTGCGAACGGGGCAGTTCCGCCGTGATAAACGGCAGCCACCCGGAATTGGCCTGCTGATACAGCACCAGTCCAAGCGAATACAGATCTGCTCTCGCTCCATAGCGCGCAGAGTTTTTATCTGTGATCTCGGGCGCCGCATACAGCTCCGTGCCGATGCGGGTGCGCGCATACATCGTACCTTCAAAATGCCGGGCAATGCCGAAATCACCCAGCTTGTAGTCGCCAAATTGATTGCGAAAAATGTTTTTCGGCTTGATGTCCCGGTGCAGAATGCCGACCCGATGACAGCGGGACAAACCGCGGCACAAATCCATGCCCAGCTTGCGCACACCGCTTTCCGTCCGCACGGACGCCCCCTCTGTCCGCACGACGTCATCCAAGCTGTCCAGCAGCTCCATTCGAATGAGCAGATCGTAGCCGATGCGCTTCCCATCCTGCTCAATCGGGACAATCATATGATCCTCATAGCTGACAATATTGCTGATCCCGCGCAGCTGTCCCAACAGATTGACCTCTTCGATGTACTGCTCGCGCACCAGTGTTTCCAGATGCGCCGTCTGCCCCATCTCGCCCTCCGGTATGATTTCAATCGCCTTGAGCGCGGACTCCAGCACCATGCCAAATGGATCACGGTGCACCACACGGTAGACACGAGCATAGCTGCCCGCTCCGATTTCTCCCTGAAGCATCCATCCGCCAAACAGCGGCTCGTAACTGTGTAAACGCTGTTCCATGGTCTGCATACGCATTCCCCCTTTCCAACCTCGTTGCTTTGTTTATGATTATATCAAACGGCGGGAAATGCGTCAAATGTTGTCGTGCGTTCGCGCGTTCCGCTGTTTTCCTATCGTCTACCATCATGCTCTGCCCTTCGTCCAACAAAAAAGCCGGATAAGAGTTCAGGAACTGTGCCTGACATCTTATCCGGCCTGTGCCGTACATCCTGCGGCAAAATCAGGAACGTTTTGCCGCACGAAAACCCATCATTTCTGATTCATCATCGGTCGAATGTCCCTGCGGTAGACAATCGTCAAAAACAGCAGCGTGCATGACACCGAAGCCACTTCCGCAATCGGGAAGCTCCACCAAACCAGTCCCAACACGCCGCTTTGCGCCAGCAAATAAGCCGCCGGCAGCAACACCAGAAGCTGACGCGCAAACGAGATCAGCAGGCTGAAAATGCCGTGCCCCAGAGCCTGCATCGACGACGAGCCGATAATACAGATACCCGCCAGCAGAAAGCTGATCGAAATGGTGCGCAGCGCAGTGGTTCCGATTTCAATCATCTCATCCGAGGCCGCAAACATCTGAAGCAGCAGCGCCGGCTGGGTCTGAAACAGGATAAATCCAATCACCATGATGGTAACGGCATACATCATTGCCAGCTTAATCGTTTTGGTAATTCGTTCCGGCTTCTGTGCGCCGTAGTTGTAAGCAACAATCGGAACCATGCCATTGTTCAAACCAAAGACCGGCATAAAGACAAAGGACTGCAGCTTGAAGTAGACGCCGAATACTGCCGTCGCGGTGGACGTAAACACGATGAGAATGCGGTTCATGCCATAAGTCATAATGGACGAAATGGACATCATCAGGATGGAGGGCAAGCCTACGGAATAGATCATTTTGATGATGCGCGCCCGCGGGCGGAAGCCCTTAATCGTAATCGAAATATCCGGATTTTTGCGGATATTGAAGTAAACCGCCAGACCTCCGGCCACAATCTGTCCGAATACCGTTGCGGTTGCCGCACCGGCAATTCCCATCTTGGGCATTCCGAACAGACCAAAGATCAGGATCGGATCCAGAATAATATTGATGATTGCGCCCAGCGACTGGGTGATCATCGTGTAGAACGTCCGTCCAGTGCCCTGCAAAATGCGTTCCATCGTCATCTGGAAAAACATGCCGAACGAAAGCAGGCAGATGATGGTCAAATACGTTGTGCCATACTCCACGATGGATTCAATATTCGTCTGTGACAGCATGAACATCCGAACGCCAAACAGACCAAACAGCACAAAGGCCGCATAGCTGCACAGAGCCAGAAACAGACCATGACGGGCTGCCTCATTGGCATCTTCCTGATTCCGTGCACCGAGCGAACGGGACAGCAGCGCGTTCATGCCGACGCCGGTACCGGAAGCAATGGCAATCATCAAATTCTGCATCGGGAACGCCAGCGATACGCCGGTTAGCGCGTCCTCGCAAATACGTGAAACAAAGATACTGTCTACGATGTTGTACATCGCCTGTACCAGCATCGAGATGATCATCGGGAGCGCCATCGTGAGCAGCAGCTGGTTGACCGGCATCACTCCCATTTTGTTTTCGGATTGTCCCATAGCGTTTCCCCTCAGCACTCGTACTCATCAATATCGAATCGGTTTCCCTCGTCGTATCCGACATCCAGATACTCCATAACCGCCAGCGCCTCCCAGCAGTCACACAGCTTGATCTGGTCGACAATATCCATCTTGTCCCACTGCGAACGGGAACACAGCTTGCGCGTGCAGGCAATGCTGTCACGGTAATTGGTGCGCACCCAGCGATCCGGATCCTCAATGTGAATCTGGCAGACCTTGTTTCCCTTGGGATCAACAATTTGCATCGGAAGATTCTTTTTGAATCGTCCGGACACAAAGATGCTCTTCAGAAGTCCAGCCAGCGCCACAACCGACGGAATGGTTTTCGTTGTCATACCTCTTCTCCTCCTTGAAATTCCTTATCTTATAAAGTACATCATATCGTATTTTATACAATACTTCAATGCGCTCATTATACAAGAAACAAGCAGGCCCTTCGACCTGCTTTGCCTGTTTCCATCAATATAGGTTTTTCTTTTTCAAATACCACCATGCAGCCAGACAAATGACGACCGCCAGTACAATCGGAATCCAGAACACGGCACCCGGCAGCCAGTGCACGTTCATGCCGTAGAAACCAAAAATCATATTCGGGATCGTCAAAATCAGGGTGATAACCGTCAGGGCTTTCATGATGTCATTCATGTTGTTGGATACGATGGATGCGTAGGTCTCCATCGTGCCAGACAGAATGGACGAATAGATGCCCGCCATCTCGATCGCCTGACGAATCTCAATCAGGGAATCCTCCAGCAGATCACGGTCATCCTCATACAGTTTCAGAATGCGCCCGCGCAGAACCTTTTCCATCGTGACCTCGTTGCCCTTCAGAGAGGCAGAGAAATAGACCAGCGACTTGGACAGACCAAGCAGCTGCATGAGGTCTTCGTTCCGCTGGGATTCGTACAGCCGGCGTTCGATCTGTGTAAAGCTGCGCTCGATCCGGCGCAGGTAATTCAGGAATCGTCCCGCCACACGCAGCAACACCTGAAACACAAACCGGGTCCGCATCGCGGTATGGATCCCGCGCACCTTGCCTTCCGCAATGTCCCGGACAATCTGCGTATCGTTCAGGCACACGGTGATCACCGTTTCCGGTGTCACAATGATTCCCATTGGCAAGGATGCGTACATCTGTACGTCCCGCATTGTGCTGTCACTGTGCTCCACGACCGGAATATCAACGATCAACAATACCTGATCGTCTTCCATCTCCACACGAGAGCTCTCTTCCGGGTCAAGTGCCGCGCGAAGAAAGTCCTGATCGACCTTCTGCGACACAATGACAGAATCCACCTCTGCCCTTGTTGGATTCACCAGATTGATCCAGCAGCCAGGTTCCGGACGCTCGAGTTTGACAATATCCCGGCCTTCCGACTTATAATATTCCAGCACCGTGTCTGCACCTCCGTTTCCCATCCTGTCATCTGCAATCGTACAAAAGCCCTTCCTCACAGGAAGGAAGGGCTTCCATATACCAAATATTTTCGTGCTTTTACTTCGAGCTGAAAATCTTCATGATGTCTGCAAACGGATCATCCGGAGCGATTTCTTCGTTCTGCTGCGGAGCGGCTGCCGGAGCAGTGTAAGCCGGTGCAGAGTAGGCCGGTGCCTGCGGCTGCTGCGGAGCGGCTGCCGGAGCGGTATAAGCCGGATTGCCGTAAGCCGGTGCCTGCTGCGGGGCTGCCGCCGGAGCGGTATAAGCCGGTGCAGAATAGGTTGGTGCAGCCGTATACGTCGGTGCACTCTTTCTTGCGTTGGAGAAGATAGCGGACTGATCCTTCATCTTCGGCGCTTCCTCAAAGCCGGTTGCGATGACAACAACGCGGATCTCATCATCGACGTTCTCATCAATGGACGCACCGAAGATGATGTGTGCATCCGGATGCGCGGAAGCCTGTACCATGCTGGCAGCGCGCTCGATCTCGTCCAGACCGATGTCCGAAGAACCGATGATGGACAGAACAACGCCATGTGCGCCGTTGATGGACGTCTCCAGCAGCGGAGACTGGATGGCCTTCTTGGCAGCCTCTTCCGCCTTGTCCTTGCCGGCTGCGGCGCCAACGCCCATGTGCGCGTAGCCTGCACCCTTCATAACAGAGGTGACGTCTGCGAAGTCCAGATTGATCAGGCCCGGAACGGTGATCAGCTCAGAAATGGATGCAACTGCCTGACGCAGAACATTGTCGGCGATCTCAAATGCATTCTTGAAGCTGATCTTCTGCTCAGAAACATACTTCAGACGCTCGTTCGGAATAACAATCAGGGAATCGACGTTTTCCTTCAGCTGCTCGATGCCCGCATTGGCCTGCTCCATGCGCTTCTTGCCCTCAAACGCAAACGGACGGGTGACAACGCCAACCGTCAGGATGCCCAGCTCACGCGCAATCTGCGCAACGACCGGAGCGCCGCCGGTACCGGTACCGCCGCCCATGCCGGCAGTGATGAATACCATGTGTGCGCCTTCCAGAGCCGCCGTGATCTCTTCGCGGCTCTCCTCCGCTGCCTTGCGTCCGACCTCCGGCTTGGAGCCTGCGCCCTGTCCCTTGGTCAGCTTGGAGCCGATCTGAATTTTCACCGAAGCCTCCGAACGGTTCAGTGCCTGCCTATCTGTATTAATGGCAACAAACTCCAGACCCTGCAAGCCGGTCTTCACCATGTCGTTTACAGCGTTGTTGCCGCCGCCGCCAACACCGATGACTTTAATGTTGACCACGGTATCGTAATCCATTTCAAATTCGAAACCCATTTCTTGTCTCCTCCGTCGTACGTGATATATGAAGTGTAGGTAAATCTTTCGTACTTCAGCCGCCTGCCCATCCAAGCGGAGAACGCCAAACCTATTTCTTTAATTTTACCGCTATTCTGCGTTTTTTGCAAGACAAAGCATCCGTTTTCCTCAAAAAAACTTCTGGAAGTCAGCGAAATTCTGTCCAAGCAGCCTGCTCCGCCGAAAATTTGCAAATTTTCTGTAAACAAACGGCCTATTCTGTCTGCTCCGGATCACTGTCTCCAGAGGAATCGTTCTCCGAATCCGTTGTCGTATCGCTCGTTTCGGTGTCATCCGTTTCTGTTTCGCCCTCTTCGGATGCCTGCTTGTCCGACTCGTCCGATTTCTCCGTCTGTTCGTCCGCGGTTTCCTCTGTCTGGCCGTCCTGTTCTTGCTGTTCTTCCTCCTCCGCTACCGGCGACTCATACTCCGCCGGACGGTAGCGCGCCTCATTGTTTGCGCTCAGATCAATCGTTCCGGTCGACGGCAGATCGTCTTTCTCCAGCACAGAACGCAGGAACTGGATCTTGTGCTCCAGATCATCCAATGTGCCCAGCTCGATCGTATAGCTGTTCTCGCCGTCCACATAGAGGAACTCAACCGCAAACGATTTGCTGATATCCACAGTCGTAATCTTGTCCTGCATCTCGTACTTTTCCGCAAGGCGGAGCAGCTCCAGCACTTCCATAATTTTTTCGCCGCTGTCCGTGGTGACGGTTTGTCCAACCGTCAGTTTTTTTACGCCCGTTCCGATCGTCATCACGGTGACCGGAGTGGCCCGCTCTTTCGCAAAGCGCTCCAGCACCTTCCCGGTCTCATCCAGATAGTACAGCGATCCGTCGCTCAGCTGCACCGTCAGCAGCGGAACGCGCTCCGTGACTGCAATCTCCAGAGTTCCCGGCAGATGCCGCCGCAGCTTTACGGTGTCCAGATAGGGATATGTATTCTCCAGTGAGCGGATGACACTTTTGCTGTGCAGGAAAAACAGATTGTCGCCGTCCTCCACACCGGAGGTCCCGATCAGCTCCTCTGCGCTGTACCGCGTGTCACCGCTGACCTGTATCTCCGATACCCGGAAAAATACCGTTGTCGCCATGATCGCCGCGACACAAACCAACACACAGCAGAGGATGCGGAACACCATCCTATGCCGCCTTCTGCGCCGCACGCGCAGAACACGGGCTTCCTGCGGGTCCATCCGCGGGGTCTGTTGTTTCGCCATAGCTTCCTCTTACTTCCGCGCCGCTTCCAGAATGTGACGGTAAATCTTCTCGCTGGAATCCACAATCGCCATAGATGCTGACGCCTTGCTCATTTCTTCCAGACGCTGATCATCTTCCAGAAGCTCGGACACCGTCTGATACAGCAGCTGAGCCGTACATTCCGGTTCGGTAATCACCACACACGCTCCCTCCTGCTCCAGAGCGCGCGCATTCTTTTCCTGATGGTTCTCCGCCACATAGGGGGACGGAACGATGACAGCCGGCTTGCCCAGCACACACAGCTCGCCCAGCGTCGCTGCGCCGGCACGGCAGATGATCAGATCCGCCGCCGCCATAACGTCTGCCATGTCATAGATATACTCACGGACGTCAATGTTCGGATGCTGCGACAGATCCACACCCTTTTCCTTGATACTGTCCGGAAGCCACTTATAGGCCGCCGCGCCGGTGGCATGGATATGACGGAAGCTGTCGTGCTCACTCTCCAGGCGGATAAAGTCCACCATATGCCGATTCATGTACAGCGCTCCCAGGCTGCCCCAGAACGAAGCAACCAGCTTCTCTCCGTCCTTCAGCCCCAGCTTCTCCCGCGCTTTCGCCCGGTCAGCAAAGATGATATCGCCGCGCACCGGTGCGCCGGTCAGGTAGATGTTCGGGCGGTCTTCCAGTAGCTTCCGTGTATTTTCAAAGCTGATGAGGACACGGTCTGCTTTCTTCGCACAGGCCTTGGTGACGACACCCGGAAGGGCGTTGACCTCCAGCAGCACCGTCGGAATGCCCATCTTCTGCGCCGCGTGCACCATCGGGAAGCTGGCGTAGCCGCCGCAGCCGACAACGCAGTCCGGTTTGAACTCACGCAGAATCTTTTTGGCCTTTCCGGTCGCCGTCAGGGATTTTTGCAGGGTCGCAACGTTGTATGCGATTGCTTTGGGCGAAATCGAGCGTTTCAGGCCGCGAATATCAATGGTGTAAAGCTGATAGCCTTCACGGGGTACCAGGCGCGATTCAATGCCGGACGCTGTACCCGCAAAGCGGATTTCCGTGTCCGGGTGACGGGACTGCACATACTTTGCAATGGCCAGGCCGGGATTGACATGTCCTCCCGTGCCGCCGCCGGTAATCAACAATTTCATGAGACAGCTCTCCTTTTTGATAAAATCCAATCACTGCGTTTGTCGCAGCGCGCACTCTATTCCCTCCTGGACGGAGGGATATGGCGGGAAATATTCAGCAGAATTCCCACCTCAATTAACTGCATCAGCAACGCCGTACCGCCGTAACTGAAGAACGGCAGCGACGCGCCGGTAACCGGAAACAGTCCGCTGACAACCGCCAGATTCAATAGAATCTGGAATGCAAACTGGGTTGTGATGCCTGCTGCGATCAGAGAACCAAAGCGGTCCGGTGACCGCATCGCAATATGGAATCCGCGGAACAGGAAATAGGCAAACATGATCAGGAACAGCAGCGCACCGATAAATCCCAGCTCCTCGCACACGACCGAAAAGATGAAGTCATTCATCGGTTCCGGCAGATACAGGAACTTCTGGCGGCTCTGTCCCAGGCCGCGCCCGAACAGTCCGCCCGAACCGATGGCGATCAGCGACTGCGATCCCTGCCAGCCATCTCCCGTCGCATCAATGAACGGATCCAGCCAAACAGCAATACGTTTTTTGACATGCGGAACGACCATATACGCCGCTACCGCGCCGACGGTGCCGATCACACCAACCGGAATGAAGTACCACAGCCGCATGCCGCCGACAAACAGGACCGCAACCGCGATAACACCCAAGATGATAATGGCGGACATGTGCGGCTCCACCGCCAGCAGCGCGGCGAGAACGCCCAACGCGGCGCCGTATGGAATCAGTCCGCGGATGGACCGAATGCGCTCCGGATGCAGACTGATAAAACTGGAAAAGGTCAGTATTACCGCCAGCTTTGCCAGCTCAGACGGCTGAAATCCGAAGATCCAGCGGCGTGAATTGTTGATCGTCGTGCCCAGCGGCGTCAAAACCATGAGCAGCAGAATCACGGCCGCCAGGTAAATTCCCTTTCCCAGAACGTGATAGCGATGGTAGTCAAAGGCGGACAGGAAAAACATCAACGCCAGACCAACTACTGCTACCATTCCCTGTTTGATCACATAATCCAACGCACCCTTGTCCGGATCGTAGTAGGCGGACGGATAGCTGGCGGACATCAGGACAACCAGTCCGGCTCCCAGCAGCATCAGCGTGGTGAGCAAAAGCGGAAGGTCCAGCGGCTTCCGATAATCCCCCAGCAGGCCGTTGGACATGAAGGCGGTTCCCTGCTTCTTTTTTCTGCGGGCCGGCTGTGTCGCACGGGTTCTCTGCGCCGGTCTCTGTGCCGGTCTCCGCGCGGTCGTTCCGGCCGCATAACGCGCCGACGCTTGCGAACGTCCGCCGGCCATCCGACGGGCAGCGGGGCGTCCAGCGGAAGATCTGCCAGCCGGGCTGCGTCTCCGCTTAGCCGGTTTGCGTGCGCTGGAGCGCCGTCCGGCAGTATTCGTGCTTGGCACAGAAATCACCTCCATTTCGTTCGGAATGGCTCATCAGCCAAGATAACGCGGCATAACGCCGAAATAAGCCAGAATGCACATCACAACAGTAATGCCGGCAAAAACCAGCACAATCTTCTTCTCTCCCCAGCCGCTGACCTGAAAATGATGATGGATCGGAGCCTTTTTGAAAATGCGCTTGCCTTCCATCTTGATATTTCCGTTTTTGTCGCGCACCGGATTGCCGTTTTCGTCCAATACCGGCTTTTTGGTCATCTTATAATACGACACCTGCAAAATGTCCGACAGGGTCTCCACCACATAAATCAGACCGACCAGCACCAGCACGATCGGCAGATCGCAGGCAAATGCCAGACCGGCTACCGCGCCGCCGAGGAACAGCGAACCGGTGTCACCCATAAATACCTTCGCCGGATTGAAATTGAAAATCAGGAATCCCAGCAGTCCGCCCGCTAACGCAGAGGCAAACACGATGACAGGCATGTTCCCGGAAACTACACCAATCACGATAAAGAAGATCGCAACCGGCAGCGTCACGCCGGCGGCCAGACCGTCGATGCCATCCGTCAGATTGACGGCGTTGTTGCAGCCGACCATGATAAAGGCCGCAATCACGACGTAGACCAGCCACGGCAGGTGCAGGGAGACATTGAAGAACGGCAGATAGAAACTCGGCTGCAGATAGCCTCCCATGTGCAAAACGGTCAGGAAAACGAGCGCCAGCACGAGCTGAAGCGCGAACTTCTGTCCGGAGGTCAGTCCGGCGTTTTCCTGCTTCTTGATCTTGGTGCTGTCATCAATAAAGCCGATGGCTCCGTAGCACAGCGACAGCGCCAAAACAGTGAAGGCCTGCACGCTGATGGGACGAACCCAGATCAAATTGACCGCAATCACGGTCACTGTGATGCTGATGATGAACATAAAGCCGCCCATCGTCGGCGTGTTCTGTTTTCCCGCATGCTCCGGCACATAGGACAGGATCTTCTGTCCGAAGTGCATCTTCTGGAGATACGCAATCAGCGGCTTGCCGATTGCAGCCGCGATGGCAAACGAAGCCAGCGCAGACAGGCAAATGATAAGTAATAACTGTGTATCCATTGTTCCAACTTTCCTTCTTTTTCTTACTTTTCGGTCTGCTGATCGGGCAGGAATCGGTGCAACACCTTCTCCATAGCCCAATAACGGCTGCCCTTGAACAGAAGCGCATCACCCGGCTGTGCCGTCTCGCGCAGCGCATCCGCCATTTCCTCATGCGAGGAGAAGATACGGATCGCCTGCTCGGCCATTCCCGCTTCCAAAGCGCCCTCGCGGTATTGTTCCGCGCCGTCTCCCAGCGCCCACAGATAATCCGCACAGGCCGCTGCACGCCGTCCGGCGCGCCGGTGGCCCTCATCCTGATACGCCCCCAGTTCGCGCATGCCGCCCAGCACGGCGAACCGCTTTCCGGGAATCTCCAGCGCTCGGAGCACATCCAGCGACGCTTCGATGGAATCCGGGCTGGCGTTGTAGCACGCGTCGATGGCCGTAATGCCATTCGTCCGGATGATAGTCTGGTGAAGGTCAGAGAATGCCGACAGTCCTGCCGCAATTTGTTCGTCGGTCAATCCAAGGACGGCGCCAACCGCTGCCGCTGCCAGCGCATTGTAGACATTGTGTCTGCCCGCTGTATGGATCTTCGCCTCGAACGTCCGTCCCATCACATATGCCGTGAACGTGACACAGTCATCCGACAGCATTATATTCTCCGCACGAACATCACATTCCGGATTTTCTATGCCAAAGAAGACGGTTTTTACGCCCAGCTGGTCCCGTTTGTCCCACAGCAGCGGCTCGTCACCGCACAAAACCGCCGTGCCGCCCGGCTGCAGACCCTCCAACAGTTCCAGTTTCGCCTTGCAGATTCCCTCGCGCGAGCCGAGAAATTCAATGTGCGCCACACCGATATTGGTGATGACCGCCACCGTCGGTTTCGCCTGCACCGTCATGCGGGAAATCTCGCCAAACGCGGACATACCCATCTCCAGCACCGCCGCCTCAGTTGTGTCGTCCATGCGGAACACTGTCAGCGGCATACCGATTTCATTGTTCAGATTGCCCTGCGTGTACATCGTCCGGTACTTCTCACCCAGCACCGCGGCAATCATTTCCTTGGTGGTTGTCTTGCCAACCGAACCGGTGATGCCGACCACCGGGATGGAAAACAGGGAACGATACCCGCCGGCCAGCGCCAGCAGCGCACGGCCTGTATCCTCCACCCGGATTACCGGTACGTTTACCGCAATATCTTTGGCGGAAACAACGGCGACTGCGCCGTTTTCCACCGCTTTTTCAATATAATTATGTCCGTCAAATCTCTCTCCGCACAACGCCAGAAACAGTGCGCCCTGCGGGATGCTGCGCGAATCCGTCGAGACACCGGATACCATGACGCTTCCGTCACCGATTACCGTCCCTCCAGCGAACGCCGCAGCCTGTGCTACTGTAATCTCTTTCATCGTTCTCCCTCAGGATTTTTTTGCAAAATAGTCCGCGACAACCTCGCGCTCGTCCAGATGATGCTTCACATGGTTGATCTCCTGATAGGTCTCGTGACCCTTGCCCATCAGGACGATCGTGTCGCCCGACTGCGCGATGTCCATCGCATGATGGATGGCCTGCGGACGGTTAACAATCACCTCGTATGGTGTCTCGGTGTCCTTCATGCCCTCCAGAATGTCCTCGATAATGGCTTCCGGCTGCTCGGTGCGCGGATTGTCCGACGTGACAATGCACAGATCGGAGAGCTGCGCCGCAATCGCTCCCATCAGCGGACGCTTCGTGCGGTCGCGGTCACCGCCGCAGCCAAACAGACCGATGACCCGGCCTTTTGTGAAGCCGCGCGCCGCCTTGAGCACGTTTTCCACGCCGTCCGGAGTGTGCGCGTAATCAATCAGAACGGTATACTCCGTATCGGTCGGAACGACCTCAACCCGTCCCTTGACGCCGTGTGCCGTGCGCAGTGCCGCTGCCGCGTCTTTCAGCGGGACGCCCAGCTCTGTAACACAGGCCAGCGCGCCCAGTGCATTGTATACCGTGAACTGTCCCGGAATGCCCAGCGATACCGGAACCGATTCCTCCGCCGTCACGCAGGTGAACGAGACGCCGTCCGCATGTAGTTCGATGTTCTCCGCATGGAACGCCGCCGGACGATCCACACTGTAGGTCACAAACGGGCATGCATCTTTTTCCAGAATGGAACGTCCCCACTCGTCATCGGCATTCATCACGCCGACATTGGACTGCTCAAACAGCATTGCCTTGGCATCGCAGTAGTTCTCCATCGTCCCGTGGAAGTCCAGATGATCCTGCGTCAGGTTGGTAAACGAACCGACGGCAAAGTCGATGCCGTATACGCGATCCAGCACCAGAGAATGGGAAGATACCTCCATGAGCACATGGGTGCAGCCGGCGTCTGCCATCTGACGGAACAGCTTCTGCAGTTCAAACGATTCCGGCGTGGTACGCTCGGTCGGCAGAATCTCTTCCCCAATCATATTCTGATTGGTACCGATCAGACCGACCTTGGCTCCCTGCGCCTCCAGCATGGTCTTTACCAGATACGTCGTGGTAGTTTTACCGTTGGTGCCGGTGATGCCGACCATCTTCATCTCGCGCGACGGATGGCCAAAGTAGTTGGCCGCCATCTGCGCCAGCGCACGACGGGAAGAGGATACCTGTACATACGGTACGTCACCCTCCGGAATGCGCTCGCAGACCACCGCGGACGCTCCCAGCTCCATCGCTTTTCCAATGTATTTGTGACCGTCCGTCGCGAATCCGGTGATAGCCACAAAGACGTCCCCCGGCTGTACGGCACGGGAATCGTATTTCAGCTCTCCGATCGGGGCGGACTGATCTGCCGAGCAGGCGACAATCTCTACCCCATCCAGAATATCCTGTAAAATCATTTCATGTACCTCCTCATATTTATCTCTATCCTGCGTTACTCCTCGCTGGTAACTGCGTTGCCAAACGCCACCGTTACCACGGACCCTCGCTCCACCTTGCTCTTGGGAGCCGGGTTCTGGTAAATCGCTGTGGACGCCACAGTCGTACGCCAGTCGGCAACACCATTTTGTTTCATATATAGACCGCGCTTCGCCAATTTCGCACGCGCTTCCTCGATGCTCAGCCCCTTCAAATTGGGCACCTTCACCTTATCGGTATCCTTAGCCTCTCCGCAGTACAGCACAACGGTATTGGACTTCTGCAAAGAGATTCCAGCGGCCGGAGACTGATCCGTGACCGTGTCGCCGTCGCCGGAAATCGTATACTCCAGTCCGAGCTCTTCCAGCTGTTTCTCGGCTTCCTCCACCGGCTTCTCTGTCAGCGTCGGAACGGTGATCTCTTCCCGTCCCGCTTCTTCTTCGCTGAATACCGGCTCTACACCCAGCGCCGGAAGAATATCCTCAAAAATACGCGCCACAACCGGAGCCGCGATCGCGCCGCCGCCCTTGACCGAGCCCTGCGGTTCGTCGATCATAACCAGCACCGCATACTGCGGATCGTCCATCGGGGCGATGCCGATAAAGGACGCGATGCGGATCCCCGCCTTACGCGGCTGCTTCTCCGAAGTCGCCGTCTTTCCGCCGATGCGGTATCCGGCAACATAGGCGTTTTGTCCGGTTCCGAGGCTGACAACCTGCTCCAGAAATTCATCCATGATCTCGCTGGTCTGCTCGGAAATTACCTGCCGCTTGACCTCGGTATTCATGGACTGTTTGACATTTCCTTCGGTGTCCACGATCTCCTTGACCACATGCGGCGTAATCAGTTTGCCGCCGTTGGCAGCCGCGGAAACCATGCACAGCTCCTGAATCGGCGTAACCTGGAAGTTCTGTCCGAACGACGCCGTTGCCAGGTCGGTTTCTCCCATGTCACTGAAAAAGATACCGTTTGCTTCGCCAATCAGGTCAATTCCGGTCTTTTCCATCAGCCCGTACGCCTCGAAGTACTTGCGGAACAGATCTATACCCAGCTTTTCGCTGATGTCCATCATGCCGACATTGCAGGAATTCTGCAGCGTCTCCGCCAGTGTTTCCGATCCGTGACCGCCGTCTTTCCAGCAGTTAATCTTGCCCCAGTCCGAGACAACCTTATATCCCGGGCAGAAGAAGGTGTCGTCTGTCGTCACCACGCCCGCTTCCAGAGCGGAAGACACGGTAAATACCTTGAAGGTCGAGCCCGGCTCGTAGGTGTCGTTGATCGTCTTGTTTCTCCACAGACCCAGCAGGATTTCGCTGTATTTTTCGCTGTATTCGTCGCCCTCCAGCCCATCCAGCTGCTCCAGAAGCTGGGTGTATTCCTCCGGGATCGTGCGCGGATTGTTCGGATCAAAGTCCGGCTTGGTGGCCATCGCCAGAATTTCACCGGTGTTGATATCCATGACGATACCGCACACGCCCTTGTTCGGGTCATTGTCCTCCAGCGCCTCTTCCAGATGCTTCTCCAAATAATACTGAACGCCTTCGTCAATGGTCAGCACGACGCCGTCGCCGTCCTGCGCAGCGGTGTATTCTTCAAAGTCGTACGGCAGATCCTCCGCGCCGCCCGGGATGGTCGCCTTGACGACACGTCCGGCAACGCCCTGCAGCTCTTCGTTATACTGCTTCTCAATACCGTACAGGCCTTCGCCGTCTGTGTTGGTGAAACCGAGCACCTGCGCCGCGAACTGGCCGTTTTTATAATACCGCTTGCTGTCCTCGTTGGTATAGATGCCGGTCAGGTTCTGCTCGGTCGCCTCTGCCAACAGCGCCTCCGCCACGGACATCTCGACCTGGCGCTGGATACGTACATATTTGACATTTTTCTGCACCTTGGCCAAGGTTTCTTGTTCGTCTACATCCAGATATTTGACCAGAAGCGCGGTAATCTTCTTCTGGTACGCGAGAACCGCATCCGCAATTTCCTCGTCGGTCGCCTTGCGTTTGTTTCCGTCGGCATCCGTTTTGGTCCCCACGCTGTTTTGTCCGGCTTTTTTTATGGTATCCGGATCAATGCTGATCTCCAGCGTCGTCGCGCTGGTGACCAGCTCGGTCATATTCCGATCATAGATCGTGCCGCGCTTTGGCGTCAGGATCAGATCCTTTGTCTGGTTTTCGTTTGCTTTTTCCTGATAAAACTCCGTGTGGATCACCTGCAGATACAGCAGCTTCGCCGCTACCACAGCAAAACCGATTGCCACAAACAGTACCACCAAAACGGCAATTCGTCCGCGCATCATTTTATTCGGTCGCTTTTGTGCCATAACAAACTCCTAACAACTTGCTTCAAACTCAAATCCAGCCATACAGTATCATTATATCGTGGATCTGCCGCATGAATGATACCTTTGCACATCGCGTTCTGATTCCCAGTGCCAAAATCCGTATCCGTCCACGCTTCGCGACTATTATATCACAGTCTCTGAATAAATTCACCGTATTTCTAACCAAAAAGCAGAGGCCAGAAGCGTTTGGCTTCTCACCTCTGCCACATATGTTTCCGTTTTCCGTCTGTTTTCCATCACTCAGCGCAAAAAGGACAAAATCGCGTTAAAACTCTTGACCACATTGGACACCAGTTTGGACATGCCGCTGCTGCCGCTGCTGACCTCAACGCTGTCCGGCTTTTCCACCGAGAGATACTCCTCCTGGCTGCGGTCCAGCTGCACCAGACCAAGGACATTTTCCGCGTAGTCCTCGATTTCGGCCAGCGTCATGGAGCTTTCCTGCTGTGCTTTGAGCGATGTGTATTCACTTTCCAAATCCGAAACCATCTTCTGCTTGCTGTTGACCTCGTTGACCAGCTGTGTCTTTGTGATATGCTGCATCACGCTCGCCGCAGCCAGACCCATGATAATACAGGCCGCCAGTACCAGCTGAAAAATCCGCGCCTGCTTCTGCCGCCGGCGTTTTTGGCTCCGACGGCGTGCCGCCTTTTCCGTATAGGTTTCGTTGTACTCTTTCGCCCCCGTCCTGTTTTCCGGACGCGCCAGTCTTTTTTTCATTTACGTTCCCTGTGCTCCCTCACATTGTCCATGCTTTCCCTCGGGAATCGCGGGCTCCATTTCTCCCCGCTGTTCCCTGATTTTCTCTCTTTTTTACAACTTTTCACAGACGCGCAGTTTAGCGCTTCGTGCCCGTGGATTGCTCGCAATTTCCCGTTGATCCGGCACCAGCGGTTTTCGGGATACCATGCGGATTTTTGGTGTGTTGCCGCACACGCAAACGGGAAAGTCCTTCGGGCAGGTACATCCCTGTGCCGCTCTGCGATACGCCGCCTTGACGATCCGATCCTCCAGCGAATGGAACGTGATCACCGCCAGCCGCCCTCCCGGCGCCAGGCACTCAATGGACCGCTCCATCGCCTGCTCCACCGACCGCAGCTCATCATTCACCGCGATGCGGATGGCCTGAAAACTCCGCTTTGCCGGATGCTGTTTTTCCTTGCGCGCGGACGGCGGCATCGCGCTGCGGATGATTTCCGCCAGCTGCACCGTCGTCTCGATCGGCTGAACCGCCCGCTCCCGCTCAATCGCGGCGGCAATCTGCGGCGCGTACCGCTCTTCGCCGTACTCAAACAGAATCCGTTTCAATTCCGTGCGATCCCACTCGTTGACCACTTCGTACGCCGACAACTGCTGCTGCTGATCCATCCGCATATCCAGACGGGCGTCCTGCATGTAGGAAAACCCGCGTTCTGCAATGTCCAGTTGGGGAGAGGACACACCCAGATCAAACAGGATACCGTCTACTTTTTCCAAACCGCATGAAGCAATCGCTTCGTCGATGCGGCGGAAATCACTTTTGACCAGTGTAACGCGATCCAGATAGTCCTTCAACCGAACCCGCGCATTGTCCAGCGCCATGTCGTCACGGTCAATTCCGATCAGGCGACCGTTCGGCGACAGCTTTTGCGCGATATGCAGCGAATGGCCCGCTCCGCCCAGCGTCGCGTCCACATAGACGCCGTCGGGACGGATATTGAGGTTGTCGATGCACTCCTGCAGCAGGATCGAAACATGATGAAATTCCATTCTCTCCCGCCTTTCGCTCAGAATCCGATCTCTTCCATTGCCTCCGCCACGTCATCCGGGTCCAGCTCGCCATTGTAGGCGTTCCACTGCTCGGTATCCCAGATCTCGGCGCGGGACAGCACACCAATGATGGTGACGTCCTTTTTCAGCCCTGCGCGCTCCCGCAGAACCGGAGGGATGACGATGCGCCCCTGCTTGTCCACGTCCACATCCACAGCGGAGGAAATCAGATACCGCTGCATCTTGCGGGACTTGGTGATCGGAAGTTCCCGGATCGTCTGCTCCAGCTTGCGCCACTCCTCCTCGGAGTACAGAAACAGGCATCCATCCAGCCCGCGGGTGAGCGTCGCGTGTTCGCCCAGCTCCTCGCGCAGCTTGGCCGGGATGAACAGGCGGCCTTTTGCATCGAGCGTATGTTGGTATTCGCCCTTCATGGTCACCCCTCCTGCCCCGATTTTGTGGTCGATTATGGTCTTTCGCTCCACTTTACACCAAGTATAGTTTTATTATACGATTCCGCTTCCTAAAATGCAAGGAAATTATGATTCTTTTTTGCATTTAAATTGAGTTTTTTTGGCGATTTGCCAGCATTTTCGCAACTTCGAACGTCTGTTCGAGGTTTTTCGTTTTTTTCGCATTTTCCCGCCGCAGCGGGCGGAGTTCACAGAAAGTAATCATTTATTTCCACTTTATATTGGGATTGTTCTCCCCCACGCTCTCCCCGACCGCGCACTCCGTCCCGATAACCACACATTTCGCCAAGATTCGCCTTGCAATACCGGCCAAAGTGTGCGATAATTGGAACAACTTCTTTTGCGATCAGGAGGACGTACTGTGCCCAGATTTTTCATCTCGAACGCCGATATACAGGGTCAGACCGTTACCATTACCGGAAACAATGCGGAACACATCCGCGTCCTGCGGATGAAGCCCGGAGAGGAGCTCACGGTCTGCGACGGACAGGGCAGCAGTTACCTGTGCCGTATCTGCAGCAGCTCGGGCGACACCGTCACGGCCGAAATTGTGGAAGCTGTCTCAGATTCCGCCGAACCGAGCGTTTCCTGCACCATCCTCGCCGGCTTCCCCAAGGGCGAGCGGGCCGATTACATCATTCAAAAATGCACCGAGTGCGGCGCGGCGGAAATCGTCTTTTTTCTGTCCAAGCGCTGCGTCGCCCGTCCGGACGCCAAAGGCATGCAGAAAAAGCTGATCCGCTTCCAGAAAATTGCGGAATCCGCCGCCAAACAGTCCGGCCGCGGCATCATCCCACACGTGTCCGCAGTCCCCTCTCTGATGGATGCGCTCCAGCTCGCGCAGCAAACCGACTTGCCCCTGTTTCTCTATGAGACCGGAGAGCGCGTCCGGCTGCGCGATGTCATCGAAGGAGCCGGAGACATTCACTCCGCCGCCATCATCACCGGTCCGGAGGGCGGGTTTGATCCGAGCGAAGTGGAGCAGGTCAAAGCGCACGGCATCCAGCCGGTCGCCATGGGACCGCGCATCCTGCGGTGCGAAACCGCACCGGTTGCGGCGCTGACCGCGCTGATGTACGCCACGGACAATCTGTAACCAACGTAAAACGGCTGAGAGCGTTACCACTCTCAGCCGTTTTTTATCTGAAATAGTTGCCGCGAATCAGAACGTTACCTCGCGTCCTTCTTTGATCCATTCGCGGAATTCCGCCGTTGCGGCAAACAGTACATCGCCGGCAGAATTGATTGCAGTCTCAAAGGAGTCCTGCACTACGCCGATGATAAAGCCAACGGCAACAACCTGCATCGCAATGTCGTTGCTGATGCCAAACAACGAACACGCCATGGGGATCAGCAGCAGCGAGCCGCCCGCCACACCGGATGCACCGCAGGCTGCAACCGTTGCCAACAAGCTCAGGATAATTGCGGTCGGAATGCCGACATTGACACCAACCGTGTGCGCCGCTGCCAGAGTCATGACCGTGATGGTGATGGCCGCACCATCCATATTGATGGTTGCGCCCAGCGGAATGGAAACCGAATACACGTTTTTATCCAGACCCAAGCGGTCACACAGAGCCATATTGACCGGGATATTGGCCGCCGAGCTGCGCGTAAAGAACGCGGTGACACCGCTCTCCTTGAAGCAACGGAATACCAGCGGATACGGATTGCGGTGCAGGCAAATGGCTGCAATCAACGGATCGATAATCAGTGCAACCGACAGCATACAGCCGACCAGCAGGAGGAGAAGCTTGCCGTAATCCTGGAAAATCGCCAGACCGTTCTCGGATACCGCGCTGAAAATCAGACCCATGATACCGATCGGGGCAAGGTTGATGATCCAGCGGACTACCTGCGAAACCGCATCCGACAGTTCCTTGAGTGTCTCCTTCGTTTTGGGCGAAGCAATCTTTTTCAGCGCCAGACCCAGCAGAACCGACCACGCCAGAATGCCGACGTAATTGGCCTGAGACAGCGCGGTCACCGGATTGGAAACAATGTTGTTCAGCAAGTTGGTGAACACCTCGCCGATGCCGCTCGGCGGAGCGGTATCACCGGCCGCCTGCGTCAGCTTGAGCGTGACCGGGAACAAAAAGCTTGCAAAGACTGCCAAAACAGCCGCCAGAAACGTGCTGAGCATGTACAGGACGATAACGGTGCGGAACCGCTTTCCGATTCCTTCCGTCGCCTGTGCCAGCGAACTCATGACCAAGATGAAGACCAAAATCGGTGCAATCGCTTTCAGTGCGCCGACGAACATCGTTCCGAAAATCGCAATCGCTGTCGCCTGCGGTGCCACCAGTGCGAGAATCAAACCGATCACCAATCCAATGACAATGCGCAGAATCAAGCTCATGTCATTCCATTTTTTCCATGCCTGTTTCATACGTACCTCTTTCCTTTTTAATAAATAGAATACACATATTATATCATACTTTGTCTTATTGTCACAGGTTTTGTACGGTTTTTGCAAAATTTTCTTTCTTTTTGCGTAAAATACGACAGCATGGGTGAAAAATGGCAAAAAAACAGCACGGAAGTGCTTTCTTGGCGCTGTCCATGCTGTCTTTTTTCTTTTATTCTTCCCAGGGGCGGATGCGATATGCTGCGCCGACGCGCTCACAGATCGCGCGGCACTGTTCCTCCTCCTCGTGGGAAATGGTTGTATCCACCGTGGTCATGACGACGTGCGGAACCACTTCCCGGCACGACTCCGCAAATGCCAGCATGGCGTCAAAGGAGTGTTCGCCAAATTTGCTTCGTGTCAGCTTGAGGTATTCCTCCGCGTTGGGCGTATTCAGGCTGATGGACACCGTGTCAACCAGCCCGCGCAGCCGCGGTGCAATGGACTCGCCATTGACCAGATCGCCGAGACCGTTGGTATTGATGCGGATCGGCAGGGCATATTCCTGCTTGACAAACGCGGCGACCTCCAACAGTGCGTCCAAACGCTCCGTCGGCTCGCCAAAGCCGCAGAATACGACCTCTTCATACTTGCTCATGTCCAGCACACGCATCGCCTGCTTCACTTCGTCCACCGACGGCTCATGCTCCAGCCACAGACCGCCGGAATTTCCCACACGATCCATCGTCTGACGCAAGCAAAACGTACACGCGCACGGACAGCGATTGGTCAGATTGACATACAGTCCGCTGTGCACTTCATATACAATTGTCATCTCACGATTTGGCATGACTCTTCCTCGCTTTACTTTAATGTGTGCAGCAGTTCCTCAAAGCAGACGCCGTCCGTCTTCGGAATTCCCATTTCCTCCGAGCGCAAAATGCACTGCTTGACAAAACGCGACGCTTTTTTTACCGATGCGTCAAACGGTACTCCGTTGACCGCATCCGCCGCGATGATCGCCGCAAACACGTCGCCGGTACCGGACCGCTCCGTACCCACGCGGTGAGTTCGCAGGATGCGCGTCTTACTGCCGCGGCGGAACACCAGATTGGCGACAAAATCGTTTTGCTGGATGCCGGTGATAACCACCTTCTGCGGTCCCTGCTGGCTCAGCTTGTGCGCGAGCGCTTTCAGCTCGACGATTTTCCACGCGCCGTCGTGGTACGGCGTGTCGGTGAGAATGCAGGCTTCGGTCAGGTTCGGGGTCAGAATATCTGCGTCGTGCACCAGTTCCTTCATGGCCTGGCACATTCCATTCGTATACGTGGGATACAGCTTGCCATAATCGCCCATGACCGGATCCACTACCACCGTCGTGCGCTCCGTACGGAACTCCCGGATAAACCGGCGGACAATGGCAATTTGCTTCTCCGAACCGAGAAAGCCGGTGGAGATCCCTTCAAATTCCAGACCGAGGTTCTTCCACTGGTCAATGTACGGCTGCATTTTATCGGTATAGTCCTCAAAAAACCGCTCCGGGAAGCCGGTGTGGTTGGAAAAAATCGCGGTTGGAACCGGACAGCACTGCACTTTCATGGCAGATATGATCGGCATGGCGACCGCAATGGAACACCGTCCAAAGCCGGAAAAGTCATTGATGACCGCAATTTTCTTTTGACGATTATGGTTCACTGTCTGCATAAAACTTACTTTCCTTCCGTAATCGGACGCCGCTGAACAAATACACGGCGCAGGTTGGCCTTCTCCAGCAGGCTGCCAACACCATACGCGATAACCAGATTCAGAGCGCCCTTAATCAGCAGGCCCGGGGTCGAGGTCAGGCCGACCAGAATGCCGCCGTACAGAATCGCTCCGGCAATCGTATAGCCAAAGACCATCCACAGCATGGAGACCACGCAGCCGACTGCTGCGCGCACGGTGAACAGGCTGCAGTTTCCGTCCTTATCGTACGCAATCCAGCCGAGGATCAGGGCCATAATCGTTTTGATCAGCAGGGTCGGAATGCACCAGATCGGGAAGCCGCCCAGCAGATCGGCCAGCGCCGAGCCGATGCCGGCCGCCCAAATGCCCTCGCGCTTGCCGGCAAACAAAACAGCGATCAGGATAAATGCGTCGCCCAGATGCGCATAGCCCAGCGGGATCGGAATGCGCGGAATTGCGGTCATAACGCAGATCAGTGCCGTCATCATCGCCGTGACGCACAGGAAACGAACGGATACGTGATTGGATTTCATAGTTTCGTCCTTCTTTGTTCTCATTTTTTCTGCCGTTCTCGGCAGTAGAGACAGTATAGCATTCAACTGTGCTGAAGAAAATGCGCAGTTTTCACTATTTTTGAATGCACAGTTTCGTATTTTGTGCGAAAACACCAAAAGAAGGGCGCAATCCTCATCGCAGACGTTTGAGAATCTCCAACAGATAGGCCCATGTGCGCTGCACCGATGCGATACTCATACACTCGCTGGTGGTATGGATGTCCGTCATGTCCGGTCCAAACGATACGCAGTCCAATCCGGACAGCTTTCCGGCGAACAAGCCGCATTCCACACCGGCGTGCAGCGCCTGCACCACCGGCTTGTGCCCGTACTGCTCCTCAAACACCTCAACCATCAGCTCACGCAGACGGGAATCCCGCCGGTACTCCCACGCCGGATAGTCGCCCGCGCAGTCCACCGTTCCGCCCAGCACATCCATCAGATTGGCAATCCGGCTGACCAGCTCTTGCTTTTCCGTGCCGACACTGCTGCGAACGGCAAAGCTCAGCTGGATCTCGCGCTCCAACGTCTCCAAAATACCCAGATTCAGCGAGGTCTGTACCAGTCCTTCCATGTCCGCGCTCATGCGCTGCACGCCTCCCGGCAGATGGAGCAGCGCCGCAATCGCCCGCTTCTGAGATGCCGCATCCATCGCCTGTACGGATTTTCTCGGGAGCGGCTGCATCGTGACGGTCAATTCCGGGTCTGTCACACGGTACTCATTCTGAAAAATCGCCTGATAGCGCGCGACGACGTCCTGCACCCGTTCTGCATCCTCTGCCGCGATCACAGCCGTGGTCTCACGCGGAATCGCATTGTCCTTGCGCCCGCCGTCCACCGAAACCAGAAAAAACGGCACGGCTTTGTTCAGCTCATTCAACAGACGGCCCATCAGCTGATTGGAATTGGCGCGCTCCTTATCAATCTCCACACCGGAATGCCCGCCGGTCAGACCGGATATGGTCAGCGTCAGGCAGGGTTTTTCTGTCTCTTCCCGATCAACCGGCAGATGGCACGTGACACGCACGCCGCCGGCACAGCTGACCAGCAGGTATCCTTCGTCCTCTGAGTCCAGATTCAGCATGGTACGGGACCGCAGAGGCGTGGCGTCCAGCGCAGCGGCTCCCAGCATGCCGATTTCCTCATCGACAGTAAACACAACCTCCAGCGGCGGATGCGGAATATCTTTTGCATCCAGGATGGCCAGCGCATACGCGACGGCGATGCCGTCATCTCCGCCAAGCGTCGTGCCGTCCGCCGTGATATTTCCGTCTTTCACCTGCAGAATGAGTCCATCCCTGGAAAAATCAATCGGACAATCCGCTGTCTTCTCGCACACCATATCCAGATGGCCCTGCAGCATCACCGGTTCGGACTGCTTGTACCCCGGCGTGCCGTCCTGAAACAGGATAATATTGTTGCTGTCGTCCTGAATATAGCGCAGTCCGTGCTGCTGTGCAAATCGAACGCAGTAATCGCTGATGCGTTTGGTATCGCCCGAGCCGTGCGGGATGGCACACAGCTCCTCGAAATAGTGGAACACCCGTTCCGGCTGTAATCCGGCCAGTACTGCCATACGTTGATCTCTCCTTTATGCGGACTTCCGCTGTTTTTTGCATCTATATGGTATCATACTGCGAAACGAACACAAAATGCAAGGAATTTCTTGCCGTCTTTCATTCATTTTGCAACCCATTCCGTGCAAGTTTTCTGTCTTTTGCTGTCTTTTGAATTTCATTCCTTCATTTTTTCAAAAGCTCTTTACTTTTTCCCCTCTATGTTGCATAATATTAAAATGAATATTTTATTGATGGAATAGGAACGTGAAGCAACTATGAGTAAATCTTTCATTCCGCAGGGATATAAACCTGTACTCAACCTGTACGATACCCAACGCGCGATCGGCATGATCAAGCGCCTGTTTGAAGACACGCTGAGCAACGTACTCAATCTCAGCCGCGTCTCGGCCCCGCTGTTTCTGGAGGCATCCACCGGTCTGAACGATGACCTGAACGGTGTGGAGCGTCCGGTCAGCTTTGAGATCCGCGAAACCGGTACCGAGGCACAGGTCGTGCATTCTCTCGCCAAGTGGAAGCGTCAGGCACTGCATGACTACGATTTCTTCCCGGGCAAGGGCCTGTATACCGACATGAACGCCATCCGCCGCGACGAGGAGCTGGACAACCTGCACAGCATCTATGTCGATCAGTGGGACTGGGAAAAGGTCATCACGCTCGAGGACCGCAATGTGGACTATCTCAAGAACGTGGTTGAGGGCATTGTCCGCGCCATTTGCGCCACCGAACTGACCATCCGCGCGATGTATCCGGCGCTGAACACCCATCCGCTTCTGTGCAATGAAGTTACCTATGTCACCACGCAGGAGCTGGAAGACCTGTATCCGGACAAGACGCCGAAGGAGCGCGAAAACGCTTTCCTGAAGGAGCACAAGACCGTGTTCCTGATGCAGATCGGCGGCAAGCTCAAGAGCGGCAAGCCGCACGACGGACGTGCGCCGGACTACGACGACTGGTCTATGAACGGCGACATCCTGTTCTGGAGCGATACCCTGCAGCAGTGCTTTGAGGTCAGCAGCATGGGCATTCGCGTCAGCCCGGAGAGCCTGGATCGTCAGCTGACGCTGGCTGGCTGTGAGCACCGCCGTGAGCTGCCGTTCCACAAGGCGCTGCTGAACGGCGAGCTGCCGTATACCATCGGCGGCGGCATCGGTCAGAGCCGCCTGTGCATGCTTCTGCTCGGATCCGCACACATCGGTGAGGTACAGAGCAGCGTTTGGGACAAGGAGACCCTGTCCATGTACAAGCAGGCCGGCATCCCGCTCCTGTAAACAACAACCTGATACAACAAACGGCTGGAGGAAAATTCCTTCAGCCGTTTTCTTTCCATCCCTATCCGTGAAATGACGATTCCTCCCGCAGCTCCTGTCGGGCAAACAAGTCGTCCACGGCCGCCTGATACGCGCGGAGCGTCTGCGCCTTGCGGATTTTCTTGGCGTGCTTGTCCGGTTCCGTAAACAGGCAGGACAGGCAGGCCCACAGTTCCTTCATGTGGAATAACACGTTGCGGTCGCTGGACATAACCTCCTGATACCGCCTCAGCAGGGTCTGGTGGAAGTCGTACAGCACCTGTTTCTCCGGTGCCGGTCTTCCCTCCGCCTTGCACAGCAGTCCCGGGTCGGACAGCAAACCGCGTCCCAGCATCAGCCGGTCCACCGACGGAAACCGTTCGGTCACATCCTGAATATCCCGCACACGGAAGAGGTCTCCATTGTAACACAGCGGCATGTTGGCGTGCTCCACGGCGTATGCAAAGCTCTCCCAGTGGGGATGGCCTTTGTAATACTCCTTCTGCACGCGCGGATGAATAATCAGCTCGGTCATCGGATAGCGGTTGAACAGCTCCAGCAACGCCGGAAATTCCTCCGGGCTCTGCTTGCCAATGCGGGTTTTGATGGAAAGTCTGGTTGGGCAGGCTCGGAATATGGCATCCAACAGCTGTTCCAGCAATGCGGTCTCCGCCAGCAGTCCGGAGCCCTTTTTCTTGGCCACGACCGTGCCGGACGGGCAGCCAAGATTCAGATTGATCTCCGTGTAGCCGAGGTCAGCCAGCCATCGCGCGACGGTCAGAAACGCGTCCGCGTTGTTGGTCAGAATCTGCGGCACAACCGAGATCCCCACGTTGTGTTCCGGCAGGACATCGTTTTTATCCCGTGTCCGCACGCCGCCGTCCTGATTTGGCGCGAGAAACGGCGTGAAATACCGCTGGATTCCGCCAAAAAATTCTTGATATGTGTTCCGATAGATATAACCGGTGATCCCCTCCAGAGGGGCAAAATAATATGTCATCGCAGGTAATTCCTTTTACGACAGCAGTACGCTGATATAATTTGTCCACAAAGCGCCCAACGGCATAACCAGTACCATAGCCTGCCATACACAAAAACGGCCGCACAGATCACCGTGCGGCTTTTGCATGTTCCAGCGAATCGTCGAATGCCATGGTTTCTTCTCCCGCGTGAAGCGGAAAAAAGAAAACCGGAGCGAACTGCATCGTCCGCTCCGATATGGTGCCGGTGACCGGACTCGAACCGGTACGCTGTCGCCAGCGGCGGATTTTGAGTCCGCTACGTCTACCAATTCCATCACACCGGCAATTCGACAACAAAAATATTATATCATATCGTTCGCCGAACTGCAAGATTTTTTTCACACTTTATTGCGTTTTTTTCACTCAAAACGCGTCGTCTTCCTCCATGTCCGCAATCGCCTTGTACAGGAACAGCGCAACGGAGCCGATGAGGACAAAGACGACCAGCCAGCGGTGCTTTTTAAAGAAATCCGAAAACGCCGCGCCAATCAGAATGCCGACGGATACAAAAAAGGTCTTCAACAACAAGGCCTCGGAAATCACCAGACCGCCGATCCATGCGACGACAGCTGCATAGGCAGCCGCGGCAGCCGCTCCGCCCTCTTTGCACGCACCGCCCAGAAACGCAGTGATGGTTTCCCCGACAGCAGCCATTCGGGAACAGACAGGACAATTCTTCATCATTTGTTTCCTCCTTGCTTTGCAGCATCACACGCCGTCGCCGCAGCCTTCGCAGCAGCCTTTGCCTGCCGGTATGCATAGTAGCGGCGCCGACTGATTTCTTTTTTCTTTTGCGACTCTATCTTTCTGCGGATCTCCTCCGCAGTGGAACACGAGATCTTTCCCTCTTTGCCGACATGCCCAACGCGCATGGCAATCTTCTCCGCCAGCGATTCTATGTCCGTGCAGTGCAGCTCCTGCATGGCACGCGCCAGAATCAGGCCGCAGGCCCGCGCATCGGACAGAGCCTGGTGGTGATCCAACCGGATCCCCAGCTCCTCGGAAACGGTATCCAATTTATGATTTTCCATCTCCGGCCAGATTTTCTGCGAGATCTTCACCGTGCAAACATAGGAGAACTCCGGCATCGGGATATGATAGTAGTCCAGCAGCTTACACAGTACCGCCGTGTCAAACATCGCGTTGTGGCAGACAATCAATCCGCCCTCAATGTCCGCACGCAGGGTCTCCCACACCTCGTCAAAGGTCGGCGCCTTGGCCACCATCGGGGCTTTGATGCCGTGAATGCGGACGTTATACCAGTTAAACTTGCCATACTCCTGCGGCGGCCGAATCAGTGTGACGGTTTCCCGCACCGGAACGCCGTCCTCAAAGACAACCACGCCGATAGAACACGCACTGAGCGGAGATGAATTGGCCGTTTCAAAATCAATCGCTGTGTACTTCACCGAATGCCTCCCGCCGTTTTGCTCCAGCCCGCTCTTCCGCCGTCCGCAGAAACTGATAAAACGGCTGAATCAACTGGATATCTTTTATCATTTTATCACAAAAGCTTCCCTGAAACAAGGCTTCAAAATCATCTGACACAAAACTTGCCCCAAACCGCTTTTTGTTCAGCCACGGCTGATACTCCTGCGGCGCATCCGGAAACTTGACTCTCTTGTAATCCTCGCCGTACAGCTCAAAATCACTGTCGTTCAGCGCGCGGAACGCCTTTTGAAACAGCACGTCCTCGTTCCGGATCATGGTCTGGCACTCGGCCAGCACATCGCGCGGCATGTCGTAATACCCCACGCCATAGCCCCACGATTCCTGTTCCGTCTCAAAATAATAGCACAGCGCCGACCCCATCGACTTGCGCGGATGACGGTAAACCAGCCACAGATGATCGCGGTACAAATCCTTATTCTTGGTGTACCGCGTGTCGCGGCGCACACGTGACAGACAGCGGGACGGCTGGGTGACGAACAGCGGGTCAATCGCCTGCATGACCGGCGCCAGCAACTCCGCCAGCTCGTAATATGGCTCAACAGCCAGCCGGCGGTAGTCTTCTTTGTGCTCCTCATACCACGGTTTGCTGTTTCTCATATGGTTCTCCGCCAGAAAATCCAGCATCTGCGGAGAAAATCCCGAAAATGACATGGAACACTTCCTTCCTAACTGCGTACGAATTGAAATCCTTTCGTATTTTACTCCAAAATACACAGCAATGCAATCATTCTCTGCCGACCGTCCGAAAAATATCGTTTCTTTCTCTTTTCTTTTTTCCTGTTTTGTTGTATACTTCTGATAGTTTGTGTATTGTTGTGTACAAAAGGAGGACATCCATTATGTATCGTATTTTGCAGCTGCTGGAGCAGGACGCCCGTCTGACCCCGAAACGGATCGCCGAAATCCTCGACATGTCGGAGGAAGATGTTGTCCGCAAAATCCAGAGTTATGAGAATAGCAATGTCATTCTTGGCTATAAAACAATGATTGACTGGGAGAAAACCCCCAAGGAGACCGTCACCGCGCTGATTGAGGTGCGCGTCAGCCCGCAGAAGGGCATGGGCTTTGACGAGCTCGCCCGCCGCATCAACAACTATCCACAGGTGCAGAGTCTGTACCTGATGAGCGGCGGCTTTGACTTCACGGTTGTCATCAGCGGCCGCTCTCTGTTGGAGGTCTCCCGCTTCGTATCGGAGAATCTGTCCACGATGGAGAATGTCATCTCTACCTCTACCCACTTCGTCCTGAAGAAGTATAAGGACGCCGGCGTAGATTACAATCCGACGGATGAAAGAGAGGACTTCCGCGATGCTTGATTACTCCTCCCTGATCTCGGACAAGGCCAGCGTGATCAAGCCGTCCGGTATCCGGAAGTTTTTCGATATTGTCAACACCATGGACGGCGCCATCTCTCTCGGCGTCGGTGAACCGGATTTCCAGACGCCGTGGCAGATCCGCCGTGCCGGCATCAACTCCATTGAAAAGGGCAAAACGTTCTATACCTCCAACTGGGGTCTGGCAGAACTTCGTCATGAGATCAGCGTGTATGCCAAAAAGAACTACAACCTGGACTACGACGAACAAAACGAGATCATTGTAACCGTAGGCGGTTCCGAAGCGATCGACAACGCACTGCGTTCGTTTGTCTCCAACGGCGACGAGGTTTTAATCCCCGAACCGTCCTTCGTCTGCTACACCCCGCTGGCGATCATGGCAGGCGGCGTTCCGGTTCCGCTGAAGACCACGATGGAGACCAACTTCAAGCTGACAGCGGACGCGCTGCGCGCAGCGATCACCCCCAAAACCAAGGTGCTGATCATGCCGTATCCGAACAATCCGACCGGCGCAATCATGACCCGCGAAGACTTGGAGGAAATTGCCGCTGTCCTGCGTGACACCAACATCATTGTCATTTCGGACGAAATCTACTGTGAGCTGACCTATGGCGGACGCTCGCACGTCTGTTTTGCCGAACTCCCCGGCATGCGGGAGCGCACGATTGTCATCAACGGCTTTTCCAAATCGTACGCGATGACCGGCTGGCGTCTCGGCTGGGTCATGGCCCCGCGCGAGCTGCTCAAGCCGCTGGTCAAGATCCATCAGTTCGGCATCATGTCTGCGCCGACGGTCAGCCAGTTTGCCGGCATCGAGGCAATGCGTTCCGGCGCCGACGACATCAAATACATGCGTGAGCAGTACGACCTGCGCCGCCGCTACGTCTATTCCGGCCTAACCGACATGGGCATGTCCTGTTTCGAACCGGAGGGCGCGTTCTACATCTTCCCCAACATCACGAAATACTGCGAAGATGACGAGGAATTCTGCGAGCGACTGCTGAAATCCAAAAAAGTGGCTGTCGTGCCGGGCAGTGCGTTCGGCGAAAGCGGACGCGGACACATCCGCATCTCCTACTCCTACTCCATGCAGCATCTTCACACCGCTCTGGAACGCATTCAGGAGTTCCTGCAGGAGCTGTGACATCCAATATTGTATTTCTTTCGGGACAGAGGCGTATGCTTCTGTCCCGTTTCTATGATGCAAAAATACCCTGTGAAAGTGCTGTACTCTCACAGGGTATTTCATGTTATAGATTCATTGTTATAGATTTTATGTATTTTTTGTTCGTTTGGGAATTGCGTCCGATTACTCCTTGGTGATATTCAGCTCTGCTTTCAGCTGAGCGATCATCTCGGCGTATTCTTCCTCAGTCAGGTGAACCGGATTCGGGTTGGTGATCTCAAAACCGCCGCCGAACTCAAAGCCGCCCTCGTACTTCGGAACGATGTGGAAGTGCAGATGCGGCAGTTTGTCGCCGTACGCACCCAGATTGATCTTGGTGCAGCCCCACAGCTTTTTGATAGCAGCAGCTGCATCCGCTACGTCATCCATGTAATCATGACGCTGCTGTTCGGTCAGATCACACAGCTCTGCCTTGTGCTCGTCCACAGCGACAACACAGCGGCCCTTGTGCGCCTGATCCTTGAACAGGTACAAAACGCCCTCTCTCATCTTTCCTACGCGGAACATGATGTTCAGGCGTCCCTCGTTGTTCGGATCACAGTAGAAACAACTCATTGGAATATATCTCCTCTTCTATCAGATTGCCCGTTCTCCATTCGGGCTATCCATAGTATACCGCATTGCCCCCCGTTTTTCCAGATGCTTTATGGAAATTGGACATAAAAATTTGTCTCCCACGCCGGAACATAGGGATGATGCAGCATGGCGATGCGGACATCCGGGCAGAATGACGCCAACAGCAGCGGCAATTCATACAAATCCTCGCTGCGGTGATAGGCAGACAGGTCCAACTTGGGACGGCAGCGGCGGATGGTCTGCTCTGCGCCGAGCAGGGTTTCGTATTCCGCACCTTCGACATCTATCTTGATCCACGTACACGGGCGTCCCTCCATCACGTGATCCACCGATTCCACCGCAACCGGAACCGTATGCTGGTCGTGGGATACCTCATGCCGCACCGGAAGCAGCGTCGAGTTGCGCCCTCCCTTGGAGGCAAACAGCAGCTCTCCCGGCGCACTCCAACTGCCCGCATGAAACAGCCGTGCGTCCGGCACATTTTCTTCCGCATACTTTTTCAGCTTTTTGAACGTTTTGCGGTCGGGCTCCAGCGCGGTAATCGAACCGTACTTTCCATCGGTGTGCGCCAGCAGCTCCCGGATCGTGTCCCCGTTGTACGCGCCCAAGTCCAGATAGTGTTCGTCCTGTGTCGGTCGGAGATAGTCCGTGTAGGCCGTCTCCCGCTCCTGCGTGTACTCGCGCAGCCAGTGCAGCTTGCCGCTCAGTTTGAAATTCACCGTCGCGGCAAACACCTGCCGTGACCGTTCATCGCACAGCAGTGCGTACGCCTGCTGCAGCTGCTCTCCGTGTTCCTGTACAAAATTCCAGTCGAACAGTGCGCCCTCAGCCACCGGAACATCCGGCGCGTACGTCGTGTGCGTGCGGTCCAGATCGTCAAACAGCGCCAACACCTCCGGTCGCGACGAGGCAAACGCAATCAGGCAGACAAAATCGCCCAATTCCTGCTCCAACTCGCTGCGTTTTCGGACACGGTATCCCGCAAAGGAATGTCCCCGAACAAATTCATCCGAGGCAAAAATCCCGGCAATCGGAATGTTTTTCTCCGCGCAGACATCCAGGATTTTCTGCGCCCCATCTCCCATGCCGTACAGCACAATCGGGCGGGTTTCCCGCTGCAGGACGCTCCATATATCCTCGGTTTCCGTGATAAATGACGGTATCATTCCCATGTCTTCCAAATCTCCGGGCAGTAGCCCACGGTTGCCTGCTTGCCATTGCGGACAATCGGCGTCTTGATGAGCTTGGGATTGTCCATCAGCTTTTCCATTTTGGCCTCGTCACTCGCCAGATACGGCAGCATCGCCGCGTCCGGATCCTTGCTCTTGGAGTCAATCATCGCTTCCAGTCCTACCGCACGCTGAACCGAGGTGAATTCTCCCTTGCTCATCCCGTAACGCACCAGGTCAATGGACTGGTATTTGATCCGGCGTTCTTTGAAGTAGCGTTCGGCCTTTTTGGTATCAAAACACTTGCTTTTTCCGAATATCTGAATGTTCATATGGATCTCCTCCACTCTGTTGTATCCAAAACTATTCCAAGTATAGCGGCTCCCAACACCCATGTCAATCTTTTGCCGAATCGTCCGATTTTTTTGACATACTTTCTGTCAGATACGGATATTGTGCGGCAACATGATTTATGATAAACTATACTTTAACTGAGTATTGAAATTTGGATCGGAGGTTCTTCCCTTGTCTGATTTACACAATGAAATTTCCAAGCGGCGTACGTTTGCGATCATCTCGCATCCGGACGCCGGTAAAACAACCATCACCGAAAAATTCCTGCTGTACGGCGGAGCGATTCAGCTGGCCGGTACCGTAAAGGGCAAAAAAAATACCCGCCACGCGGTTTCCGACTGGATGGAAATCGAAAAGCAGCGCGGTATCTCGGTCACGTCTTCGGTTCTGCAGTTTGAGTATGCGGATCACTGCATCAACATTCTGGACACCCCGGGACACCAGGACTTCTCCGAGGACACCTACCGCACGCTGATGGCGGCGGACTCCGCCATCATGGTCATTGACGCGTCCAAGGGCGTCGAGGCGCAGACCCGCAAGCTGTTCAAGGTCTGTTCCATGCGCGGCATCCCGATTTTTACGTTCATCAACAAAATGGACTTGGAGTCCCGTGATCCGTATGATCTGCTGGACGAATTGGAAAAGGAACTGGGCATTGACACCTATGCGGTCAACTGGCCGATCGGCTGCGGCAAGGAGTTCAAAGGCGTATACGATCGGCAGAAAAACCATGTCATGGCGTTTGAAGCCGCTTCGGTCTCCGGTACCAAGGAAGCCAAATCGACCATCTATGAGGTGGATGATCCGGCGCTCAAGCCGTTGGTCGGTGATTACCTGTGGGGCACGCTGCAGGACGATATCGAGCTGCTGAGCGGCGCGGGTGAGGATTTTGATCTGGAACGCGTGCAGTCCGGAACGCTGTCCCCGGTATTCTTTGGCTCCGCGCTGACCAACTTCGGCGTCGAACCGTTTTTGCAGTATTTTCTGGACATGACTCCGCCGCCGACGGCCCGCACCTCCGGCGGAAAAGAAATCAGCCCGTTTGACGAGCATTTCTCCGCATTCGTGTTTAAGATTCAGGCGAACATGAACAAGGCGCACCGCGACCGCGTCGCGTTTATGCGCATCTGCTCGGGCAAATTCAGCAAGGGCATGGACGTGTACCACGTACAGGGCAAGAAGAAAATGCAGCTGGCGCAGCCGCAGCAGATCATGGCGCAGGACCGCGCAATCATCGAAGAGGCGTACGCGGGCGACATCATCGGCGTATTCGATCCGGGCATTTTCTCCATCGGTGACACCATCACGTCCCCCGGCTTTGACTGCAAATTCTCCGGCATTCCGACCTTCGCACCGGAAGTATTCTGCCGTGTGCGTCAGAAGGACACGATGAAGCGCAAGCAGTTCATCAAGGGCATGGAACAGATCGCGCAGGAAGGCGCCATCCAGATTTTCCACGAACCGTTCTCCGGCATGGAAGAGGTAATCGTCGGCGTCGTCGGCGTACTGCAGCTGGAAGTTCTGGAGTATCGCTTAAAGAACGAATATAAGGTTGACATTATCATGGAAAACCTGCCGTATCAGTATCTGCGCTGGATCGAAAACGACGAGGTCGATCCGGACAGCCTGAAAATCACATCGGACAGCAAAATCGTCAAGGATTACCGCGACCGCTGGCTGCTGCTCTTCACCAGCATGTGGAATCTCAACTGGGCTCTGGACAAAAACGAGGGCTTACAGCTGGCCGAGTTCGGCGCAGCGGAAGAATAAAAATACAACTGGCACACCGCAGACGATTTGCGATGTGCCAGTTTTTTTATCTCGTGCAATATTGATGTTCATTCTCCGACCTGGTTGACCACGCCGACAAACAACGGCAGGTTATCCTCGCCGGTGATGACAAACAGAAACGGCCGGTTCAGGTTCATTTCACAGATTTCCGGTTGTTCTATTTCAGCTCCCGCCCCCATTGTCACTTCAGTATAGGCTGCCGCTTCGCAACCTTCTTCGTCCACCCTGACGCGGGCAGACTGCGTCACTTCGGACACATACAAGCTGTTATCAGACAACGGCGCAAAATTCGCATTCTGGTAATTAAATGCATCGGTCACGCCCAGAGACTTCAGACAATCCACCAGTTTTTCAGTGGACGCGATATCAAATTTCGGCATAGACCAAACCACTTTTCCGTTGGAGCAGTTTAGCTCAATGCTGTCCGCCTCCATTATCTGCTGCATCAGCGCATCATTGGACAGCAATTCATCAACAGATGTCCTCTCGTCCGGCAAAACAAAATACATGGTTTTCCCATTTCGGAAAAAACGCCAGGCCATATTGTAGCCGTCTCCGCGGATGAAATCACCGTTTTCTGTCATATGCATGAAATCCACCGTCTGCTCGGTTCCGTCCGAACAGGTAAAGACGTCCTCTTTCGTGTTCTCTTTCTCGAACGGCTCATGCCAACTGCTGTAGAAGTACAATGTGGAATACAATATCGCCGCTGTATCTTCTTTTGTTTCCACAGCCTGCGTCTGTTCCTTCAGCAATCCCCCGGTATTTTCATTGATCCACTCTGCAATTGCCTTGTTCGTCTTTTGGCTGGGCATCGTTGCATGGTAGCTGGAAGCATAGTATTTGTCCGCCAGCAGATCAATGGTATCCTGGTGGAACGGTATCTTCTCGTTCAGCCAGATGGAGTTGGCCAGCTTGATGATCCCCGTGTCGTCATCCTTGTACAGCGACTTCCAGATCAAATCAGTCTGCTCCTGTATGATCTGGGTATCCTCTGTCCCTAACAAGTCTAGCAACTGCTGACGGGTATTCCCCTCCGCGCACTCGGTCAGCATGGTGAGCGCCATGTACAAGTTGGCCGGGGAATAGACAATGTTCCGGTCTTTCTGTTCTTCATTGGTCAAAATCTGCCGTATCGTCGAGGATGCAAACCCGCTCAGCTGCGTCAAATATGCGCTATCCGGTTCGATCTCTTCCTTTTCCTCCAAATAACGCTCCATATCGTCCCAATAGGCCGCTATCTCCTCACTACTGGCATCTTCCTTCTCCCAGACAGATTCGTCCGGCCTCTGCGGCACCTCCGCTTCCTTTGCTGCCGCCAGCAGCGTGATCTCACCAGATGCCTCCTGCGAGCTGCCGCCCGAGGCCTCGCCGCTCGTCGCCAGCTCCGTCGAAGAACCGCCTCCCCATCCGCCGGACAGCACAGTCAATCCGAACAGTCCGGCACAGACAAGCGCCGCGCACGCGGCAATACCAACATACTTTCTCCAAGCCGGTTTGCGCTTTTTCGGCATTTCGTGCTTCTGTACCAGGTCATCGTCCAGATGTTCCAGCTCATTCAAAAAATCCTTCCCATTCATACACAGATCCCCTCCTGCTGTAAATAGGTTTTCAGTCGATTGCGTGTGCGATGCAGATTGGATTTTACACTGCTCTCACTCAGCCCATACGCCTGCGCAATCGCAGCAATCGAGTCCCCATACCAGTATCTCCGCACAAACAGCGCTTGAGCAGTCGGCTTTACCGTGTATAAAAACCGGCTGATCACCGCTGCTACCTCGCCCGCTTCATACTCCCCCATGCCGTCCTTCGGGTTTGGAATGCATTCCATCAGCTCGTCCGACAACTCCGTCACATGCGCCATGCGTTTTTGCGCATTCCGGTATTCCAGCCGGTTCAGCGAAATGTGCCGTGTCATTTTGGCCAAAAACGCAAATAAATGGTTCGGTACCTGCGGCGGCATCGCGTTCCACGCAGCCAAATAGGTATCGTTGACGCATTCCTCCGCATCCTGCCGGTCAAACACCAAATTCATGGATACCGCATGCAGGCGGATTCCATATTTGATCTGTGTCTCTTGCACCGCAGCTTCCTCCCGCCGATGATACAGGGCAACAATCTCTCTGTCTTCCATCTGCTCCCTCCTTCCATTTTGTCCTTACCTCTATAGTCGGATTTTTTGCGAAGTGGTTGCATGAAGCAGAAGAATTTTTTCTGTTTTTATTCCTCCGCCATTCGGTAGCCAACACCAATTTCGGTCATAATGTACTTTGGCTCAGCCGGATTTTCCTCCAGCTTGCGGCGGATGTGCGCCATATTCACGCGCAGAATGCGGTTATTTCCCGCCGCATAGTCTCCCCAGATGCGGCGGATAATAAAATCATACGTCAAAACCCGTCCCGGACGGCGGGCAATCAGCTCCAAAATTTTATATTCGGTCTGGGTCATGTGAATCTGCTCGCCCGCCAGCAGTACCTGCCGCCGTTCAAAATCCACGGTCAGATCCCCGACCTGATAGGTCTCGCGCGGCAGCTCCTCGCCGGATTCCTGCTTTGCCTGATGCCGCAGCGCGGTCCGGATGCGCGCCAGCAACTCAGAGGTGCCAAACGGTTTGGTGATGTAGTCATCCGCCCCTAGGTCCAATGCCCGCACCTTTTCCGCCTCATCCTCCCTCGCAGAAACAATGAGCACCGGGGTGCCGTAGCTCTGGCGCAGCCACTTGAGCACTTCAATGCCATCCATGTCCGGCAGTCCCAGATCCAGCAGGATGACATCCGGATGGTAGGAACTGATCATGGACCGCGCCGCCGCTCCGGTCGTCGCCTTTATGACGTTGTATTCGTTGCTGGTCAAAATAGTCGTCAGGATGTGTGCAATCGGTATATCATCCTCCACAATCAACACAACTGCTCTATTGGATTTCATCGGTTTCCTCCTCGTCTTCCATCGGCAGCGTAAACCGGAACAGCGCGCCGCCCTCTTCGTGATTGATTCCTTCTATGGTTCCCCCATGCGCTGCAATAATGGATTTGCACAACGACAATCCGATTCCCAGCCCACGTCCGGTCTCCGGCTTTTTATGTCCCACTCCGTTGAACAACGTGCTCTGCACCTCCGACCGGAACCCTTCTCCAAAGTCCCGTACCAGAAAGACCGCATCGCCGCCCTCCTGCCGGACAGTGATCTCTACCGGAGATTTTCCGTGCCGCACACCGTTCTCGATCAGATTGATGAGCACCTGCTCAATGAGGGTCGCTTCCATCGGGACAAACAGCAATTCGTCCGGTACCTTGACCGAAATGACCGCTTCGGGCAGCCTCCGCTTACACCGCGAGACCGCTTCTGCGACAACCTCCTCCACGACCTCATACTGTTTTTTAATCGAAACGTCGTCCCCTGTCAACCGCGAGACAGACAGCAGATTTTCCGTCATGCGCAGCAGCCATTCCGCGTCGTCCTTGACGTCGTGCATCAGCTTCAGCGTATTCTCCTCGTCAATCCGCACGTTGTTTTCCAAAATGGCCGCCGTCGCGCCGATAATACCGGTCAGCGGCGTGCGAATATCGTGCGAAATGGACCGAAGAAGATTGTTCCGCATGGCCTCGCGCTCCGCTTCCATCGCGATGTGATTGGCCTGATCCTCCAGCTTCTGCCGTTCCAGCGCCAGCGCCGTCCAGCCCAGGCTCATGCGGATCCGAAGGGTCAGCTCGTTGTCAATCCCGGAGTCCCAGCGGATGCCGACCGCTCCCAGCATCTCCGAGTGGGAGACCAACGGGAAAAACCGAAACTGCGCGTGCGGATATCTCGCTGTGCCAAACCCGCACTCCTGCTTCGTCCGGAAGCATTCCAGCATTGCCGCCCGCTCCTCCGGCTGCAGGTTATATTCCTCCTGCCCTTCGAAGACCGTCTCCCGTCCTTCTTCCAGCGCTCTCTGGTCCGGTACATAAATGATGGCAGAATCTATGTGACAGTGCAGATGCTCCAGACTGATCCGTATGATGGGCTCAAATCCGCTGACCATCATCAGTTTTTTGCTGAACTCCGACGTCTGACGGGCAATTTCCTCGTGCTTTCGGGACTGCTGCAGCTGCTTTTTGATCTGTCCGGACAGCGCACTGGTAATGATGGCAACCGTGATCAGGCAGACAAAGACAACCGGATACCCCTCGATGAAAAAATTCAATTCCCGATACGGGTAAATGTACATGATGTTGATGACTACAACGCCGATCACCGACGCAAGGATGCCCCAAAAGTATCCGGACGTCCACCGCGCGATCAGCAGCACAGCCAGCATGAACAGCGCCGAAATATCAATATGTCCCGTCTCGCTGGAAATCTCGAACAGCACGTGCGACAGCAGCGTAAACAGAACCAGCACCCCTGCGGTAATGACAATGCCGGTCACCCGTTCCCTCCACACGGCACTCCGTTCTTTCTTCTGTCCGTTTTCCATATTGGTTGTCAGCTGCATCGCGTTTTCCCTCCTGCGGATCGTATCTGTCTTCTGGTATTATACCAGCAGTTTCCCGGTTCAACAAGACGAAGGGCTGCTCGGGTCGTGTTACAATTTTTCTTTGTGCTTCCGCTTTTTTCCGAATGCTCATTGAAAAAATCCCCAAAATACTCTGATTAATTTCGTGAAATTTAACGAAATTGTAAAATCATTTGTCGAAATCGGCAAGATTCTTGAAAAAGACTTTGAAATTCTGCAATTTATGATATAATAGACTCTGCACAGGGAGGAAATTCCATGAACTTTGTAAAGCCACTTTTAATTGCCGTCCTGGTCGTCCTGACGGTTTTCATCATCATAAAAGCCAACCGTTTTGCCACCGCGGACCGTCCGGAGCCCCGAACCAGCGGGCAGCCCAAGCCGCACCGCGTGTCTCCGGCTACCCAAATCATGTTTTACATTGTCTACGTCGGCAAGCGTTATCCGGTGTCGCACTATCCGTTTACGATCGGCAGCCGCAGCGACAACGACCTTGTCATAACAGACTCCACGGTCTCCCGCAAGCATGCGGAGCTGTTTCTGAAGAACAACCATGTTTGTCTGCGCGACCTCGGTTCTCTGAACGGTACACTCATCAACGGTGTTTCCCGCTCGGAAGCTACCATCGTCGGCGGCGAAAAAGTCCAGTTTGGTACCACTGTGGTTCAGATTGAGCGCGCCTATGACAACGAGGTCAGCGACGAAACACAGTTTATCCGGAGGTAATCCGATATGCAGAAAAAAAACCAATCCACTTCGACACAATCTAATCTGAAAAACATTGCGGGAACACAGCCAGTGTTCCTGTTCGTTTTATTTCAGGTGGTTGCCTTTCTGATTCTCTATATCAGCGATCGCGGAACCGCTTATCTGAATATGCTGGCCCCGCTGTCGGTCATCGTGTTCGGCGGCTGGCTGATCGTCTACCGCGCACGCATGGAAACCGCCTTTTTCTTGAACGCGGCATTGTTGCTGACATTCGGCACCATGATCCAGTGTATGCTGATGGAGGAAGACAGCAGGCCAACCACGTTAATGGTATATTACTGCATTGCATTCGCCGCCGGTCTTCTGGCTGCGCTTCTGTACAAACGAATGCCGATACTGGCTTCCCCGCAATGCACGCTGATGATGATCCTGCTGTCTGTCCTGCTGTACATGGCGACCCTCGTTCTCGGTGTGGCCGGCGCCGGCGGCGTCACCAACTGGATCCGAATCGGCCCCATCCAGTTCCAGCCGTCCGAGTTTATCAAGGGACTGTACGTACTGATTATGGCGGGACTGCTCTGCACCAAGGAGAACCCCGGGCGCAAGCGCATTCTGGCCGCCTGTCTGGTTACCCTCATCAATCTCGGATTCCTGGTGCTTCAGGGTGAGTTCGGCACCATTCTGCTGATTCTCGGCACCTTCCTGTGTCTGATCTTCCTGTTCGTGCCGGACATCCGCGTGTTTGGCGCTGTTCTCGTTTCCCTGTTCGGTCTGGGCGCGGCCGGTATCGCCATGTGCTCCCTGCTGCTGAAGGTCGGCGGTTCCGGTTTTCTGGTCCGCCAGGTACAGAAGATTGTCAACCGCTTTGCTCCATGGCTTTATCTGAACTTCGGACTGAATCCAACCAACCTTTCGGTGGAAGAATATCAAAACGCCAACTATCAGGTCCTGCAGGCCCGCAAGGCGCTGCTCAATTCCGGCCTGTTCGGCAGCGACACGACGACCTATATTCCAAACCGGCTCAACGACTCGGTCTTCCCGGCGTTAACCGAAAGCTGCGGCATCCTGATCGCGCTGACTATCTGCATCCTGTTCGGCCTTTTGGTCGTCCGCGGCACCCGCATTTATTTCCGGTGTCCGGATCGCTATCACCAGGCCGTTGCAGCCGGACTGACGATTCAGGTGATTTTACAGGCATTTATCATTATCGGCGGTTCCATCGGTCTGCTTCCGCTGACCGGTATTACCCTGCCCCTGATTTCTCTGGGCGGTTCATCGCTGATTGCAACCTTTATCTATTTGGCGGTAATCCTCGCGATTTCCTCGGGAAATCTGTGGGACGGAAGGAGGGACTATTCTTCGTATGACACCAAGCTTCAAAAAGCGCGTTCAGTGCACGCTAAGCGCGTTTCTTCTGTGCGCAATCGCACTCGGCGCGGGTCTTCTGTGGACGACACTGGGGAATCCGGAAAGCCGCAGAGAAGCAGCCGCTGAGACGGCACAGCGTTCCTACCTGCGCGGCACGATCTATGACCGCGACGGCAGCGCACTGAACTACTCGAACAAAATCGGCGGAGTGCGCCACTATACCGGCGGCCGCGCGTATTCTACCCTCACCGGGTTTTATTCCAAAATCTACGGCTCGATGGGCGTGGAGAAAACCTTTAACACCGATCTGGTCTCCAGCCGCTCCCGCGGCGACGAGAAAAAGGGATGCGACATTGTTCTGACTACCGACTCGGATCTGCAGCAGGCGGCATATGACGCGATCTCTGACATCGCCAACGGCGCTGCTGTCGTTCTGGACACCAACACAGGCGAAATCCTTGCCATGGCGTCCACGCCAACCTACGAACCGGACTCTCTGGAAGAGAACTGGGAATCGTTATGCGAGGTGGACGGTCTGTTCCTTCCGAACGCTTACAAGAGCACCTTTGCTCCCGGATCTGACTTTAAGATCATCTCTGCCTGCGCTGTCATTGACAACAACGTTGACAGCGAAACCGTTATGGACAACGGCTCTCTGACCTTCAAAAATGGCCAGACCATCACGAACTACAGGGGCAACGCCTATGGAGAACTGGATCTGGACGGCGCAATCGTTAACTCCTCCAACGTATACTTTATGGAAAAGGCGTTGGAGATGGGCGGAGACGCGCTGGAGCAGAGCATCCGTAAGTTCCTGATCGGAGAGGACATCCATCTGGATTTCACGACGCTCAAGTCCAAACTCGACTTTGAGGACTACCGCGATGAGGTCGTTGCATCCATCGCATTTGGCCAGGGTCAGACCGAGGTCTCTCCGCTGCAGATGGCAATGGTCGCACAGGCGATCGCCAACGACGGCGTCATGCTCAAGCCGTATCTCGTACAATCGGTGACCGAGGCCAGCGGCAACGTCAAGCAGGAGGGCAGCACGGAAGAACTGGCTACGGTAACCAGCAAGAGTACCGCTGACCGCGTCACCAGCGCGATGACGCTGGCGGCCGACCGTTATGGCTTCAGCTATATCGGTCCCGAGGGCTGGGACGTCGCTGCAAAGACCGGTACGGCTGAGACCGGCAAGGGCGACTACAACGGCTGGATCGTGACCTTTGCTCCGTCTGAGAGTCCCAAATATGCGGTCGTCGTCATGGCGGCCTCGCAGGATCATGACGGCATCTATTATAAGTATGCGGTCGATCAGATCTATGATGCACTGGTGGATTACGACAACAGCCGCTCGTCTTCCAGCGCAGACAGCGACGACGAATAACACATAAAATCATAGCAAAAACGGCTCGCCGGGAGAAGCTTCCCAGCGGGCCGTTTTCGTTTCAGCACACAGTCATTCTGTCAGAGCGGTTGTCCCAACCGACCGTGGCTCAGCGCGGTTGTCAGCCCAGGCGGAAGGACTGGCAGTCCGTGCACTTGGTCTCGGTCGGATTCATCTCGTGTGTTCCCACCTGGATGCTGTCCAGCGCACAGTAGGAACCCTCACTGCAATGGTTTGCGCACTGCTCTACAGTACAATGGATCGCCTTGTTTGCATGACACTTCATCATAATCAAGTATCCTCCTTTTTGTGATGTACCTGTAGTATGCGCTGCGGCCGGCAGTTTTATTCCGCCGGTTTCCTAGTTTTCCGAATCGGTGGACAACGCGGTCTGGCGGTCATAGAGCGCCTGCTCCACCATGGTGCAAAATTCGTCCCAGCAACCTTCGGTAATCAGCGTTTTGGGACAGGTTTTTCCGGAAAAATCCTGATGCTTTTTGAGCGCATCCATATCCAGATCATATTTATCCATCAGATAGGCGACCAGCGCCGCCGCATTGTGCAGCGTTGTGGAAAAATCACTGCCCTCATTCACGCACAGCTCAATGCCGATGCCGTTGCGGTTTCCGCCTTCTTTCCGGATATTATCACCGGCATGAAACGCGGTTTCATTGTCCGGGATGTGATGGTAAATCTCGTTTTCATCCACCGTGTAATGCCACGACAGCTTGTGCGTTCTGCCGTATGTATGGATATATTCATTGTGTGCTTCCGCAGTTGCTGTCTTCTCCGTGTTGTCCGTTTCATGAATGGTGATATAATGAATGCTCCGTTGCTTGCCGGTGCGTGCTGCGTAGCCAATCGGTACGAAATCCGTCGTGACAGGAATGCTTTCAATCTGCGACGGGCAATCGGATGGTTCGCTTCCCTTCGCGTCCTGTTCATAGATCCCCTGCACGTAAACCGCCTGGTACACGCAATACGCCAGAAACACCGACAGCGCAGCCATGAGAAACAGCCAGACCATGGCTCCTTTGGATTGTTTTTTTCCGCGCCTTCGCCGACCTTTTGCTGCCATATCGAATAATCCCCTCTGTCTCAATCTGAAAAATACAATTTGCTGCTCCTCTATTGTACTACATTATTCAGGGGGATTTGTAAATAAACATTCAATTTTGAAAAGATTCTCGAACCTTGTCCCATTCTTTGCTAAATTGGATATTTGCGGAACAATCCCGGCGAAATACCAACGTGTTTCTGAAAGCTGTGAATAAAATTTTCCTCGCTGTTGTAGCCCGTGTGATAGGCGATCTCCTTGACCGACATCTGCGTCGAGGTCAGCATCTGCTTGGCTTTGTCAATGCGGCGCAGAACAATATACTCATACGGCGAATAGCCGGTATACTCCTTAAATTGGCGCGAAAAGTGCGACGGGCTGAGGTTAATGGACGACGCGACGTCCTGCACGCTGAGTGACTCATACAGATGCCGGTTCATATAGCGGATCGCCTGCGCAATGCGGTCGTTTTCCCGCGTGACCGGAGCATCCTCCACCAGCAGCAGCAGGCACAGCAGCCGATGCAGCAGCTGGGAACAGGACGCTTCGCTCATGCGCTCGCCGGACGCGCAGCTGTCCATCAGCACATCCATCTGTCGCTTGATCTCCGTATACGTCGGCGTGGAGAACACATGCCGTCCGCCGTGGGAACGCAGAATGCGCTGGTAAAAGGCGCGGGCATTCAGTCCGTCAAACAGCAGCCAGTAAAACTCCATTCCGTCCGATGCTTTGTACTGGTACGGTTCGCGGCAGTCAAACAGAACAATCTGGCCACGGGCCGCCAGCATCTTCTCCCCTGCGATTTCCAGTTCAAACGCGCCGTCCTGTACCGCAAACAACATAATGTTCTGGTTGTGGTCTCCCTGCTGCGCAATTTCCGACTGGTGGCTGAACGAATATTCATGGCTGCAAAAATAGTGCCCGCAGCGCGTCGGAAAATAAAACAGCTCACGCGCCAGCGAAGACGGTGTAAAAAAGTAGCGCTGTGAAATCTGGTGCACTCCGGCTTCCGGAATCAGCATAGTATGTCCCTCCCTGCTCCATAAGATACCCACATTTATGGTATCAGCATTGCGCCGGAAAATCAAGGAATTGTTCCACTTTGCATCAGGTCGAAAAAATCTATCCGCCGCAGGACTTGGAACCGCTTTTGCAGCTCTGTCCGCTGTTTTCGTGAAATAAGACAAAATTCCACTGAGTTTTTTGTCAATATTCCCGGTATTTTATCCCTTTCCCCCCCTGTTTTCCCGTTCTTTTTTCGCAAAAACAACAGGATTCTTATGGATCAACGCCTATTTTTGTGAAAAAGTTTCTTTTTGAAAAATAGCAGGATTTCGCAGTTAATGAGTGCAATCTATCATTGGAAATCCGCGGCGCACACGCTATAATAGGACCATCGAAACAAGGAAAACATTGATTCGCAATATCTGTTAGAGGAGGAAATTGTAATGAAAATCGCATTTGACGTTGATGTTCTGGCCAAGCAGATGTCCATCAACGACATGGTACACAAGGTAGCTGACTGGGGCTACAAGTACATCGAGCAGTCTCCGCATCCGCGCATCAACCCGTTCTACAAGCACCCGCTGTTCTCCAAGGAGGCAGAGATGGAGTACCGTCAGGCTCTGAAGGAGACCGGCGTTGAGATCTCTTCCTTCATCGTCGTTTACCGCTGGAGCGGCCCGACCGAGGAGCAGAGACAGCACGCGGTTGCAAACTGGAAGCGCATTATCCAGATCGCCGTTGACATGGGCGTACCGGTCATCAACACCGAGTTCTCCGGCGATCCGAACCAGCAGGAGATCTGCAACGGCATGTTCTTCCGTTCGATGGAGGAGCTGCTGCCGATCATCGAGCGCGAGGGTCTGCGCGTGGAGATTCAGTCCCACCCGTATGACTTCTGCGAGCTGAACGACGAGGCGTGCGACATCGTCAAGTCCTTCCGTTCCAAGAACCTCGGCTATGTCTACTCGGCATCGCACGGATTCTTCTACGATCAGGGCAAGGGCGACGTCCGCCACATGCTCAAGTATGCCGGCGACGAGCTGACCCACGTTCTGTTTGCGGACACCTACAATCAGACCAAGGACTGCCGCTACATCCTGAATCCGCCCTGGCTGAACCAGCGCGGCGCAGCAGACGTTACCATCCATCAGCACACCGCTATGGGTGAGGGCGAGGTTGATTTCCCGGGCATCTTCGAGACCCTGCGCGAGATGGACTTCGCAAACAAGCAGCTGAAGCCGGACGCTCCGAAGGTTGGCGGCGACAACATCGCTTGTGTTTCTTACTTCGGTTTCCCGGAGAAGATGGACAAGCAGGCTCCGGAAGCACGCGAGATCATCGAGCGCGAGCTGCTGGGTAAATAATTGATTTTCCTTTAACTTCTCCTGTATGATGAGCGAGCCTCTGTGTGAGGCTCGTTCTTTTTTCGTCAAAACGGATAAAAAGCCGGGTGATCCTTACAAACAGAATCACCCGGCAGCGCCGTTCTATTCTCCTGTCGTTGGATCCGGCAGACGAAACAGCCGGTCGTCCATCGCGAGAGTACTCCAGAACAGCATGGATGCGATTTGTATTTCAAAGATGTTGAAGAAGATGCCAAACCATCCGAACATCACGCAGAAAAACAACTTGACCGGGTTTTTCCGGTAGTAAATCAAAATGCTGATCAAAAACAGTCCGAACAACACCGCGCCCAGCACGCCGGTTTCCACAAGAATCGTGATGTACTCGTCGTCTGCGTAAAAGTTTTCCTCCAAGCCGTACTGCTCGTACAGCGGCGAACCATAGTGCAGGCTTGCCGAGGTGCCGAAGGTGCCAAAGCCGGTGCCAACCACCGGGTTGTCCTGCCAGACCTTCAGACCGGTCTGGAAAAAGAAAATCCGCAGGTTGGACGCATTGTCGTACATGTACGACTGCCCCAGCTCGCCGAACCGGTCCTTCATGGAAAACTCCATCGACTTGAGAAGCAACGCATATTTGCCGTCGGTCTCGGTCAGATAGCGGTTATAAAACCACTGGTTTCCCGCGGACAGCGCACCGGACAGAAGGACTGTACACAGCACACACGCGACAACGTTCTTCGCATAGTCTTTGACACACTGCTTGAGCCGTCCATCTTTGCACTCCAGTACGACCAGCAAAACCAATCCCAGCATCAAAATCAGAATGGAGCTGCGCGACATACTGAGGTAAAGCTGCGCGATCAGCATCGCGTAAATCCAGGGCGACGTCTTACTGCCCCAATAGCGGTGCTTAATGACACTTAAGAACAGAACAAACACCAGAAACGTTCCGTATGTATTGGGGTTATAGAACAGGCTGTACACACGGGCATAATTGTCCGGCGAGTAGATGGACGCCGCCGTGTCGTAGGAAAACGCGATCAGCTTAAACGACACCTTCTCAATCGCGCCAAAGATCAGCAGAACAAACGCCATGCCCTGCAGGGTCTGCACGATGCGGACAAGCTGACGCTGCGTGAGCGTGACGTCGCGCAGGACAAAGTACAGGATGTAGCACAGGCCGATACTGCGCAGCTGATAGATAAACCGCATGATGCTGTATCCATTCACGGCACAGGTGCTGACCAGCGCAATCAGCAGGAATCCGGCAAACAATCCATCCTGCGGCAGCCAGCGGATGCGCAGCCGTGTCGCAGCCAGATACCCCAGCAGCAGCGCCGCAATCAGTACATCCGGAATCGCCTTGACCGCCGAAGTGGTCAGTTCCGCCAACGGACTGCGCAGCGGGATAAAGACACACAGAAACAGCATCAGCGCAAACGCCGCCTTCTGCAGTCTGGGAAAGTCCCGCTCCTCCGGGACTGTGTTAGACAAAAAGATCATGGTTTCTCCTCTCGTGAACCGATTATTCCGGGCACAGCTGCTGCCTCAGTTCCCCCAGCAGCTCCACCGTGCGGAAGCGGACAACATATTCTGACGAATCCTGATGAATCAGCCCTCGCTCGTCTTCGGTCAGCTCCTCCTCGGCGCTGGACGGATCCAGACACAGCGATGGATACACCACGCACCACCAGTTGTGCCCTTCTCCCTCTCCCAAAAAAATGCGAAGCCCCTGATACTGGCCCGCCGGAAGTGAAAACGTGTCATAGGTACGGGTGGGATAATAATCGCGTGCCAGCTCCATGCGGTACGATACCGGCGCGCCGCACGCGTCCAGCTCGGCTGCCACCGTCTGGCGCAATTCCTCCTCGTGCTGTTCCAGCATGGACATCATCTCAGCTGCGCTGTCCGCCTGCTCGTTCCAGCCGGAAATCTCCTCCAGCACGGCATCCCGCACCGCCAGCTTGGTCTGCTGATCCTGTTCCGAATCCGAATTGGCAATCACCCGCAGCCGGACAATGTCCTCCGCCAACTGATGCTGGCTGTATTGGCAAAACGCAGAATATCCCAGCACAAACACCAGTGTCAGTGCAATCGTACATTCCATCCGTTTCCTCGTAATCGTCATCGTTTATGGCCTCCCTTGTCGTTGTATCACATACAAAGGGTAGCCAATATTATCTCATTTCAGACAGCGACGCAGGGGAAAAATTCGTCAGGAATGTGTGTTCATACCTATCCCGCAGCCGGTCACAGACGCTCTGCGCCGCTTGCCGGTCATCGAACAGACCGAATACTGACGGTCCGGAACCGCTCATGACCGCGCCGAGTGCGCCGCCGTCCACCATAGCCTGCCGGATATCCAGCACCTCCGGGTGCATCCCGCCGGTCACCGGCTGCATCACGTTGACCAGCTGCGCCGCGATCTCCGACACACTGCCGGATTGGATCGCACGCAGCATCGCTGCGGTGTCCGGATGCTTGGTAATCTCAATCGCGTCAATCGCCTTGTACACCGCTGGAGTGGAAACCCCAATCGGCGGCTTGCACAGCACAACAATCGGATCGGGGGCGTCCGGCAGGCGGGTCAGCTGTTCGCCGATCCCCTGCGCCAGCATCGTGCCGCCCAACATACAGAACGGTACGTCAGCACCCAGCCGCAGTCCCAATGCACACAGTTCATCCTGCGTCAGTCGGGTTTCATACAGCTGATCCAGCAGCACCAAAACCGCCGCCGCATCCGTACTGCCGCCCGCCAGTCCGGCAGCCATCGGGATGTTTTTTTCAACTCGAATGGCAATGCCGTCATTGGATACACCAGTCTCGTCCAAAAACAGCTGCGCCGCCCTCCAGCACAGATTCGTCGGGTCATCCGGCAGCTGATCGTTGGACGAATGCAGCTGAATCTCCCCGCTTCCGGTGTGCGCCTGCACCGTGACCACGTCGTGCAGGCCAATGGACTGCATCACCATTTCCACCAGATGATAGCCGTCCTCCCGCCGTCCGGTCACGTCCAGCGTCAGATTGATTTTTGCGTGCGCACGCACAGATAATTGCTTCATACTATCTCCCTCACAGCGGCAGCCCAACCGGTTTGCCGTCCTCAAACGTATGCACATACCGGAATCCAACGCTGCGCAGACGTTCCAGCGCGTGGTCAATGCCATTTCCTATGGTCGCCGGATCGTGGGAATCCGAGCCGACGGTCAGCAGTTCCCCGCCCAACTCGCGGTAACGCTCCAGCACAAAGAGCTCCGGTCCCACTTCCTTCTGCCAGCTCAGCAGGCTTTTTCCGTTGCTCTCCAGCGCAATTCCTTTATCAATCAGGGTCTGCAAAATGACCTCCACACGATCCATGTATCCGGCAAAGCTGGGATGATTGTCCGGCAGCTTCATGACGCGCAGCGGATAGTCGATGTGTCCCAGCACCTGAAACCGTCCGTATTGCAGCATCGCCTCCACTTCGTTAAAGTATGCATGCAGCAGCTGATCACAGTCCAGCTTGTCATACTCATGAAAATACAGGTCGATGTCATTGGGCATGGCATGCAGCGAACCGATGACATAATCAAAGGAATGCTTGTTCAAAAAGGCGTCCGCCGCAGCCGGACTTCCGTGCGGCTGTCCGATTTCGACTCCGGACAGGATCGTGATCCGCTCCCCGTATTTCTCACGGCAGCGCAGCAGATCCCTCCGCTCTGCGTCCACGTCCGCGACAATATCCTCCGCTTCACGGAAAAAATCCACATGCTCCGTGATGCCCAGAATATCCAGACCACGGTCCATCGCAGCGCAGACGTTTTCCTCCACCGTACCCACATCCGCATCATAGGAATACTGTGTGTGGGTATGCAAATCTATTTTCATGTAAAAATCCTCTCAACCGGTTATTTGTCCTTATTATACTGCTCGGACAAAGAATTGACAAGGGTATGTATAGTTCGACGCAAAACAGGAAACAATGGAAGTATTCCACTATGCAAAGGAGGATGTGCAGAATGGATAAGTTTGTTCTCGCTCTGGTCATTATCGGCGCGATCAACTGGGGATGCATCGGATTTTTTGGTCTCGACCTGGTCGGCGTGCTGTTTGGCGGACAGGGCTCCGTCATCAGCCGTATCATCTTCGCGGTTGTCGGTGTTGCCGGACTGTGGGCGTTCCGCTTTTTCCCAAAACTGTCCCAGTAACAATCTGCGGATGATGTGTGTGCTCCGAGGCTTCCTGATCCTTAAAAACCGCATTGCAGTCATCGTTTTCTGCAATGCGGTTTTGTCTTACTTTTTTGCGGGATCCTCCTGAAAGCGCACGCTCAGCTTGCGGTATTTGCTGGGCGACATGCCGACCATCTTGGAAAAGCTTTGGGTGAACCAGTTCGGGTCGTCGTAGCCGACCATGCTGGCGATGTAAGTGATATTGAAATCGGTCTCCACCAACAGCACCTGCGATTCTCCAATCCGACGGCGGGTGCGGTACTGCATGGGGGAACACTGGAATGCATCCGAAAAGACGTGGGCGATGTGATAGCGATTGACGTGAAACTGCTCTGCCAGCTCCTCCAAAGAGAAGTTTTTCGCATAATTCCGGTCGATATACGCGCGTATTTCCTCCGCCAGAGAGCGCTCCGGCTCCTTCGGGCCGTCCGCATGCCGCTTGTGTCCCTCTGCCAGCACGGAAATCACGGACAGCAGAGAGCGCGCAAATGACTGCGCCAGCTCAGCCGTATGCGGCCCTTTCTCCTGTAGATTCATCTTGGCCAGCTCAAAGCCACGGATCAGAAAATCGGCGTATTCTCCGCCCTTCAGCAGACAGTTCTGACTGTCCTGAACCAGCTCGCGCAGAGGCAGGTCTTCCAGATTCAAGTTCTGGATCCCGCAGAGGTAAAACCGGGTCATCTCCCCCACATGCAGGGATTGATCGTGGTGCAGCTGCCCCACATTGTACAGCAGAATATCCCCCGGCTCACTGTGATACTCCACGCCGCCGATCGTGTGCAGGCCATGTCCGGTATACACAATGCCGATTTCCGTGATGTCCGAGTGCTTATGGATTTCATTGGCCTGCGTCACGCCGTCCACTTCTACATCCACCAGATAACACATTCTTCCCTGCTGTTCGGAACGGTTTTGTTCCGCTGAAACAGGTACTGTAAACACATGAAACATGCCGTTTCTCCTTTGATTCTCCTTACGTTCCGCTGTTTTTTGCCGCGCTTTCCCGCCGGAACTGACTGGGAGACATGCCAACCACCTGGGAAAATTTTTGCGTAAACCAATTCGGATCCTCAAATCCGACCATGCTGGCAATATAGGTGATGGACAGGTTGGTCTCCATCAGCAGCACCTGCGCTTCCCCGATCCGGCGGCGGGTCCGATACTGCATCGGAGAACAATGGAACGCATCCGAAAACACATGAATGATGTGGTACCGGCTGACGTGAAACCGCTGTGCCAGATCGGTCAGCGTAAAGTTACGCGCAAAATTCCGGTTGATGTAATCCCTCAGTTCGCAGGCCAGCGACGGATCGTCCGAACCCGTTCGGTCGTTTTCCTCCCGCGCATGTACCAGCGCCTTGAGCACAGACAGCAGCATCTCCATAAACCGCTGCGCCAGTTCTGCGCAGTCCGGGCTGTTGGACTGCAGGTTGGCTTCCAGCATCGCAAAGCCCTGAATCAGAAACTCTGCGTACATTCCGCCCTTGAGCAGGCAATGCCCAGCCGTCTGAAGCTGCAGCTCCGGCAGGAACTCCTGCAAATTCAGATTGAGGATGCCGCATGTGTAAAACTTCATGGTTTCCTCGCCGTTCAGCGACTTGTCCTGATGCAGCTGTCCGACATTGTACAGCAGAATGTCTCCCGGCTCGCTGCAATAATCCGTTCCCCCGATCGTATGCAGTCCCCGTCCCTGATATACAATACTAATTTCCGTTATATCAATATGCTTGTGAATCTCATGGATTTTCTGCGTCTGATCCACCGCTGTGTTGATGATATACGACAATGTCCTGCGCCTTCCTGCGTCAGCGTACTTTCGCTGCTCCGGAACGGCCAACACCTGAAACATTGGTTGCACTCCCCCTATTCTGTTTATAGTGTACCAAAACACGGTTGGAAAAACCTTGATAAAATTGTTTCAAACTGGCTGTTTTTTTACCGTATACGCCGTCAACCGCACGACACACTTGTGATATTGCGGTTTTCACACAGTAACATCACAAAATTGCTGTTTGGGATAAAAAAGCAGAGACCAGCCGAAGCCAGTCTCTGCCGCTTGAATAAAATCAGAATTACTTCTCTGCGTTTGCTTCCTCAACCAGACGCTTGGTATCTTCTGCAATAACCAGCTCCTCGTTGGTCGGGATAACCAGAACGCGAACGCGAGCGTAGTCGACGGAAATATCCATCTGACGGCCGCGATACTTGTTCTTCTCCGGGTCAACCTTGATGCCGAGATACTCCATGTGCTCGCAGA
>JBJEZE010000038.1:0-17594 GCA_051887235.1 Butyricicoccus sp.
AAAGGCGGAAAACATTGCTGATGCGCAGGAAGTCATGGAGTATCTGACATCCGTTTTGCGCGGCGAATCCAGATCCAGCGTGCTGTGCATGGCTGGTGAGGGTACGCAGGAAGTCATCGAAAAGCCGCCGGATGAAAAGGAGCGATTGAAAGCCGCTGAACTGCTCGGCAAGCGATATGGTTTGTACACAGAAAAGGTGGATCTGGATGCAGACGCAAGCATTACTGTGTGCGTTGATTATGGTGATAGCGAATGAAGATCACAGTACAGATGAATAAATCGTTTCGCGAGCCGGATACGAGCCGCAAGCGATATATTATCATGAAAGGCTCGGCCGGATCGGGAAAAAGTGTAGACACTGCGCAGAACTACATTCTGAGGCTGATGCGTGACCCGGGACGCAATCTGGTTTGCATCCGAAAGTCAGACGTCACTAACAGAGACAGCACCTATGCGGAGCTGACTGGCGCTGTTTACCGGATGTTCGGGGAGAAAGCTTCTCTGTACTGGACAATTAAGCAAAGCCCTCTGCAGCTCACCTGCAAGATCAATGGAAATCAGATTATTTTCCGAGGCATGAACGATGACAGGCAGCGAGAGAAGCTGAAATCTATCACCTTCCAGCGCGGCAAGCTGACAGACGTGTGGATTGAAGAAGCAACGGAGTTGACGCAGGCTGACGTGGAAATCATTGATGATCGTTTGCGAGGCGAGCTGCCGGAGGGACAGTTTTATCAGATTCGTATGACGTTCAATCCGGTATCCAAATCGCACTGGATTAAGCGGGTGTTTTTTGACCGCGCGGATCCCAATGTGCTGACGCACCACAGCACCTATCTGGACAACCGGTTTATTGACGCTGCGTATCACGAACGTATGCAGCGCCGCAAAGAGATTGACCCGGATGGCTACCTGATCTATGGACTCGGCGAGTGGGGAGAGGTTGGCGGTCTGATTTTGACCAACTACATCATCGAGGATTTTGACCGGTCTCCAGAGCGATTCGACTATATGGTCAATGCGCAGGACTTCGGATTCAATCACGCCGATTGTATTGGAGAGGTCGGATTCAAAGACGGAGAGCTGTTCTTGTGCCGTGAATTGTACGTCTTCGAGAAAGATACTGACGAAATCATTCAGCTTGCGAAAGGGAAGTTCCAGAAGAACCTGACGATGTACTGCGATAGTGCGGAGCCGGACCGTATTCGCATGTGGCGGAAGGCGGGATACCGGGCGCTGCCGGTGAAAAAGGAACCGGGCAGCGTACACGCACAGATTGACCACCTGAAACAACACAAGATCCATATTCATCCGTCGTGTGTCAACACGATCAAGGAAATACAGCAGTGGAAATGGCAGAAGAACGAAAAGACCGGCGAGTATCTGGACGAGCCGGTTCCGATCATGGATGATGCCATGGCGATGCTGCGATATGCGATTGAACAGGAGCGGCGATCAAAGCCGAAGCTGAACAGAAACATCCAAGGAGGGTTGTAATTGTTTCGACTTCCAAAAGACACAGAAATCACGCTGCCGCTGCTACAGGAGTTTTTGGATAAACACCAGCAGGAGTGTAATAACAGATACAAGCAGCTGCTGGATGCGTACACGAGTAACCACGAGATCCTGCATCAGCCGCTAAAACCGAAATACAAGCCGGATAACCGGATTGTAGTAAACTTCCCGAAGTATATCGTGGATACGATGAACGGCTTTTTTCTGGGCAATCCGATCAAAGTTGTTTCGGATGACGATACCGTTTCAGATTTTGTGGAATACCTTGATCAGTACAATGATCAGGACGACAACAATGCCGAGCTGTCGAAGATTTGCAGCATCTTTGGACATGGATTCGAGATGTACTACACGGACGAATCTGCGGAGTTGTGTATTACCTATCTGTCCCCGATCGAATCGTTTATGATTTATGACGAGTCGATTGTTGAACGGCCTTTATTCTTCGTGCGGAGATATATTGACCGCCAGAACAACGAATATGGAAGCATTTCTAACGCATCCAGCGTACGAAATTTTATGGTTACGGGCGGCCTGAGATGGTTGGATGATTGGATGCCGCACTATTTTGACGGCGTACCGGCAACGGAATACGTTGAGAATGTGGAACGGCAGGGCATCTTCGAGCCGGTGCTGTCTATGGTAAACGCCTATAACAAGGCCATCAGCGAGAAGGCGAACGATGTGGATTACTTTGCCGACGCCTATTTAAAGATTCTCGGTGCGCTGGTAGATAGCGAGGACATTGGGTTTATCCGTGACACGCGCGTTATCAATCTATTGGGCGAGGACGCGGAGAAAATCATCGTCGAGTTTATGGACAAACCATCCAATGACGCAACGCAAGAGAATCTTCTGGAGCGCTTGGAAAAGTTAATTTTCCAAATCAGTATGGTGGCGAATATTTCGAATGAGAATTTCGGCACATCTTCCGGTATCGCATTGAAATATAAGCTGCAAGCTATGTCCAACTTGGAAAAGACCAAAGAGCGCAAGTTTACCAGCGGAATGAACCGCCGGTATAAGCTGCTGTTCTCCCATCCGGCATCAAAGGTGCCAAAGGATTCCTGGGTCAATCTGCACTACCAGTTCACGCCAAACTTTCCGGCGAATCTACTGGAAGAGGCGCAGGTTGCGGCACAAATGGAGGGAATCACGAGCCATGAAACACAGCTCAAGGTGCTGTCTGTCGTGGACAACGTTAAAGGCGAGCTGAAAAGAATGGCGGAGGAAAACTCTTCGGGACAGGAATTCGAGGATGAACGTGTGATGTTTGGCGTGCCGGCAGAAGGGCGGGAGCCCCTGAAGGATGAACAGTAAGGACTACTGGGAACAGCGTGAAGCGGAGGCGCTGCGGCGGTATCAGAGGGACGAAAAGGAATACAGCAAGCAGCTGGATCAGATTTACCAGAACATGCTGGATGAAATCGAGCAAGAGATCACATCGTTCTACGGCAAGTACGCTGCAAAAGAGAACATCACGATAGCGGAGGCCAAGCGGCGGGTGTCCAAGCTGGACATTGAGGCGTATGAGCGCAAGGCGGCGAAATATGTCAAAGACAAGGATTTCTCCAAGCAGGCGAACGAGGAAATGCGGCTGTATAACCTGACGATGAAAGTGAACCGGTTGGAGATGCTCAAAGCCAACATCGGCCTGCACCTGATAACGGCAGTAGACGAGCAGGAAAAGTTCATGGCGAAAATTCTGCAAGGCCGCACAGAGGAAGAGCTGGCGCGGCAGGCAGGCATACTGGGCAAGACAGTTCGTGACAACGCCAAGTTGGCGCAAACAATTCCGAATGCGTCTTTCCACAATGCGACGTTTTCCGAACGCGTCTGGTCGAATCAGACAGCCATGAAGGCGGAGCTGTCCAAGCTGCTGCAGAGCGGTTTGATCCGCGGCGAAAACCCGCGTGCGCTGGCGAGAGACCTGAGAAAGGTGGTCAACGCCAGCACGAGCAATGCCGAACGGTTGATGCGCACGGAGCTTGCCCGTGTGCAGACCGAAGCACAGAAGCAATCTTTCCTCCAAAACGGCTTTACGGAATACACATTTCACGCAAACAGCCGATGCTGCGATGTCTGCTCTGCGCTGGACGGCAAACACTTCAAGGTCAAGGACATGATGCCCGGGCTGAATGCGCCGCCGATGCATCCGAACTGCCGGTGCAGCACCAGCGCCTATGAGGACAGCGGGGAATATGAAGCCTGGCTGGACTTCCTGAGCAAAGGTGGTACGACGGAAGAGTGGAATCGGAGAAAAACGGTTGCAAAGCAGACCAAAAGTAGTATAATAAAATTAGATTTTAGTTCGGAAGAATTGCGAAAAAAGCATTATGAAAAGCATCAGGCAGAATTTGAAGGTTTGTCTGAAGATGGATACATCGCGCAGGCCAATAAGCTTGCAAACGCTCCGTTGTCCGATGATGTTGAACGGCTAACTCGTTCTGATGACAGCGTTTCTACCTATAGATTTTCAACGAATGAGTTCCTTGTAATAACGAAGGAAGGTTGTATTCGCACTTATTTTAAGCCAAGCAAGGGAGCAGACTACTGGAGAGAAGAACATGAACGAAATGAAAAAAAATAACTGTCCGTGTTGTGGGCAAACTGTAGTAGAAGAATATGATATTTGCAATGAATGTGGATGGGAAAACGATCCGATTCAGCGGGAGAAGCCTGATTTTAGAGGCGGAGCAAATCGGATGTCATTGAAGGAAGCCAGAGCCGCGTATGCTGCTGGAAAACCGGTAGAATAACACCGCCAAGCGAAAGCAAGGCGGTTTTGTTATTTAAGCAAAAAAGCAAACTGTACTTACCAAAAACACGGTATTTTTGGTAAGTACACTGTACAAACCCCTCGAATTCGAGGGGGTAAAACGCAAAATTGGTAACAAGCATCCGAAAGGGTGCTTTTATTATGCCTGTTTTTTCTAAAGGAGTGGTTCGAATTGATTGTAATAACCGTGTCAGACACGGAAATTACGGTGACCGGTCACGCATGCTGTGCGCCGCGGGGACAGGACATTGTGTGTGCAGCGGTATCGGCATTGGTTCAGTGCCTGGTGCGCGCTCTGGATGTTCTGACGCCAGGGCGGGCGGAGTGCCGGGCAAATCCCGGCGACGCAGCGATCACAATCCGACATCCATCGGAGGATACGCAGCTGCTGACGGATGCATTCCGGATCGGAATTGCGGACATTGCAGCGGCGTACCCGGACAATGTAAGCTTAGTGTCGAAGCCCTGACGACAGTAAAACAGGGGAAGGTCCAACGCATAATGACGAAAAACTTTTTGGAGGAATTTAGGATGAACGATAAACGCCATTGGAACTTGCAGTTGTTTGCAGAAGATGCGGGTTCAGACAGCGGCACGGCTGGAAACGAACAGAAAGACAGCACGGCGGCAGACCAGCAGAACGAATCCACGAAGAAGCAGGACGGTAGCAAGGAACTGAAATACACGGACAAGGATCTGGACGATATTATCGGCAAGCGGTTTGCTAAGTGGCAGGCGCAGCAGCAGAAAGCGGTGGATGAGGCCAAGAAGCTGGCAGCCATGGACGCACAGCAGAAGGTTGAGTACGAACGCGACCAGTTGCAGAAACAGCTGGATGAGCTGAAAAAGCAGGCATCACTTACGGAGATGACAAAGACAGCGCGCAAAATGCTGTCAGAGGGCGGCATCACGGTTCCGGATGAACTGCTTGCCATGATGGTGAGTGAGGACGCAGAGTCAACGAAGGCGGCGGTGGACGGCTTCAAGGAAGCGTTTACGAATGCTGTTGAACGTGCAGTCAAAGAACGCTTGAAGGGCGAACCGCCGCGCAAGGGTTCCGGAGGAGCGCCTGCGATGACGAAGGAACAGATCATGCAAATTCGCGATCCGGAACTTCGGCAGAAGAAAATGCTGGAGAACAAACATTTATTCCATTTTTAGGAGGAAAAAAGATGAAGAACAGAACAATGGATCTGCAGCTGTTTGCTGTAGACGCAAAGACGATCAAAGAAACTGACCTTGCGAAGGTGCGCGACGTTGATTTCTCGGAGCGATTTACGGCCGGTATTGAGACGCTGATGAAGATGCTCGGAATCACGCGCAAGATCGAGAAGAAGGCGGGCGAGGTGCTGAAGGTATACAAGGTCGACGGCACGCTGGAGGATGGTGCCGTCGCTGAGGGCGAAGTAATCCCGCTGTCCAAGTATAAGACCACCTACACGCCGATTGGAGAGGCAACGCTGCACAAGTGGCGCAAGGTAACTACGGCGGAGGCGATTTCCTCTAAGGGTTATGGTCAGGCAGTGAACGACACAAATGATAAGATGCTGCGCCATATTCAGCAGGGTATTCGCAAGTCCTTTGTGGACTTCCTGGCAACCGGTACCGGTACGGCAACTGGTAATTCCCTGCAGGCTGCCATTGCGCAGTCCTGGGGACAGATGCAGGTGCTGTACGAGGACACCGCAGTACAGGCGGTACACCTGATTAACCCGCTGGACATTGCGGACTATCTGGCAACGGCGCAGATCACCACGCAGACGGCGTTTGGCATGTCCTACATCGAAAGCTTTTTGGGCATGGGCACGGTGATTCTGGCGTCCGACATCCCAAAGGGTAAGATTTACTCTACTGCAGCAGAGAACATTGTGCTGTACTATATCCCGGTGACCAGCGCGGATCTGGCGCAGGGCTTTGCGATGACCTCTGATGCAACCGGCCTGATCGGCATTCATACTGGCCCTACCTACGATAACCTGTCTGTAGAAACGGTTGCTGCATCCGGCGTTGGCCTGTTTGCCGAGAAGCTGGATGGCATTGTGGTGGCTACGATCAATGCTGCAGAGGGTACCAATTCATAAGCCATGTTGGACGAAGTAAAGACCCTGCTGGGTATTACCGGACCAGAGGCAAACGATGTGTTGTTCGCCATCCTGATGTCAGTAGAATCACGGCTGAAAGCGTTGCTGGGCGGTGTGGATGAAATTCCGGAACAGCTTTCCTACATCGTCACTGAGGTGGCGGTGATCCGGTATAACCGGATTGGATCGGAGGGTATGTCTTCCCATAGCGTGGAGGGCGAGAGCATTTCGTATACTGACAATGATTTTGCGGGGTTTCTGCCCGACATCGAAGCCTGGCAGAGTGCGCAGGCAGGCACAAAGCGTGGAAAGGTGCGGTTTCTGTGAGATATGATACGCCGATTTATTTTCAGCGAATTGCGCACGGAGCATATGATCCGGACACCGGAGATTATGCCGATGACAGTGTGGCCGAAACGATGCGGTATGCCAGCGTGATGGATACCCGTACCGAGACGATGCATCTCGTGTACGGGGAAATCCGTCAGGGCAGCCGGACGGTGCATATCCAGAACCATTATACGGATCCGTTTGACCGCATCCGGATCGGCGACGACGTGTACTGCGTGGACTATCGCCGCCGGCTGCGGATCAAAGAAACGTTTGTGCTGTCGGAGGTACCGTGATGGCAAGCGTGAAAATCGTTGGCGTTGAGAAGCTGGAACGCAAGTTGAAGAAAAACGTTACCCTGAATGACGCGAAGCGGGTAGTGCGGCATAATGGTGCAGATATGCAGCAGAAAATTCAGGAAAATGCAGACTTTGCCAAAGGTTATCAAACCGGCACCACGAAACGAAGCGTGGGGCTGAATATCACGAATAACGGATTGACGGCAGAATCCGGTCCGACAACGGAATACTCGGAGTATCTGGAGTATGGTACCCGAAAGATGGAGGCGCAGCCGTTTGTAAAGCCGGGATTTGACGATCAGAAAAGGAAGTTCAAGAAAGACATGAAAAAGCTGACGAGGTGATACAATGGATCCGCAGCAGGAGTTGTTTTCCACGCTGCTGACAGCAATCAAAGAGAAGGGATATGACGTGTACGACGGTATGCTGCCGCCGGATGATGCGCCGTATCCCTTTGTTTATCTCGCGGACAGCAGGCAGACAGATGATCCGAACAAGTCCGCCATTTTCGGCGACGTGTCCCAAACAATCCATGTCTGGCACAACAGTCCGAAGAAACGGGGAACCGTGTCGGCAATGCTGGGTGAGATCAAACAGCTTTGCCGTGCGCTGCATTATACGACGTCGTTTGCGTGGGATTTGCGAAACGTCAATCAGCGGATCCTGACGGACACAACGACAGAGACACCGCTCCTGCACGGCGTGTTGGAGCTGGAATTTAAATTTTGCGGGAGGTAGCAATGAACAAAATTGATTTACAGATGTTCGCAGAAGCGGTACAGGGCAAAAAGCTGGTGTATTTGTACCGTGTTGCAGAGGAAGAAGCGACAGAAAATGGCACAGTGCTGGCGTTTACAACCGAAAATGAGAGAACGGTATCCAAGGATGCGGACAGCACGGCGACAAAGGATGGCAGCATTCGAACGCCGGGAGTGGCTGAGGTGGAAATCACCGCTACGTCTATTTTGTCTAGGGGCGACACAATGATTTCCAAGCTGGAGAATGCCCTGCATAATGACAAGTTGCTTGAGATTTGGGAAGCCAATCTGGATCAGCCGGGTGAAAAGAGCAATACGTTCAAGGGAAAGTATTTCCAGGGATATTTGACGGAGTTCGACATTACATCCAGCGCAGAGGATTTTGTTGAGGTTTCTCTGACGTTTGGCATCAATGGCAGCGGCGCAGATGGTGATGTGACTGTAACCGCTGAACAGCAGGAGGTTGCAATCTACGTATTCAAAGACACACCTAAGGCAGGGGAATAAGGAGGAATCATATTATGATGGAATTGACGATCAATGGAAAGGTATATTCGTTCCATTTCGGATTCGGATTTTTGAAGGAGATCAACCGTACCATCTCGGTACCGCTTGACGGCGTACCGGACGCCAAACGGAATCTTGGGCTGAGATATAAAGTAGGCGCTTTGATCGATGGCGACGTAGAAGAGCTGGTTGAAGTGCTGGATGCTGCGAACAAGGGCTGCGAACCGCGTGTGACCCGCGCGGAACTTGTCGATTATATCGAAGATGAAAATACCGACATTGATAAGCTGTTTGATACGGTGATGGATTTTTTATCCAAGGCGAACTGTACCAGAAAGACAGCACGGGCAGTGCTGGATGCAGTGGAAGAAGAAAAGAGGAAGACCAAAGAACGGAACGAGACTCCGGCAGAGAATTAACATGGGATCAGGAATACCGGGAGATAGCGGTTAGCTGCTTCCGGTATCTTGGTTTTACGTCGTTTGATCAAGTAGATCGGCTGACGATTCCGGAATACAACATTTTGATGGAAGCGATGCGATTGCGCGAGGTGGATAAGGATTACCGAAACCATCTGCAAGCCTTTTTAAATTTTGCCGTACAGGCAAAAAAGAAGGTAGGAAAAAACAAAACGCGTCCGATATACAGCCGGTTTGAGAAATTCTACGATTATGACCACGCGATTGCACGGGCAAAGCAGACGAGGAAACCGGATCGCTTCACCGGGCTGAAACAATTCCTGCGGAAGGGAGGAGGAGACGATGGCGGAAAGCTTTAGCGTCAAAGCGATATTGTCGGCGCAGGATAAAAGTTTTAGCTCCGGCATGAAAGCGGCAGGTGCGTCGCTGAAAAATCTGAAAAGCACGATTACCAGCGGCCTTGGCTTTGGCCTCTTGACTGGAGCGGGCCAAGCGGCGTTCCATTCTATTTCAAGCGGCGTCACTGGCATTATCTCCGACATGAACGAGGCGTCCGCGACGTGGAAGACGTTCCAGGGGAATATGGAGATGAATGGAAAAAGCGAGAAGCAGATTGCAAAAACGCAGAAATCCTTGCAGAAATTTGCGCAGCAGACGATCTATTCATCGAGCGATATGGCATCCACTTATGCGCAGCTGGATGCGGTTGGAACCAAGCACACGACCAAGCTGGTCAAAGGCTTCGGCGGTTTGGCGGCGGCTGCGGAAAACCCGTCGCAGGCCATGAAAACGCTGTCCCAGCAGGCCACGCAGATGGCGGCCAAGCCTACAGTACAGTGGCAGGATTTTAAGCTGATGCTTGAGCAGACCCCGGCAGGTATCGCGGCTGTCGCGAAGAGCATGGGAAAATCCACGCAGCAGTTGATTAAGGACGTGCAGGACGGTACGATCGCGACGGAGGATTTCTTCGACGCGGTTGCGAAAACCGGTACAAACAAAGCGTTCACCAAGCTTGCCACGCAGTATAAAACAGTAGGGCAAGCAGCAGACGGCTTGAAAGAGACGATATCAAATACGTTGCAGCCGGCTTTCAGCGAACTTTCTACAGTTGGTATTGCGGCGATCAGTGGCATCGCCAACAAGATTGAGGGAATTGACGGAAAAGCGCTGGCGAAAAAAGTACAGGGCATGATCCAGTCTGCAAGCAAATACTGGGATGTATTGAAAGAGGACGCTGTGAAAGTAGGAAGTGCGTTCAGTGACGCGTTTTCTGCAATCGGCGATTCTCTTAGCGAATTGACAGGCTCTGGTGATGGGCTGAAAACTTTTTCATCTGTACTTGGCGGTGTGACCGACGCGCTGGTTGCGTTTGCCGGATTTATGGAAGATCACGCGGATGCCATTGCAGCGGTGCTTCCCAAACTGCCGTTGTTACTGGCTGGATACAAAGGGTTTAAAATTCTGAAAAGCGTTTCGCCGTTGGTCGGTGTCTTTTCCGGATCCTTGCTCAAGCTGGCGTCCGGAGGAATCGGCAAGATTGCGGGAAAGCTGTTTGGCATCGGCAAGGGAGCGGATGCGGTCGGGAAGTCCGGTAAAGCGAGCGCGAAGCAGATTTCCACAGCGGCAGCATCGTTTGTCAAGATGGGAGCTGGTGTGCTGCTTGTCAGCGCAGGATTCGCGCTGCTGGCGTTTTCGGCGATCAGGCTGGCAGATGCGGGACCGGGAGCGGTTGCGGTGATGTTTGGACTGGTCGCCGCTGTTGGTGCGCTTTCGGTTGGGCTGATGGCAGCAATGAAATACTTTTCTCAGACGCCAGCGAAAGCGACTGCGATGTCAACAGTGATGTTGTCGCTTGGTACAATGGTGCTGATGGTCAGCGCTGGATTTTACATCTTGTCGCAGGCTGCCGTGCAGCTGGCGGCAGCGGGCGCGCCGGCCGTTGCCACGATGCTCGGACTGGTCGCCGCTGTTGGTGCGCTGATGGTTGTCGCGTCTGTCGTTGGGCAGGGACTGACGGCGGGTGCAGTAGGACTGCTGGCATTCGGTGCGGCGGTTCTGATCGCCGGTGCCGGAATGATGGTGCTGTCCAACGCGGCTATCAACCTTGCGGCAGCGGGAACTCCTGCGATTGCCTGCATGGTGGGCATGGTGGCGGCGATCGCGTTACTTGCGGCCGGCGCAGCAGCCCTTGGCCCTGCGTTGCTTCTGGGCGCTGCAGGTGTCGTCGTGCTGGGCGCTGGCCTTCTGATTATTGCAACGGCCGCGGTGGTAGCTGGTGCGGGGTTGAATCTTGTCGCAGCAGCGTTGCCTACAGTAGCCCAATACGGCTTGACGAGCGCAACAGCGATTACTGCGCTGGGCGCGGCGTTGCTTGTATTCGCGGCCGGCGGAGCGGCGGCAGGGGCCGTGATGGTGGTCTTTGGTGCGGGACTGGTGACAGCCAGCGCTGGTGCCATCGTGTTGGCGGCAGCATTGGTCGGCATAAATACCAGTATGAAATCCATTGCTTCCAACGCGAAGTCGGCGGAAAGCTCGCTGCTGTCTATGGAATCCTCTGTCGATGCTGTGGGGTCCGGACTGGACGCCCTTGGAAGTGTTGTGAAATCATCCATGGATTCTATCGTCAGCGCATTTGACTCCACCGCGGGCCGGGCGCAGTCATCCGGTCAGAAAATCGGCAGAGATTTTACAACCGGTCTGCGTGGGCAGTTGAGCGTTGCGGTATCGGTATCCCGCACTATGTCGCTGCAGGTCGCGAATGCATTGCGGGCCGCCGGGGCATCGGCGTACAGCTCCGGTGCATACATCGGAATCGGATTTGCCAACGGTATGCGCAGCCAGCTCGGCAATGTTCGGTCTGTCGCGGCGCAGCTGGCTGCGGCGGCGGATGAAGCGGTTCGGGCAAAAGCTAAAATTAGCAGCCCGTCCCGCGTGTTTGAACAGTTGGGCATATATATCGGACAGGGCTTTGCCAACGGCATTGCATCTATGGAGCATTTGGTACGAATGGCATCCATGGACATGGTATACATTCCGGCGATTGCTTCCGGATCGAATTTGCCTGCGGGTGGCTACAATGGTGGTCTGTCGGATGAATATGACTATTATGGCAATGCGCAATACACAATTATTGTGCCGCTGGAGGTAGACGGCCGCGAGTTTGCCCGGGCAACGGCGACCTATACGCAGGCAGAGCTTGACCGGCAGCAAAGCCGCGAGAAGCGCAAGAGCGGCCGGACATCATAAGGGGGCAGTATGTATCAGTTTCGAGACACAAAAGCGGGCTTTATAGAGCCGGATCCGATTCACGATCTTCCGATGGAAGCTTTTTTATTCAACGATGAATATTTCGAGCACCGGGTAAGAGGGTATCGGACGCTGTATGTGCGCGGACGAGAGACCATAGAAACCGAACTGGAATATTATGAATCTCCGCTTCGGGATGGAGCAACCATTCAAAACAAACGGTATCCGACACGGGAAATTACGGTGGGATACCAGATTGTATCCAGAAGCGCCAAAGAGTTCCGGGAGGCGTACAACACGCTTCTCGGGCTTTTGGATGCGCAGGAAACACGGGTCATTTTCCGGGATGAACCGGACAAGTATTTTACCGTGACCAAAACGAGCTTGACGGATGTGGAGCCGGGGAGGAATGCGGTAACGGGTGAGATTACGTTTTTCTGCGCAGACCCGTTCAAATATTCCGTAGAGGAACATTCCATGTTGATTCCAGGCGATGACGTGACATTTCAATATCATGGCACCAGCAGAGCATGGCCTACGTTGGAGGCGGATTTTGCGGAGGACACCTTCACAGACGATGATATTGTATCGGAAAGCGGAGACTGTGGGTTTGTATCCTTCATCGGAGCAGATGGGAATGCCATTTCTCTTGGATCGCCGGAGGAAGTGGACGGAACGGAATATGCAAAATCACAGACGCTGATCAACCGTACCTTTGAGAGCTACAACAAATCCGGTAATGAAGTGTGGAAATCCGGCGCAGCGACACTGCAAACATATGGATCGGTCTCTTTCGGGCAGAAGGGAACGGCGAAAATCGCGAGGGACGGTACAAAGGCCAATAATCCAATGCTGACGGCAGATGACTATGGCACCGGCAGCGATTACAACGGCCTGACGGTTACCCGGACAATCCCGGCACAGGCATCCGGCGCAACAGGCTCCACCAATTGGACGCTGTCATACAAGCAGCGTTTTGCGATGGACTCCGGTGCGAATAATCAGCGTGGATTGTTTGAAGCAGCGCTGTTCAGCGACGGACAGTCTGTGCCGGTTGCGGCGGTTCTGATCCGTAAGAGTGCGTCCGGGACCAAAGGCGAGGTCCGTATGTATATCAACGGCAGTCTGAAAAAGACGGTCGAGGTGAGTCTGTATCGCAATAACACGCGGTTTGGATTCAATACAAGCCGGACGCCGACGCTGACCACGACGATTTCCAAAGATGGCAGCAAGATTTCGTTCAATGTGGCAGGCATCCAATTCTCGGCCCGGGACAGCGCGATAGAAACCGCAGCGGTGCACAAAATCAGCTTTTATTTTGCAAAACGGAGCGGATACCCGTCTATTGGGACAAACGGTCTGTACTGGGTGAAATTCCGCAATGACGCCTGTGAGACATGGGCGGATATTCCGAACAAATTCAGCGGAGGCGACATCGTAGAGGCAGTCTGCGGCAGCGGAGAGATTCTGCTCAACGGCATCCGTACACCGGAGCTTGGAAGCCTAACGAACAATTGGGAGGGTTTCTGTCTGACGCCGGGAAGCAACACGGTAGGTGTACAGTATTCCAGTTGGGCAAAGCGTCCGACCTTTCGTATCCGATACCGGGAGGTGTATTTGTGATTTTATATTTTGCGGATCGCAAACTGGACATTCTCGGACAGGCATCTACCGGACTGCCGGAGGGGTTGACAATCAGTGAAGATCGTAAGACGGAAGAATTGGCGACGGGCGTTGCGGTTTTTGAGTGCAAGCTCATGGCGGACGCCAGCACGATGCAGGCTGTTGAGCGAAATGCGGAGGTTGGCAACTTTCTGTTGCGTTCAGACGGCACGGAGAATGAATTTTACACCATCATTGATTCGGAAGAAGACAGCAGCAGCCGGACGATATACATTTATTGTGAGGATGCAGGCATTGATTTGTTGAATGAAGTCGTTGGAGACTACGAGGCAGACCAGGAATACAGCGCCGCCGATTATGTCAACAAATATATCGCGAATACCGGATTTGAGATCGGCATAAATGAATCGTACGGAACCAAGAAGCTGGAATGGGGCGAGGAGCAGACGGTGACGGAACGCCTGCTGGATATTGCGTCAGAATTCAGCTGCGAAATATCGTATTCCTTTGATGTCGAAGGCATGAAGGTGACGCACCGATATGTCAATCTCCATAGCAAACGAGGCGAGTCGGAAGGCGAAAAGCTCCGGCTTGGCCGTGAGTTATCGCGGATCGTAGTCAAGAAGTCCATTGCTGAAACTGCGACAGCGTTGTATGTCACTGGTGCGACAAAAGACGGGGAGAGCAAACCGATTAATCTGTCCGGGCTTACTTATGATGACGGAGACATCTATATTGATGGAAACTATCACTTAAAATCTCGGAACGCTTTGGCGAAGTGGAGCCGATATGAGTGGTCCACAGGGACGGCAGGACATATCGTTAAGCGCTTCAATTACGACACGAAAAACCAAGAACGACTGTTGAAAAAAGCGGTCGAGAAGCTGAAGGAAATCAGCGATGTATCAGTCGTATATGAGGTAGACATCAATTATCTTCCGCCTAATGTCGGTGTTGGCGATACTGTCACCATTATGGACGAATACCGGGGATTGGCGGAATCCGTGCGCATCATCAAATTGGAAAAATCGGTTGTTGACCAAACATATAAAGCAGATTTGGAGTGAGGGGAGGTAGAAATGATAACATTCACACAAACAGGAACGGTGCTGGAATGCGACAACTCCTGCATTGGAAATGCCTATAGCGATGTAACCGTTGCTGTAAATTTGAGCGACGATACGTTCAAGGACTTTGACTACGTCGGCCTGTATGTCTGTGATCCGATCTCGAGGAAAACATATCGGTCTGCGGTGTTGGCTGGCAAGGCGCTCATCGATCACACGGCACTGGAACATGCTGGGGATGTGTATATTGCACTCGTGGGATATGACAGCACGACACAGTTGACGACCAATTCCGTGCAGCTGGTTCTTCGGCGCTCCGCCAACCCGGAAGACGCTTACGATCCGGATGCAGATTGGAAGCTGCAGATTTCGGACAAGCTGATCCGCGAAGCGACGGAAGCCGCAGTCAAGGCGTATGTCGCCGAGCACGGGTTGCAGATTGAAGTGGACGACAAGCCGACAAAGGGCAGCACAAAGCCGGTATCCTCCGGCGGCGTGTACGATGCGCTGTTAAACGTCGGACTGGAGGAAACCGGAGCGCAGTACGCCCGGTTGGGCAGCATCATGGTATGCTCCGGTACATTTCAGTTGTCCGATTTCCCGATCCTGACGTCTGAGGGGAGCAACTACCGCGGAGCAGCCATCATTGCAGGAAAAGACGCACAATTTGCGGCAGAGGGTGGATTCCCGGCGTGTTTTACCGATACGCCGCGCGTAGCAGTTTTCCCGACCGGATCCACGTCGGTTGTCTGGACGGGCACATCCCGTGCCGATGCGGCCGGACTGACTCAGGTAACGTTTTTCCGAGGCGCATCCTCGACGCTGTCACAGCTGTCTGGCGGATATATCGCCGTCGGTCGGATTGACGGTGTGCGCAAGGGTGGCGCGGCGGTCATTACCGAAGCATTGAAATATTTGGGACAGGCGGTCGGCGATGAGATCATCGACGCGTATAACGAGATCCGGCCGGACAATACGCAGAGTCATGGCGCAGGCTGGTGTAGTGAATTGGCGTCGGTGTGCGCGGCGCGGGCGGGTATTCCAGCGGATATTTTTCCGCGCTTTGCTTCCGCGTACAAGGGTTCCAAGGCGTTTTCTGACATTGGCTGCTTCTACAAATACAACGGCACATCGTTTGTGAAAGCGAACGTAACAGGCGCGTCGTCCAGCGAGTTCAGTTATACGCTGGGCAGCGAGACATATACGCCGCAGCTCGGTGATGTCATCTGGACGTCCGATGATGACGGACTTGCTCCAAAACATACCGGACTGATTGTCAGCGTTCATCCGGACAGCGAAACAGGGATGACGAGTATTTATACGATTGAAGGCAATCTGTCCGGGGATGACAGCAGCAGTGACGATGAGGATTCTACAGCGTCGGGGCGTGTCGTCAAGCGAATGTGCCGCGTGGCAGGCAGCACGGCCAACACGCGCGACAGGCATATTTTTGCTGTGGGCCGCGTGGAGTACCCTGCGGATTACAGCTACGGCAACAATTCCGGAGCATCCGGCGATGATAGCAGCAGTTCCGGCGGAGAATCTGGCGGAGGCTCTGGAGGCAGCACGGTGACACCGGATCCGTATGAAGACGGCGTAGTCATCGCGGTGGACGGACTGACAGCGACGTTCAATGAGGATGTGATTACCGTAGGTGGCGCGACGGCTGCGCTGGATACCAATGGTATCTTGGTGATTTCCGGCGGCAGCGGCTCCGGAAGCGAATCCGGCGGCGGTGAGACGACGATGTATACGGTTACCAAGAACCTGACGAATTGCCAGATTTCCAATGATGCTTCCAGTGTAGCGGCAGGTACGGCGTATAGCGCCACGATTACCGCCAATGAGGGATATACGCTGTCTGACGTGACCTGTACAATGGGCGGCGTGCAGCAGGCTGTAACGAATGGTACTATCAGCATCTCTAATGTTACAGGCGATATTGTGATTGCTGCGACAGCAACGGCGCAGAGTGTATCGACGATTACCGTTCCGGATGGATTTCCTGTTTGGCATGTGTGGAGTGATGGCCTTGCGCAGGCTGTTGTATACTGGACTGGTGGAGACGGAGTCGCAACCGTTTCTTGGTATGCTGATAATGAATTGGTTGATCAGCAAACAACCTCAGGAGAGACAATAGACGGGTATTATTATTCCGCCTTTAATTTCAATCAGAACCAAAAGAATTACAGCACAGTATATTGTATTATCGAAAGCGATGAAACCGGTGAAACGATAACCTGTCCGGCTATCACACCTACATACCTCGATTAAAAGAAAGGAGAAATGAGAATATTATGGCAGAAACCATCGCAAAAGGTATTAAATTCAGCGAGGACGAAGACACCTATCTGTTTGCGCCGACAATGAATCAGATTTATCCGGTGGGCAGTATCTATTTCTCGATGGCGTCGACCAACCCTGCAACGCTGTTCGGCATGGGTACGTGGCAGCAGATTGCAGCCGGCCGGTTTTTGATCGGCGCAGGCGGCGGATTTTCGGTCGGAGATGCCGGCGGCGCGGACAAACTGACAGATGTGCCAGCACACACTCACTCGTTTTCTGCGAATTCGACGACAAACTCTGCGGGTGCGCATACGCATAAGCTATATCTGAAATACAACGAGAATATTGCAATCAGCACCAGCGCGAGCGGAAACCGTGTCACGCCGGCACCAAATGGCACGAATACATCCGATGCCGCTTACACGACAGAATCCGGTGGATCGCACAACCATACCGTGTCGGTATCCGGCACAACGGCGTCAACTGGCGCGACGGAAGGCGTCAGCATCCTGCCGCCGTATCTTGCTGTTTATATGTGGCAGCGGACGGCGTAATAGATTGGAGGTGCAGTCATGTACCGAGGAACAACGCCGCAGCATGTGTTTGAATTGCCGGACGAGCTGGCAGATGTTGCATTTGACGCGCTGTATATCACATATTCTCAATTTGGCGTGACGAAAATCG
>JBJEZE010000039.1:0-56870 GCA_051887235.1 Butyricicoccus sp.
CAAAAAGAAAGATGTGCATGGGCCGCATGGCTTCTGCACATCTTTTTTTCTGTCTTATCGAGCGTTATCGTTTGCCGTCGGATTATTGGTATTGTCGTCCACCGTATTGTTGTTCGTTGTATTGTTGGTGGTGCCCGTAGTATTGTTTGTACGGGTACCGTTTCCAGTGGCATCGTTGACCGCATTGTCCACACCATCGGTCACATCATCCACCGCATTCGTCACGCCGTTTGCCGCGTCATCCACAACACTTCCAACCGTACCGGTTCCGTCGTTGCCGACAATCCCATCGCCATTCTGATCGACCGAACCGTTGTCCGTCACCGCACTGCCGGTTCCGTTTGTGGTCGTCCCATTCGTTCCGGTGTCATTCACGGTAGAGCTTCCACAGCCCACCAACAGCGTCATCAGCAGCACCGACAGTGCTGCCAGCATACCAAATCGTTTCATCTGGTCATACCTCCTGATTGGATTTTGTCTTAGTATGGCAGATTGAAATTCGATTTATGCAACGTTACACCAGACGCATATGCTTCAAATGCGCGTCCAGCAGCGAGATAATACCGCCGGTCAAAAATCCCATCGGAATCGCCGACACCAATAGCAGCGGCAAATACGCGATCACTGTCACACTCTGCATCACCACAATCGCCGCCAGTACCTGCCCGACATTGTGCATCGCAGCGGATGCCGCGCTGATACCGTACATGGAAAACAGCCGCCCGCGTCCGTGCAGCAGCAGCCATGTCGTCGCCAATGCCAGCATGCCGCCCACCAGGCTGAATGCAAACGCCGTGATGCTGCCCGCAAACACAGACGCCAGCACAACGCGGCAAAACAAAATGCCAAATGCTTCTTTCGGCGTTAAAAACAACAGCGCAAACATGGTGACAACATTGGCCAATCCCAGCTTAATACCCGGCACCGGAATCAGCAGCTCCAGTGGAATCATGCGTTCCGCCAGTGATAACGCCAGCGCCAGCGCGGTCAGCACACCGCAAAGCGCAATTCGTTTGGACTTGCTCATGCACCTTCCTCCTCACTGTACCACCGCATCAATGCCGTCCGCATTGTCCGTCGAACCGTCTGCACCGACAATTTTGATCAACGTCCGATTCGGCAGACAGACCGCCGTTTCCCCGACGCGTTCCACCCAGCCGGTGCGTTCACAGGTGTGATCCGAGCATTTGGACTGAACAAAACGCATCCGCTTACCGTCAATCTCAATGATGCTGTCCGATACCTTTCCCGGCACAGTGATAGTGTTCTGATATCCGTCCGCCAGCTGGACACGCTCGTACAGCTCGCCATCCTTCCATATCTCACCGTACATGTTTTCCGTCTGTATCATCGCAAACCGTATCCAGATCAGGCACGCGCCCCCGATAATCAGCGCAAACAGTAGCAAATCGCCCCACTTGAGCCCCAGTTTATTTTTCATAGGTATAATCCGTCTCATTCAGCAGCGTAAACGCATCCTTTAGTCCATCTGTCACATGTACCGTGTGGTCGCTGCGCACAAAAATCGCTTGGATATCGTGTTCCTCGCAAAATTGAACCGCCCTGTCGTAGCCCATGACAAACAGTGCTGTCGTGTAGCCATCCGCCCGGGTGGAGTCCGGCGTCACAACCGTCACACTGCGCAGATCCGTCTCTGCCGGATATCCCGTCGTGGAATCGAAAATATGGCAGTAGCGCTTACCGTCCTGTTCAAAATACCGCTCGTAGTCGCCGCTGGTAACCACACTGGTATCACTGACCTCCAGTTTGCCCAGATAGTCCTCCTGGTTATCCGGATCCGTAATCGCGACCGTCCAGTTCAGGCCGCGATCCTTGCTGCCCAAGGCGTAAATGTTTCCGCCCAAAGCAATAATCGCCCGCTTGACGTTGTAGCTCTCCAAAATCTCCACGACATGGTCTGCCGCGTAGCCCTTTCCGATGCCGCCGAGATCCATCTTCATCCCGGCATCCATTGCCACCGACGTCCCGTCCATGCTCACGCGCTGATAGCCAACATCCGCCAGCGCCTCATCAATTTCCTCCTGCTCCGGCAGGCGGGCATTGTCCGTGCCAATCTGCCACAGATCGGATAACGGCGCGATCGTCGGATCAAAGCACCCATCCGTCTCGGACGCAATCTCCAGCGCGTCCTGTAAAATATCCGCCGTCTGTTCGGACAGCTGCATCGCCGCGCCGTCCGCTTGATTCAGCTGACTGATTTCGCTGGAATCATCCGTGCGGGAAATCGTCTTCTCCAGTTCATTGATGTACTGCACACATTCGCTGACCGCTTCCTCCGCCTTGCCTCCATACGCCGTAATGCTCATCACCGTGTCCATCGCATAAAAATCCTGCGATGCCTGTTTGGGCGCACAGCCGGTCAGCGCGATCGCCATTGCTCCTAAAATTAGCCAAAACAAACTTCGTTTCATTTTTGTTCCTCCGACTCAAAACAACTGTGATTAGCATACCACAGCTTTGATATGGTTGCAAGAAAAACCGTTTGAATTCTGCAAAATCATTCCACATCCTTGATCTGCGCAAAATTCCGGGAAAACAAAAACGGCAGGCAAAGAAGTTCCCTCTGCCTGCCATCGTCCGTTTGTCTTCCGCTCTCCTGCCGAGCAGGAAAGACGATCTGCATCACGCTGGATTGATCACGACTCCGTGTCTTCCCACGCAGTGTACGGATTGGTCACACCTTCCGAACCGTTGGCCTCCGTGTACTGTGCGATCAGCTCCTGTCCATCCTCCTCCGGCAGGCTGTACATGAAATCGCTGTTGCTGAGCAGCTCGGTCATCGAGCCCATTTGCTCCGCCTGCGCAATCAGATCATCGTTAATGGATGTATTCTCATAGAGATCGTAAAACTCGTCCAACTGGAGGAACTGATCGTTTTCGTCCGTGTACCAGTCCGGCAGCTCGGTTCCGTCGTCAAAGCAGTCCCACATCGCGTTCTGATAGTTCTCGCAGCTCTCCTCGGAAAAATCCTCCAGATCATACTGCTTTTTCAGGAATTTCAGAACCTTCGAACAGGTATCGGACACCTTCTCAACCGCCGCATCCGTGTCATCCAATTCCGGATACAGCGCAACCAGATAATCATCAACCGCCAGCACGCGATTAACTGAAACATCACCCAGCTCGCTTTCCGGCGCTTCGTACTCCAGCGAACCAATGACCGCTTTTTTCTGCTCGTCCGTAAGATCGTCCGTATTGTACGTCTGCACGGTGTACTCCTTGCTTTCCGTGCCTTTCGTTCCGCCCTCGTCGGACGTTCCCCCGCCGCAGGCTGTCAAACCGGTCATGCACCCAACCGCCAGCAGCATCGCGAATAGTTTCTTCATGGGAATCCCCTCCAAAATAAAAGTTCCATGGAATTAGGATACTGCATCTCCTGTATATTTGCAAGGCAGTTCACACAAATTACACATAATTGGAAACAACGAATCCGTTCCCCCTGGCTCAATAGATAAAGCAGGTATTGAGCAGCAAAAGCGCGATCGCTGCGGCCACCGACAAAATGAATAGGTAAACCTTAACCTGATCTTCTGTGGAAAGCGGATCTACACCATCCCGAATCTCGATCAACAGCCGGAACATGGCCGGTACTGCGAAAAAGGCCGAAAAGAAGACCACAGGCGCTACGATAACCGAAAAAATTACTAAAAAAGCCATAATTATTCTCCTATTACAACTTTGTTACAGCTCCTGACGAAGTAATCTTATAGCTCCTTTTGCAACTTCGACACAGCACAGTTTCTATTACGATAGCTCTAAATTCCTCACACGGCTCCAGGAACTGTTTTACCGATCGCAATAACCACACACGCACACATAAAATAACAGGAGCGCAACAGCCGCTGCAAGCGATATGACAAAAACATAGACAGCCATATAATTTTTCGTATCAAATGATTCTTCACGATCTCGGATTGCAGTAAGCAATCGGATCGCGGACGGCACTGCGAAAAAGGAAGAGATCAGTAGCACAGGTGATACAATCATCGAAAGAATCTGTAAAATACCATTCATAGTTTTCCTCCTTACAGTTTCGTCACAACTCCAAATGAAGTACTCTTGTCACTCCTCCTGTTTTCTTATCCGACAACGCTCATTGCAACAATGCACCCCAATGAAAGGACAAACAAATATGTCACAATCATACACGGCGGTGACAGCCGCTCGTAGTCACGATATTGAACCATCAGCTTCCACACTGCCGGAACGACCAAAAACGAAGTGATCAGTAAAACCGGCATAAATACCAATTCTGAAAGAGGCCGAAAAATAAAGATCAAAATATCCCAAAGATCCACATGACCCATATTTCAGTATCCCCCTTTAAATTAATTTGGTGCACATTAACTTGTCTCTATTATACCTTTATTTATATTTTTTTGTCAATAAATCTTATATTTAAGCTTTATTTACATTTATAAACACAAAACGGTTCTTTCCCGATGTGAAATCAGAATACCGCTCCCTTTTTTGTTTCATTATTTCACCGTAACCGTCCGTATCTTACTGTATGCGCTGTATACCTTTCCTTCCGAAGGCAATGTCCGATAGGAGCGAACCCGTACATAATACGTATTCCCCGATTCCAACCCCCGAAACGTCATCGTGTTCTGATCAGCATCCTCAATCGTCTGCGTCAATGGATCGCTCATGAAATCAGATTGAGAAATCTCCACCTCATATCCATATGCGGCTTGATTTTTCTCCCACCGAACCGAAACAGATTCCGCCGATTGGCTGGATACCTTACTGACAGATGGTCGGGACAAGTAGCAATATTCTTTTTCTCCGCTTGCCTGAAATGTCTGATCCTTATACACATGAATGACTTTATACCAATATGTTTGTCCGTTTTCTGTCGACGTATCAATCCATCCCGTATACATCTCGCCGTCCGCCTCTTCCTCATCCTCTTCCAATTCGGAAGCGCCGGCAGGATTCGTGTGCTCAAACGTATCCATAATGTAAAACGGTCCGTCTTCATAATAGCGTCGGCAGAACAACGTAACATCCGCCTCGGAATCAGATTTGTCTTCCGGCTCGGGATAAAACAAAATCGTTCCATTTCGCTCATTGTACACCTTGTAAAACTGACAAGTTTCAGGGGCATTCTGTATGAACTCCGGCAATTCCTCTCCAACGGAAAGCTCCTGTGTATCCGCACGCTTCTCCGCAGCTTCCGCCGATGAACTTTTCTCCCCCGTCCATCCGTTGACAGCAAAACCAGCCGCAAAAACAATCGCCAAAACGACCGCGGAAAAAATTGTTTTTTTCATAAATTGCATCTCGGCTCTCCTCAATCTATTATTTGTTTGGCCACTTTACTCGTCCACTCAAATCTGCCGAAATACTGTCCTTTGTTTTAGAAATGCGAACATAATAAAACTTATTCGGATTTAATCCCGTCACTTTTTTTCTTACTGTAACAGTGCGATAGTATGCATCGCCATCCTTCTCCATTGTTTTTGATTTTTCAAAAACAACTTTTTTGGATGTCCGTTCAATCACTTCAATCTTCGCCGAACGTGCTGGAGTCAAATTGCTTCCCCAGTCAACATCAGCCCTGACATATAATTCCCCGTCTGCGTCCGGGCTAAAATAGTAATTAGTATACAATGCCGCCTTAAATGAGCCATCCAGATTATATTGTCCTTGGTTAAGATTATAATATTGTTCCGGTCTTGTTGCACTGCGTGCTCCAATTTCAGCAATTTCGCGCAAAGTATCTGGATGATTTTCATCAAATACAACTGGGTTCTCATATTCATACAATCGCTGTAATTCTTCATCTGTAACATCGTTCGCATTATCATTTACTGCTATCGCCGCACCCGACATCATTCCCACCGCAAGAAATGTTACTAACATGTTTTTCATAAATTTTTTCATCATAATTTCCCCTTTGAATTTATTTGATCCCCATGCACTGTTGATCTGTTTTTAGTATATCCTCATTTTCTATCTTTGTCAATAATTATTTATTAAATAAAAATATTCATACTATTTTTTCTTTATTTTATTGTTTTTATTTTTTCAATTTTGGTGTATAATACAAGTAAATCAATTGCGAGGTGGTTCTTATTCCAAAAGAAGTAAGCGGTTCTGCCAACGCATTGGAAGAAAACATGAAAAAAGCCGTATCAGAAATGCTTATGCTGTTTGCATTGAATGAGCAGGAACGATATATTGGCGAAATCACAGACGAACTGAGTCGGCGCAACGGCGGAGCATTTGAAATTGTCTGCCCCTATTCTGCCATTTATCGTTTGCTGGATCAAGAATACATTGAAGAGCGAAAAAAGCGCATTGCGCCGGACGGACGCAGACGGCAGTATTATACTATTACACCCAAAGGCCGTACCTATTTACAGGAGCTTTTGGAACGATATGCCCTGCTTATCGCCGGAATCCAGCATATTTTTGACACCAGCAAGGGGGACTCGACAGATGAAAACGCAACATAAGTATGCCCGACGCTATATCCGTTCGGTACTGCGCACCGCGCCGTGCAGCTTTCACCAAAAGCGGTGTCTGCGTTCCAAGCTGCGGAGTATACTACAGCAATACAATGAGGAAAACCCGGATTCCACATACGAAGATTTGGAACAGGCCTTTGGCCCGGCAGAGGAATTTGCGAAAGAACTTCTCCCCGCTAATTCATTTCAGCAAACACAAAAGTTTTATCATCGGCGTAAATGCTTAAAATATGCCTGTATTTCTGTCGTTTTTTGTTGTATCTTTGGCCTTGGTGCCAAAACTCTGTATTGGGAAAACCTTTTCCGTACAGAGAAAGAAGACGCTTTAAGCAGCTATGCTACGATCGAAGAACGGGAAATCGAAATTAATAGCAAAGCCGACATCGACAATATGCCGCCATCTATTGAAAAATATCAGTATAAATATTCTCTGAGCTATGAATTAGTTGGCAGTGAGGTTGTCAAAGCAGAAGATGAGGACTTAAATCCTGTCTCTGTTGACAAATATGGAAAACCACTCGATCAAGATTACCCTGTATCTGATTTTTACGAAGAGCTTCCGGATGAATAATAAGGAGTGAAATTACTTACGAAAAAATATGTTTTGTCGTTTTTACTTGTCTTTTGTGCCCTATTTACTGTATCAGCTTCTGCTGTTGCAAAAGATATTACAGAAGATACAAACAACGAGCGAATTCTGGAAACCATTTATTATGAGGATGGTTCCTATGCAGAAATTTCTATTTCCGAAGACATCGACGCTTCCGAAGATATCAACATGATTGCACCGCTGGCAACCTCAAAAACGAAGGTATATTCCAAAAAATATGTCTATCACAACAGCAATGGAACCGCTCGCTGGTATTATACTTTAACCGGAACATTCACATATAATGGTTCCAGTTCACAAGCTACCTCGGTTACTGTAGATTATGGTTCCTACACCTCCAGCTGGACGTTAAAATCCGAAAACCATTCCCGCTCCGGAAATAAAGTATCTGGAACGATAACCTACAAAACCGCAACTCGGGAAAAAACAGCAAACCTTTCCATCTCGTGCAGTAAAAGCGGTACCATTTCTTAATTTGAATGTAAAACTTGCGTAAAAAAACGACCTGCCTGTCGGCAAGTCGTTTTTTCTTGGTCTTACTCATCCTGAATGCGATAGCACAAGGCCATCAGCGAATCCGAAAAATGGACATTTTCCACCGGAACACCGATTTCCTCCTCGCGCAGCTCCGCATTGGTGAAATTCCAGATGCCCTTGATCCCGGCTTTGACCAGCCGTTCCGGCAATCCTTCTACCGCCGAGCCAGGTACACAGAGCACCGCAATGTCTGCCATCTCACGCGCCATAAACACTTCGAGATCACCCATCGAATGCACCGGAATACCCCGATAAGCGTTTCCAACAATGTCCGGCGCCACATCAAAGGCCGCAATCGGCCGGACACCGCAGTAGGAGAAGTTGAAATTTCGCAGCAGCGCACGTCCCAGGTTTCCCGCACCGAGCAAAATCGCCCGACGGCTTCCCGCAATCCCAAGAATGCGCTCCAGCTCAATGATCAGTGTCTCCACACTGTAGCCATAGCCTTGCTGTCCAAAGCCTCCGAAGCAGCTCAGATCCTGACGGATCTGCGATGCCGTCAGTCCCATCCGGGCCGCCAAATCCTTCGAGGAGATTCTGCTGACATTTTCAGTAGCCAACCGTCGCAAATAGCGATAATATCGCGGCAGCCGGGCAATCACCGCCTTGGATACATTTTTTTGCTGATCCATACGCGTACTCTCCCTCCAATTTCCACTTCTATTCTCTTCTCTTGTATTTTGGGGATTCCCTTACAGCAATCCTTCCAGTGTCTCACGGACAGCCTTGATAAAGCCCTCCGTATTCAGCGTCTGCACATCCTTTTTGGTTACAATCAGTGCCAGATCCTTTGTCATTTTACCAGATTCCACGGTAGAAATGCAAGCCTTCTCCAGCTTGTTCGCAAAATCAGACAGCTCCGGCAGGTGATCCAGCTCGCCGCGCTTGCGCAGTGCGCCCGTCCATGCAAAGATGGTCGCGATGGAGTTGGTGGAGGTCTCCTCTCCCTTCAGGTGCTTGTAATAATGGCGCTGTACCGTTCCGTGCGCCGCCTCATACTCGTACACACCCTTCGGAGAAACCAGAACCGAGGTCATCATGGACAGAGAGCCGTACGCCGTCGCCAGCATGTCCGACATGACGTCGCCGTCGTAGTTCTTGCACGCCCAGATGTAGCCGCCGTTGGAGCGGATGACACGGGCAACCGCGTCGTCAATCAGCGTATAGAAGTACTCCAGACCCATGGCCTCAAAGGTCTCCTTGTACTCATTCTCGTAAATTTCCTGGAAAATATCCTTAAACGTGTGGTCATACTTCTTGGAAATCGTGTCCTTGGTCGCAAACCACAGATCCTGCTTGGTGTCCACTGCGAAGTTAAAGCAGGAACGGGCGAAGGATTCAATGGAATCCGTCCGGTTGTGCATGCCCTGCACAATGCCGGAGCCGTTGAAATTATGTACTACTTCACGGGTCTCGGTGCCGTCCTCTGCGGTGTACACCAGCTCCACCTTGCCCGGTCCCGGAATCTTCATCTCCACGCCCTTGTACACGTCGCCGTACGCATGACGGGCAATGGTGATCGGCTTGACCCAGTTCTTCACATACGGTTCCACGCCGTCCACCAGAATGGGTGCACGGAATACTGTGCCGTCCAGAATCGCACGGATCGTACCGTTCGGGCTCTTCCACATTTCCTTCAGATCGTACTCGTCCATACGAGCTGCGTTCGGCGTAATCGTCGCGCACTTGACCGCAACGCCGTACTTCTTGGTCGCCTCTGCGGAATCAATCGTAACCTGATCGTTGGTCTCATTGCGGTATTTCAGGCCCAGATCGTAATATTCTGTCTTCAAATCAACAAACGGGCAGATCAGCTCATCCTTGATCATCTGCCAAATCACGCGGGTCATTTCGTCGCCGTCCATCTCGACCAGCGGCGTCTTCATTTGAATTTTAGCCATTGTCGTGTACTCCTTGTTTGAATTTTCGCACCCAAAATCCTGCAAATTGAAAACCATGCAGGAAACGGATTCCTGCGGCTGCGTTTTCCATATTATTTCGCCAGCTGCAGCCGCATTTTGCCATTTACAAAAGATACATTTTTATTTTACATCAAAAGCGCGAATTTTACTAGCGTTTCGCTCGTTTTTTTGCAATTCCGTGCTTTTGACATATTTTTTCGGATATTTCCGCCGTGGCAAATGCATTCTGCCAAATCGTACCGGTATTTCCTGCAAGAAACTCATAATACGCCTGCGCTCCGATCATCGCCGCATTGTCTCCGCACAGCGACAGCGGCGGCATGTAAATCGGTACCCCCATCTCTTTGGCCATCTGTTCCAGATCACGCCGCAGGCGGGAATTGGCCGCCACGCCGCCCGCCGCTACCAGCGTCTTCACGCCGGTCATCTCGGATGCCAGCCGCAGCCGCGGCACCAGCGTATCGCTGACCGCCGCCGTAAACGATGCCGCCAAATCCGCGATGCGGATCGGCTCGCCCTTCTGCTCCGCATTGTGCGCCAGATTGATCACCGCTGTTTTCAGTCCGGAGAACGAGAAGTCCAGCGGCGCGCCGTCCACATGGGACCGCGGCAGCGGATACGCCTTGTCGTCTCCGCCCTGCTGCAGTTTGTCAATCTTCGGGCCGCCCGGATACCCGACGCCCAGCACGCGTGCCACTTTGTCAAACGCCTCTCCCGCGGCGTCATCCCTCGTGCCGCCCAGAATCTCCATGTCCGTGTAGTCGCGTACCAGCACAATCATGGACGAGCCGCCGGACGCAGACAGACACAGAAACGGCGGTTCCAGCTCCGGAAACGCCAGCAGATTGGCGGCAATGTGCCCGCGGATATGGTGTACCGGGATGAACGGCTTGTTCAGCGACCATGCCAGCGACTTGCCGTAATTCGCACCAACCAACAATGCACCAATCAGTCCCGGTGCACAGGTCGCAGCGACCGCATCCACCTCGTCCAGTTCCATCCCGGCCTCGCGCACCGCCGCCTGTGTCACCGCCGAGATGACCTCCACATGACCGCGGCTCGCAATCTCCGGCACGACGCCGCCGTACAGCGCGTGTTCCTCCGCCTGTGAATTGATCACATTGGATAAAATCGTTCGTCCGTCCTGAATGACCGCCGCTGCGGTCTCATCACAGGAGGACTCAATGGCTAAAATCTTCATGTTTTCCCTCCTCGAACGACAGCGTCATAAGCAGCGCATCCTCTTTGGGCGTATCGTAAAAGCCGCGCCGGGTGCCCACCGGACGGAATCCGTACGTATGATACAGCGCGATCGCCGGCTGATTGGACACACGCACCTCCAGCGTCAGGAAAGCCGCCCCTTCTCTCTTTGCCTGCTCGATCAGCGCACCCACCAGCATTCCGCCGATGCCCTCGCGCCGCCGTTTCGGCGACACCGCCACATTTGCGATATATCCTTCGTCCAAAATCAAGTGGCAGCCCAGATAGCCGACCGTCTCATCACCGTCCACCGCCGCCAGAAACAGCGCATTGGGGTTATCCAGCTCCTCCCGCAGCGCCGTTTCACTCCACGGTGCGGCAAAACACTCCCGCTCCAGCTGCGCTGCACCGGCTATATGCCGCGGCGCAAAGTGCTCGATCTGAATGCTCATCCCAGCTCCTCCACCTGCGCCATAATCTCCTTCAGACAGTCCTGGTAGCACACCAGTCCCTGTCCGAACGGATCCTCGCTGTGCAATGTAAAAATTTTGCGGGCAAACGACGGAAAATCCTCCTTCAGATGAGCCGAAATCGCAGCCGTCATCCCATACACACGCTCGGCACGCTCCAGCTGCTCCGTATCAACCGACCGTGAACCGCTTCGATCCAACGGCAGACCGATCTCATCCGCTGCCTGCACCGCAAACGCCGCCGGGGCAGTTCCATCCGCCACATACACACCCGCGTGCTCCGCCGACCGTCCCAAGTATGTCTCACAGCAGGCTGCCGCCATCCGCGCCCGACACACATCATTGATATCCACAAACAAAATCATGTCTTATCCTTTCGCCGCATACCAGTCCGTTCCGTGCGCCGCATCCACGCGCAGCGGTACCGACAGGGTGCAGGCGTGCTCCATTTCTTCGGTCAGAATGCGGGTCGCCGGTTCGATCTCGCTCTCCGGCGCCTCCAAAATCAGCTCATCGTGCACCTGTAAAATCAGCTTGGTCTGCAAGCCCTCCGCGCGCAGACGTCTCCAGACGCGCACCATCGCAATCTTGATAATATCCGCCGCCGTACCCTGAATCGGCGTATTCAGCGCAACACGTTCCCCGAACGACCGGATATTGAAATTCTTGGACTTCAATTCAGGCAGATATCGCCTGCGTCCAAACATGGACGACACATACCCCGCCTCTTTGGCCTCCGCCTTGATGCGCTCCATATAATCGCGCACACCGTGATAGGTCTGCAGATAACTGTCCATGTACTCGCCCGCCTGCTTGACCGTCACACCAATATCGCCCGCCAGCGAGAAGCCGGAAATGCCATACACGATGCCAAAGTTGACCGCCTTCGCCGAACGGCGCATGAGCGGCGTTACCTCCTCCGGCGCACAGTGGAACACCTGCGACGCCGTGACGGTGTGAATATCCGTACCGCTGTTAAATGCAGCAATCATGGTTTCGTCCTGCGCAATGTGCGCCAGTACGCGCAGCTCGATCTGCGAATAGTCCGCATCGATCAGCACGCAGCCGTCCTTGGCACGGAACATATGGCGCAGCTCGCTGCCCAGTTCCTGCCGGACCGGAATGTTCTGCAAATTGGGATCCGTCGAGCTGAGTCGTCCGGTCGCCGTCACCATCTGCTGGAACGTCGTGCGGATTCGTCCGTCCTCCGGTGAAATCACCTTGAGCAGGCCGTCCACATAGGTGGACTGCAGCTTGGTCAGCTGACGGTATTCGATCAGCATGTCCGCGATCACATGATACCCGCGCAGCGCCTCCAATACCTCAATATTGGTCGAATACCCGCGCTTGGTCTTTTTGATGACCGGCAATCCCATCTTGTCAAACAGGATCTCACCCAGCTGCTTAGTGGAATTGATATTAAACTCCTCACCCGCCTGCTGATAGATCTCCTCAGTCAGCTCATGAATGCGGCCGGTCAGCGTGTGACCAAACTCCCGCAGTGCATCTGCATCCGCCTGGAAGCCGCAGACCTGCATGTCCGCCAGAACGGTCATCAGCGGCAGCTCGACCTCATAGTACAGCTCGTGCATCCCTTCCTCTTCCAGCTGCGGGACAATTTTGTCCGCCAAAAGCGCAATCACCTGCGCATGCACCGCCAGCGCCGTGCCGGCTGCATCATCGCCGCCCAACGGCGAGAACGCGTCCTCGCGCTCATACTCCTGCGCGTCCGGGATCTCACGGTTCAGATACGCCAGCGCGACCTTGTCCAGCGTGTATCCGCCCTCCGCCGGATTGAGCAGATACGCGCCCAGCGCGGTATCCAGCACGATGCCGGATGGGTCAATCCCCTCTCGCATCAGACTGCACAGCATCTCCTTGCCGTCATGCACAACCAGCGGAACCGAGCCGGAAAACAGCTCACGCAACAGGCCCGTCCAGCTCTCTGCACCAAAATCCCCTGCTTTGGCAACGACCGCCTGTCCGTCGCGCAGCAGACACAAAGCGTCCAGCGAGCGCGGCGCGGTGAGTACCACCCGTTCCGCACCCTGAACAAAGTCCAGCACGCTACGCGCATCCGCAGCGAACTCCCATTGCACCGTGTGCAGTTCCTCTGCCTGCTCCTGCGGCGCTTCCAGACCAAACCGCGTAATAAAATTCTTAAACTCCAGCCGGGTGAACAGCTTGTACAGTTCGTCCTGATGGATCACCGGCTGAGGCAGCTCGGGTGCGGTGATGTCCAGCGGCACATCCCGAACAATGGTCGCCAGCATCCGGCTCTTGTCCGCCATCTCCTGTCCCGCCAGCAGCTTCTTCCGCTGTCCCGGCTTGATAAACGCATCGTCGATGTTCTCATACACCGCCTGCACCGTGCCAAATTTCTGAATCAACCCCATCGCGGTCTTCTCTCCGATGCCCGGCACACCCGGAATGTTGTCCGACGTGTCGCCCATCAACCCCTTCAGGTCGATCATGTGAATCGGATCAAAGCCGTACTGCTCCCGGAACACCTCCGTGGTGTAGTCCGTCGTCGTGGTCTGGCCCTTGCGTGTCACCACCAGCAGCACATGCGTTCCTCCGCCAATCAGCTGCAGCGAATCTTTGTCACCGGTAACCAGATAGCAGGTGTCTCCATGTTCATTGGCCTGACGGCTCAGCGTACCCAACAGGTCGTCCGCCTCAAAGCCCGGCTTTTCCAGACACGGAATCCCCATCGCTTCCAGCACCTCATGCATCACCGGCAGCTGCACCGCCAGCTCTTCCGGCATGCCCTTGCGCGTTCCCTTATACTGTTCGTACTGTTCGTGCCGAAAGGTCTTCTGCCGCACATCAAAACAGACCGCCATACGGTCCGGCTGATATTCCTCCTGCAGCCGCAGCATTGTGGACAAAAATCCATATACCGCATTGGTATACAATCCCTCATGATTGGTCAGCAGCCGCACGCCGTAAAACGCACGATTGAGAATGCTGTTGCCGTCAATGACCATTATTTTCACAGTGCTTCCTCCTTCAAAACCGTCCAATCCATGGGATACCGGTCCAAAACGCTCAGATAGTTTTATTATACAAGATTTCGTCCCAAAATACCAGCAAAACAATAGCCCGGCAGCAAATCGTTTCGCTGCCGGACCATACGTCAGACCATATTATTTTTTGATCTTAAACTTTGCGCTGAGCTTTCCTTTATACCGGTCTCCCACAAACGTAACCGTCACCGTATAGGTCCCCACCTTTTTGCAGCCCGAAGAATATTTTACGGTATAATTCTTGGACGCAATTTTCTTCCCCTTGCTGTTGTAAATCGACACCGTAGGCTTGTGAGTTTTTCCATTGTACTTGTAGCTGGTCTTGGACAGCTTGATTTTGTTCACCTTATAGATGGTTGTCTGCGCAACAAGGACTTCCTTGCATACAGAACAGTGGGAGCCGGCCTTTTTACCGTTTTTTGTCGTCGTCGCCTTGACCGCCTTGTCCACAACCACCGTGTGTCCCAGTGCCGGAAGCGCCTCGGTTTTGGCATCGCCGCAAACCGTACAGAGATAGCTCGCAGAACCTTTCTTGGTGCAGGTCGGCTCTTTTTCCGTCGCGGTCATCTCATAGCTGTGTTGACAATTCTCCGGATCAAGCACCAAAAAGCTCAGTTTGTTGTTCTTCGCGTACTCCTGCGCGGTGGAACCAATGTAACCGCTCAGCTCACAGGTGTCGCTGAGGCCAATGGCATTCAGCACGCAGTCCCTGCTTCGGATGACCATACTGCTCAGCGAGGTGCAGTATGTAAACGCCCCAGCATCAATCAGCCGCACCGACTCCGGTATCTCTATGCTGGTGATCGCACGGCAAAACTGGAATGCACCGCTGCCAATGCTGGTCAGTCCACCGGACAATCGGATATCCTGCAGCAGACTGCAGCCGGAAAAGACGGTTGCGCCGATCGTCGTCACAGTGTCCGGCATCGTCACGCTTTTCAGCGCCGTGCATCCGGAAAACGCCTCATCCGAAATCTCTCGGACCGCGTCTCCCAACCGGACGTATTCCAACTCTGCACAGGACCGGAACACCTTTGCGCCCAACGTCTCCACCGAGTCCGGAATCTCAATCGTTTGCAGCGACAGACAGCCGGCAAACGCACTGTCACCGATCGCCGTCACGCCGTCGCCCAAATCGACCAGCTTCAAATCCGTATCCTTTTCAAACGCACTGCTGCCAATCGTCTTGACACTGTCCGAAACCGTGAGATTTTCCAACGCTGTACATTCCGAACATGCCCGTGCTGCGATGGTTTCTACGCCCTTTCCCATCGAAATGGTTCGCAGACTGTAGCACTGATACAGCATCTCCTTCGGAATGGCCTTCATTTTGTTGGACAAAATCACAATCTCCAGATCGACGCACTGTGCAAACGCCTGCTCACCAACCTCCGTCACGGAATCCGGTATGTGAACAAGCATCAGCCCGCTGTCCGAAAACGCTTGCGTTCCAATGCTGGTCAGACTGGATGGAAGGGAAATCCGTTTCAACGCCGTACAGCCGAAAAACGCGCTGTCACCAATTTTGGTCACTCCGGACATCGAAACCGTCTGCAATACGGTGCATCTATAAAAGGCTTGGTATTCGATTTCGCTTACCGAAGATGCAAGGGAAACCTCCGTCAGATTCGCACAGTCCGCAAACGCATACGTGCCGATGCTGGCAACGCCATCCTCCACGACCACTTTTCGGAAGGAACTGCGCTTGCCAATCCACTCCGCCGGATTGTCCTCCATCGCTCCGCTGCCATAAATCGTGAGCGTTCCCTGATCGTCCAGCGTCCATTTCACATTGGCGCCGCAGCTGCCCTGTTCGGCAGCTTGTCCGCCTTCCGTTCCGCCGGATGATCCGGAACTGCCTCCGGAGCTTTCTGAATTTCCATCCGAACCGCCCGAACTTCCACCGGAACTCCCAGCCGAACCGCTGCCATCGCTGTACACAATCGTCACGGCGTCGCCAATGCAGTCCGTTCCCAGCGAAACCGCATTCCACTGCTGTTTGGTCCCGGCATACCGGATGCTGGCCAGCTTGTCACAATACAAAAAAGCATATGATCCAATGCGTTTTACACTGGCCGGAATGGAAATCTGCTCCAATGCGGAACAGTTGTAAAACGCATACTCCCCGATTGCTTCCACAGTATTGGGTATCTGCACGTCGGTCAGGTTAGTGCAGCCGTTAAAGGCCCGGTTCCCAATGCTGGTCACGCCCGCTTCGATCACAACCGAAGTAACCTGTTTACATTTGCTTCCCACTAAACTCAGAGTGGAATTGGAATAGTCTTTCATCGCTCCGCCGCCGCGGATGGTCAGCACGCCGCTGCTGTCCAACTCCCATGTCAAATTATCTCCGCATTCTCCGTCTTCTATAATCGTAATATACTCTTCTGCCAACGAAATCTCCATCTGCGTATCGCTCTCCGCCGCAAGAGCCGGAGACAGCACGGCCGTTATCATGACCGTACACAGAAGCGCTGCGAGCTGTCGTTTCATATGTACCTCCTTTTTCTGTATGAACGTAAAAAATTTCCCAATTACATGTTACTTTAATTATCCTTTTATTCCTTCTAATGTACCGCATTTCGCGGTAAAGATAATACAACAAAATGTTGTAGGATATTCTAGATACATGAGGTGACACCTAATGTATCAACGAATCCGAGATCTTAGAGAAGATGCTGATTTGACCCAAAGTCAAGTTGCAAAATTGCTTTGCTGCTCTCAGCAAGTATACAGCAACTACGAACTGGGACAGCGAGACATTCCAACCGACATTCTGATCCGCCTTGCCCGCCTGCATAATACCACCACGGACTACCTTCTTGGTCTGACCGAGTACCGCGACATTCCCGCGGTTTTTGCCCGAAAAAACAATCCCGTCCCATAACAGGCAGTACACATCCCGCTGTACTGCCTGTTTTTTGTTTCCGTTCAGAAAATACAGAACTCCCGCACGGAAATTCCGTGCGGGAGTCGTCTGGAAAGAATAGAAAAAGAGTAAAGAGTTATCTTACGAATTATTCCTCGTCCTGCAGAGCGTCGTAGCCGGTTGCACCCGTGCGAACCTTGACCACATTTTCGATATCCGAAACGAAAATCTTGCCGTCGCCGATATGGCCGGTGTACAGCGTCTTGCGGCAGGTCTCGATGACCGTATCAACCGGAACGCGGCTGACTACCATCTCCAGCTTGATCTTCGGACGCAGGGTCATATCAACCGCAACGCCGCGATAATACTCGGTTGCGCCCTTCTCGACGCCGCAGCCCAGAACATTGGTTACCGTGATACCGGCGATGCCAATCTGCTCCAGAGCATCCTTCAGCGGATCCAGACGGGACGGCTTTGTGATAACAACAACCTTGGTCAGCTTGTGCTTGCTCTCAGACGGTTCCGCGGTTGTGGTGCGGGTTACCGGCACCGCTTCCTCAACACGGTTGGTCAGTGCGTCTGCAGAAACCTCTTCCGGAGCGATGACCGTAGCAACGCCGCTCTTGTTGACCGGCATCGGAACGAAGTCCGCATACGAAGTCGCCAGGTTGTGCTCTGCCGCGTCCATGCCTGCCAGCTCCTCTTCCGGAGTGGTGCGCAGACCGATGGTCTTGTTAATAACGGTGAATACAATGAACATAACGATTGCAACATAAAGTGCAACAACAACAACGCCCAGAAGCTGGATCAGTACAAAGTGTACGCCGCCGCCGTAGAACAGGCCGCCGTCGGTTGCAAACAGACCGGTGCAGATAGTACCCAGAGCACCGCAGACACCGTGAACCGAGATAGCGCCGACCGGGTCGTCAATCTTGGCAACCTTGTCGAAGAACTCAACAGACAGAACAACAACGATGCCCATGATAAGACCCATGATGGCCGCGCCCAGCGGGGATACAACATCACAGCCGGCGGTAATGCCAACCAGGCCAGCCAGCGCTGCGTTGTAGGTCATCGTAACGTCCGGCTTGCCGTAGCGGATCCAGGTGAAAACCATACAGGTGACACAGGCAATCGCCGGGCACATGTTGGTGGTTACAAAGACGTGTGCAGCGGATGCAATCGCATCGCCTTCCATGCTGACCGTCGAGCAGCCGTTGAATCCGAACCATGCGAACCACAGAATGAAAACACCCAGTGCAGCAATCGGGAGGTTATGTCCCGGGATTGCACGCGGCTTGCCGTCCTTGCCATACTTGCCGATACGCGGACCAAGGATGGACGCACCGACCATCGCGCAGACACCGCCAACCATGTGTACACAGGTGGAGCCGGCAAAATCATGGAAGCCAAGCTCAGACAGCCAGCCGCCGCCCCAAATCCAGTGACCGGAAATCGGATAGATGAACAGAGAGATACACAGAGAGTACAGGCAGTACGCCGAGAACTTGGTACGTTCTGCCATCGAACCGGATACAATCGTCGCAGCGGTTGCGCAGAATACCGTCTGGAAAATCAGGAACGCTGCAAACGGTACGCCTTCCGGAGTAACTGCAGAGTAGTCTCCCCGAACCATCGGGTCAAACCAGCCGATCAGGCTGTTGGTGCTGCCAAACATCAGACCGAAGCCGACCAGCCAGAACACCGGGGTACCGATGGAGAAGTCCATCAGGTTCTTCATCAGAATGTTACCAGAGTTCTTTGCTCGTGTGAAGCCCGCTTCGCACATTGCAAATCCAGCCTGCATGAAGAATACCAATGCGGCACCCAGCAACACCCATATCGTGTTTACAGATGAATACATGTTATTTACGCCTCCAAATAGATGTGAAATGTATGGATTTATACCAAAGACAGTTGCCTGTCTCAGCATAACAAAAGAAGAACCAACGTGTTTTGAACGAGATACACGTTATTGTGAAATAAAAGAGGCGTGTATCTGAGAAGATCCTCAGATACACGCCATTGTGTTTATGTCTTACAGTATTAATTGGATGAATGAATTATACGCCAAACAGTAGCTTGTCGTACGCCGGCATCGGCCAGTACTTCTGAGCGGTGTTGATCTCCAGCTCGTCGACAACCGCACGCAGAGCCTCCATCGCCGGAATCAGCGTGTAAGCGGCATACTTCGCCTGCTCTTCGTTGCCCTCGACCTCGTTCATGCCTGCGTCTGCGGCAATCAGAGCCTCCAGCTTTGCATACGCCTCGACCGTCAGAGCAGTCAGCTTGTTCAGCAGCATGGTCTCAACGTCGGTGGAAATGTTGACGATCTGCTTGTTGACCGCCGTCTGCGACAGCTCACCCATGTAGGTGCCGACAGCCGGGAGGATATCCTTCTTGGCCATGTCGATCATGGTCTTTGCCTCGATGTTGATCAGCTTATGATACTCCTCCATCAGGATATCCTGACGAGCCAGCAGCTCGGTCTTGGTCAGAACGCCCATTTCCTCAAATACATCAATGTAATTGCTGTAGGTAGCCAGTGCGTCCGGCGTGGTCTTCAGATTCGGCAGACCGCGCTTCTCTGCTTCTGCAACCCACTCGTCGTCATAGCCGTTGCCGTTGAAGATGATTCTCTGATGCGCAGTCAGCTCGCGCTTGATCAGTGCGTTCAGAGCCTCATGGAAATCAGCTGCACCCTCCAGCTCATCTGCGTATTCCTTAAATACCTTGGAAACTGCGGTGTTCAGCATCATGTTGACACACGCGATGTTGACAGCGGAACCCGGCATACGGAATTCAAAGCGGTTGCCGGTAAATGCAAACGGAGAGGTTCTGTTGCGGTCGGTATTGTCCTTCGGGATGACCGGCAGCGTGGAAACGCCCAGCGTGATCTTCTTGTTGCCCTCGTCATCCGAGCTCTCGCCGCTGATGATGCTGTCCACAATCTTGCCCAGCGTATCACCCAGGAAGGTGGAAACGATAGCCGGAGGAGCCTCGTTGGCGCCCAGACGATGGTCATTGCCGGCAGAAGCAACCGAGATTCTCATCAGCTCAGCATAGCGGTCCAGTGCGGAAACGATCGCGGTCAGGATCAGCATGAACTGTGCGTTGGCCGCCGGATCCTTGCCCGGGCTCAGCAGGTTCTCGCCGGAGTCGGTGGACATGGACCAGTTGTTGTGCTTGCCGGAGCCGTTTACGCCCTCGAACGGCTTCTCATGCAGCAGGCATACCATGCCGTGCTTCTGAGCGACCTTCTTGATGACATCCATCAGCAGCTGGTTGTTATCGGTAGCGACGTTGGTCGTGGAGAAGATCGGAGCGATCTCGTGCTGTGCCGGGGATACTTCGTTGTGCTTGGTCTTCGCCAGCAGGCCAAATCTCCACAGCTCCTTATCCAGATCAGCCATAAACGCGGAAACGCGCGGCTTGATGGAACCAAAATAGTGATCTTCCATCTCCTGGCCCTTCGGTGCCATCGCGCCGAACAGGGTGCGGCCGGTCATCAGCAGGTCCTTGCGCTCGTCGAAATACTTCTTGTCAACCAGGAAGTACTCCTGCTCCGGGCCAACAGTGGTGGTAACGCGCTTGACGTCCTTACCGAACAGCGCCAGAATGCGGCAAGCCTGCTCGGAAATCGCGTCCATGGAACGCAGCAGCGGGGTCTTCTTGTCCAGAGCCTCGCCGGTGTAGGAACAGAACGCGGTCGGGATGTACAGCGTGCCGTCCTTGACGAATGCCGGGGAGGTCGGGTCCCAAGCGGTGTAACCGCGCGCCTCGAAGGTGGCACGCAGGCCGCCAGACGGGAAAGAGGATGCGTCCGGCTCACCCTGAGTCAGCTCCTTGCCGCTGAACTCCATGATGATCTTGCCGTTATCCGTCGGGCTGATGAAGGAATCGTGCTTCTCCGCCGTGATGCCGGTCATCGGCTGGAACCAGTGAGTGTAATGGGTAGCACCCAGATCGACGGCCCACTCCTTCATGGCATGTGCCACGTCGTTGGCAATGCTCGGATCCAGCGGCTCGCCGTAATCAATGGTCTTCTTCAGCTTCTTGAAAATTTCCTTCGGCAGCTTGCTGCGCATTGTGCTTTCGTTAAACACATACTCGCCGAAAATTTCAGGAATATTATTCATTGTGAAACGCACCTCCATAAAGTCGTTCATAATTATTGTAACGGGGTCATAAAAAAATGGCACTGCGGATACAAGAGATCCACAGCGCCGTTGCTGTTCACTGTCGCTATTATATCCCCATAATTTTTGCTTGTCAACCACGATTTTCAAACTTTTTTCTTAGCTTAGTAGTTTTATGACATTTTTCCAGTTCTAATCCTTCCGGAGTAGGATTTCTATGCAAGTTGTATGAAATCCCGCGGACACAATTACAGAAAATAAAATTTTCCTTGACGATGTCCTGCATTTTTCATACAATATAAGCGAGAACAATGGCGTTCTGTCGGTGGGATTTGCAGGATTCCTCTGGCTGTACGTCATTTTTATTTAGCCGCTTCGGCCATTCCCCTGCAGATCCGTCCCACGAACCTGCAAACCATTTTCCACACGCTTCCGCACGAAAACGGTGCGGTCCGCGCAAGGACAGCGGTGCACGAAATTCACAGCTCCCAAGCTTCATTCTCCCGCTCGCTCCCGCCCGTATATACTTTCATATAAGTATATAGTGTAGCCTTTATAAGTATACTATATTTTTATCTGTTTTGTCTTTATTCAGCCCTGACAAAATATTCGCGCCACAGGCGGGAATATTTCTTGTTTCTGTGGAAGCCCACACAGCGGGTTCCCGACAGAGCCGCCATCCGGCCGTATTCCGCGGCCCCATCCATTTTGTCACCGGAGGTATATTCTCTATGTCATCTTACACATTTCAGGAGATCACCCAATATATCGCGGAAAATGACGTCAAGTTCATCCGTCTGGCATTCTGCGATATTTTCGGCACACAGAAGAACATTTCCATCATGCCGCGCGAGCTGGATCGCGCCTTTGCGGAAGGTATTTCCTTCGACGCCTCTGCCGTCAAGGGATTCATGAACATCGAATCTTCCGATCTGCTCCTGTTCCCCGACCCAAACACGCTGTCCGTCCTGCCGTGGCGTCCGTCTCACGGACGAGTTGTGCGCTTTTTCTGCGACATCCGCTATCCGGATGGCCGCCCCTTCGAAGGCGACGGCCGTTATGTTCTGCGTCAGGCGCACGAAGATTTGAAAAAACTGGGCTATTCCGCGCGGATTGGCACCGAATGCGAGTTCTACTTATTCCAAAACGGCGAAGACGGTCTGCCGACCAAGCGCACGCACGACAACGCCAGCTACATGGACATCGCACCGCTGGATAAAGGAGAAAACGTCCGCCGCCAGATCTGCCTGACGCTGGAGGACATGAACCTTCGTCCGGAGGCGTCCCACCACGAGACCGGCCCGGGCCAGAACGAAATTGACTTTGCCTATGCGTCTGCGGTGAACGCAGCAGACAACATGATCACCTTCCGCGGCGTGGTAAAAACCATCGCTGCCTCCAACGGCCTGTATGCATCCTTCATGCCCAAGCCGTTCCGCGATCATCCCGGAAACGGTCTGCACGTCAATCTGTCCCTGTTCAGCTGCGGAAAAAACCTGTTCCAGGAAGAGGGCCCGAAGTACAACGAAATCAGTGCCAGCTTTATGATGGGCATCATGAACCGCGTCTATGACATGTCGGTCTTCCTGAATCCGCTGGTCAATTCCTACGAACGGTTCGGCCAGTGGGAGGCGCCGCGCTTCATCACATGGAGCCACCAGAACCGCTCGCAGCTCATCCGCATCCCGGCCGCCCGCGGGCAGTATTCCCGTATGGAGCTCCGTTCCCCGGATCCGTGCGCCAACCCCTATCTGGCATTCACCCTGCTCATCCGCGCCGGCATCGAGGGCATTGAGCGCGGTCTGCAGCTGTGCGATCCGTGCAATCTGAACCTGTACGACGTTCCTTACACCGCGGTCCGCGAGTACGATTGCCTCCCGAGCACCCTGCACGAAGCCATCCATGCCGCAGCGGAAAGCGACTTCATCGCCCGCTCCCTTCCGGAAAAGATCATCAACTCTTATCTGGAAGCCAAGCGCACGGAATGGACCCGCTATGCCGACGCGTCCAATAAGAGTGACATTATCGACACGCTGTATTTCTACCGTTACTGATTACCATTAGACTGAATAAGGAGGGCTTTTATGGAACATGTTCTCATAGTAACTCCAACAAAAAAAAGCTCTGATATGCTGCTCGGTCTTCTTCAGGAAGGTGGAAACCGTCCGGAACGCATTCAGCTTGCCACTTCCGGCAGCGAAGCGCGCCGCGCGCTGATCGATCACGATTTTGATCTGATCCTCATCAACAGCCCGCTCAGCGACGAATTCGGCCATGAATTTGCTACTTATGCCGCGGCCACCTGCACCGCCTCCATTGTCATGCTGGTCAAAACCGATCTGTTTGATTCGGTCGCGCAGCAGATGGAGCCGGAGGGAATTTTCATTCTCGCCAAGCCCATCAGCCGCCCGTTGTTTTATCAGATTGTCCGAATCGCCAATTCGTCCCGTCTTCATATCATGTCTCTGCAAAAGGAGAACCAAAAACTGCGCCAAAAGCTGGATGACCTCCGCATCATCAGCCGCGCCAAATGTCTCCTGATTCAGGAAAACCACATGACCGAAAGCGAAGCCCACAGCTATATCGAAAAAAATGCCATGAATCACCGAAAAACCCGACGCGATGTTGCGGAACTCATTCTCCAGAGCTTCGAATGAGCTCATTTGGTTGACCGGCACAGAAAACGCAAATTCTGTGCCGGTTATTTTGTTTGTCTACTACAACTCTCTCCGCAAAGTTTGTATAATCTTCGTCTATTGTTCTCTTGCAAATAGACGAGGTCCTAGGTATAATTTAAGGAAGCACTGATGAAATCGCCGACGGCGTATTTCTTTGAGATTCCTTAAGGTATATAGTTCTTCTTACCCAATCATTTACTTGAAGGATGGCCATTATGAAATTAAAATTTACCAAAATGCACGGCTGCGGCAATGATTACATCTATTTTAATTGCTTCGAGCAGCCCGTGGAACACCCCGAAGAACTCGCTGTCCGTCTGTCCGACCGTCACTTCGGCATCGGCGGCGACGGTATCATTCTGATCTGCCCGTCGGATACGGCAGATGCCAAAATGCGTATTTTTAACGCGGACGGCAGCGAAGGCAAAATGTGCGGCAACGGCATCCGCTGCGTCGGCAAATACGTGTACGACAGCGGCATTGCCCGGAAGCCGGAGCTTTCCATTGACTCCCTCAGCGGCATTAAAACTCTGCAAATGGAAATCGAGAACGGGATCGCCATCGGAGCCACCGTCGACATGGGGCGGGCCATCCTGAAGCCATCCGAGATTCCCACCTTGCTGGACGGCGACCGCGCCGTTTCGGTTCCCATTCTGGTGGACGGCCAGGAGCAGCGCGTCACCTGCGTCTCCATGGGCAACCCGCACTGCATCGTGTTTGTCGACGATGTGGACAGCCTAGACCTCCCCAAGATCGGTCCGGCATTTGAGAACCACGAACTGTTTCCCGAGCGCATCAATACGGAGTTCATCCGGGTCATCGACGACCACACACTGCAAATGCGCGTGTGGGAGCGCGGCAGCGGCGAAACGTGGGCCTGCGGAACCGGTGCCTGCGCCTCTGCCGTAGCAGCTGTGCTCAACGGTTTCTGCCCCAAGGGTGATCTGATCACCCTGCACCTGCGCGGCGGCGACCTTCGCATCCGCTATACCGACGAGACGGTCTACATGACCGGTCCGGCGACCACAGTATTTGAAGGGAGTGTCGAAGTATGACCAAGTATATTTTTGTAACGGGCGGTGTCGTTTCCGGTCTGGGCAAGGGCATCACCGCCGCTTCTCTCGGCCGCCTGCTCAAATCCCGCGGTCTCAAGGTCGCAGCGCAGAAGCTGGATCCGTATATCAACGTCGATCCGGGCACCATGAGTCCGTTCCAGCACGGTGAAGTGTACGTCACCGAGGACGGCGCGGAGACCGATCTGGATCTGGGTCACTACGAGCGCTTTATCGACGAGGATCTGAACAAATTCTCCAACCTGACCACCGGTAAGGTCTACTGGAATGTCCTCAATAAGGAGCGAAACGGCGAATATCTGGGCGAAACCGTTCAGGTCATCCCGCATATCACCAACGAGATCAAATCCTTTATCTATTCGGTCGGCAAAAAGACCAGCGCCGATGTAGTTATTACAGAGATCGGCGGCACCACCGGCGACATTGAGTCGCAGCCGTTTTTGGAGGCCATCCGTCAGGTAGCCACCGAAGTTGGCCGCCGCAACTGCCTCTTCATCCACGTCACGCTGGTTCCGTATATCTCCGGCTCGGACGAGCCGAAATCCAAACCGACACAGCATTCGGTCAAGGAACTGCGCGGTCTGGGCATTCAGCCGGACATCATCGTCTGCCGTGTGGACCGTCCTCTGGACGACGACATCCGGCACAAGATCAGCCTGTTCTGCAACGTTGCACCGGACTGCGTCATCGAAAACCGCACCATGCCGGTTCTGTATCAGGCACCGCTGATGCTGGAGGAAAGCCATCTGTCCGAAATCGTCTGCCGCGAGCTGGCGCTCGGCTGCGGCAAGGGCGACATGCGCGAGTGGTACGAGATGCTGGATCGCATCTCCAACCGCCACGGCTCGGTCAAAATCGCGCTGGTCGGCAAGTATGTCAAGCTGCACGATGCCTACCTGTCGGTTGCGGAAGCGCTGCAGCATGCCGGCTTTGAAAACGGCGTCAATGTTGACATCGACTGGGTGGATTCGGAAGAAATCAACGATTCCACTGTAGACAAGCTGTTGGCCTCCGCCGACGGCATCATCCTGCCGGGCGGATTTGGTTCGCGCGGTATCGAGGGCATGATCTGCGCCGCAGATTACTGCCGCGCCCGCAAGATTCCCTATTTCGGCATCTGCCTGGGTATGCAGATCGCCGCTATTTCGTTTGCCCGCTCGGTGCTCGGCTTCCAGGACGCCAACTCCCGCGAGTTTGATCCGGACAGCCAGCACTGCGTCATTGACCTGATGGAGAGCCAGCAGGGCATCTCCAAAAAGGGCGGCACCATGCGTCTGGGCGCTTATCCCTGCCGCATCCGTCCGGACACGCAGATGGCGTACGCCTACGGCGTGGATGACATCTCCGAGCGCCACCGCCACCGCTATGAATTCAACAACCAATTCCGCGAGGACTTTGAATCCCATGGCATGATTATCTCGGGTACTTCTCCGTCCGGCGAGCTGGTTGAGACCATCGAGGTCTCGGATCATCCGTTCTTCGTCGGTGTCCAATTCCATCCGGAATTCAAGTCCCGTCCGAACCGTGCACATCCGCTGTTTAAGGCCTTTGTCGCCGCAGCTATGAAAAGGAGTAAATAAGTATCATGAAGATCAACACCAATTATCAGAACGTGGCGGACAGCTATCTGTTCTCCACCGTTGCCCGTAAGCAGAGAGAATTCCAGGAAGCACATCCGGATAAGAAGGTCATCCGTCTGAGCATCGGCGACGTTACCCTTCCGCTCGCACCGGCTGTCATCGACGCCATGCACAAGGCTGTCGACGAGATGGGCACGAAGGAAGGCTTCCACGGCTATGGCCCGGAGCAGGGCTATGAATTCCTGAAAGAATCCATCCAGTCCTACTATGCCTCCCACGGCACTCAGCTGGATACGGATGAAATCTTCATCTCCGACGGCGCCAAGTCTGACGTCGGCAACATTCTGGACCTGTTCTCCGCTGACAACGTCGTTCTGGTTCCGGATCCGGTTTATCCGGTTTATGTGGACACCAACACCATGGCAGGCCGTACCATCCAGTATATGAACGCCAACGAGGAAAACGGCTTCCTTCCGCTGCCGGATCCGTCGGTTGACGCAGACATCATCTATCTGTGCTCCCCGAACAATCCGACCGGCGCCGTGTACGACCGTGCAGGCCTGAAGGCATGGGTGGACTACGCACTGTCCAAGAACGCTGTCCTGCTGTTTGACGCGGCTTACGAGTGCTTTGTCTCCACCGACGACCTCCCGCGCAGCATCTACGAGATCGAAGGCGCCAAGAAGTGCGCCATCGAGTTCTGCTCGTTCTCCAAGACGGCCGGCTTTACCGGCACCCGTTGCGGCTACACCGTCGTTCCGATGGATCTGGAATTCGACGGCGTCAAGCTGAACAAGATGTGGCTGCGCCGCCAGACCACCAAGTTCAACGGCGTTCCGTACATCGTACAGCGCGGCGCGGCAGCCGTGTTTACCGAAGAGGGTATGAAGCAGATCCGCGAGAATCTGGGCTACTATCAGGAGAATGCCCGCATTCTGGCAGAGGCTCTGGACGAACTGGGCATCTGGTACACCGGCGGAAAGAACTCGCCGTATCTGTGGCTGAAGTGCCCGAACGGCATGGAATCCTGGGAATTCTTTGACTATCTGCTGGAGAACGCCAATGTTGTCGGCACTCCGGGCGCCGGCTTCGGCGAAAACGGCAAGAATTTCTTCCGTCTGACTGCCTTTGGTGACCGTGAGCAGACCATCGAGGCTGTTGAGCGCATCAAGAAGCTCCTGAAGAAGTAATTGTACGGAAGTGAATTATCACGCTCACTTCCTTTGACTGACACCAAGTAGATGAGGGCGCGTCTGGAGGGGGATATTCCTGCGCGCCTTCTCCGCTTTGTGTGTTTTTGGAGGCACTTTAATGCAAAAATACATGAAACCGCTGAAGACTTTTTTCTCTTCGTACAGCGGACTCATTTTCTTTTATCTGACCCCATTGCTGGTGTTCTGGATGGTCGAAATTCTGGAATACGGTGACGAAAGCTACTGCATGCAGCCGGTTACACTGGCCTTTTGGGTCAATCTAATGGGATACTACGGTGTATACATCCTTCTGCGGGCCATCACCCGCCGTCCTGTCTTTGCCCTTCGGCTCGGGACGATCTTTTTCCTGATCTGCGGTCTCGCGACATACTATTCCATCGCAATCCGAAACGCACCGATCTCGCCATGGGATCTGATGGCTGCCGGTACGGCGATGAACGTATTGGAAGGCTTTGACTTCACGCCGCCGCCGCAGGTAATCGCCTGCATCATCGGCGTCATCCTCTGGTTTATTCTCCTGCATTTCCTGAAAAAAGCAGGAAAATTCTCCAAGCAGTCCCTTCGCGACTGCATCGAAGGCCTCGTGGCCTCGCTCGTTCTGCTGATTTCGTTCAGCCTGATTGCGGTGTTTGGACAGGGTAACTTCTACGTCAGCACCTGGCGTCAGGTCACGGCAAACCGTAAAAACGGCATGTTTCTGAACTTTGTCATGAACGTCGGCACGATGTACAACCCCAAACCAACCGGTTACTCTGCGGAATCTGCCAGCGATATTCTGGACCAGGCGGAGGGTACCTACCAGACCGACGGCGTGAACGAACAAAACCCCAACATTATCGCGATCATGGACGAAACCTTCGCTGATCTCTCCATTCTCGGCGATCTGGGCCTGACCAATACCGACGACGTCATGCCGTTCGTGCATTCTCTGCAGGATGACGACAATGCCATCACCGGCCAGCTGGTTGTTCCCGCGTGGGGCGGCGGAACCTGCAACTCCGAGTATGAGTTTCTGACATCCAATTCCTACGCGTTCTTCCAGAGCGGCAGCTATCCGATGCTGCAGTATGTGCACAGCGAAACCGAATCCATGGCTTCGGTTCTGTCCGCGCAGGGCTATGAAACCGTCGGCATCCACCCCTATTACGGTTCCGGCTGGGGACGCAGCCGCGCCTACCCCCTGTTTGGCTTTGACCGCTTCCTGGATGTAGAGGACTTTGGCGACGATGCGGAAATTCTTCGCCGCTACATCAGCGACAAGAGCTCGTTTGAAAAGGTCATTGAGCAGTATGAGAACAAGGACGAGGGTACCCCGCTGTTCTGCTTCAACGTCACGATGCAGAATCATTGCAGCTACGATACCCAGTATGACAACTTCCCGGAAACCGTGGAGTTTGAAGCGGAAAACCGTTTCCCGCTGACCAAACAGTACCTGTCCTTGATTCAGCGTTCGGACAAATCCATCAAAAAGCTGATCAAATATTTCAGCAAGGTAGACGAGCCAACCATCATTGTCCTGTTCGGCGACCACCAGCCGTACATCGAAAACGCATTCTACAGCTATCTGAATTCCGGCTCGGGCAAAAGCTCGGCTGAGCTGACCATGGACGAACATACCGTCCCGTTCTTTATCTGGGCCAACTACGACATCGACGGCTACGACGCCGGACGCATCAGCGCCAACTATCTTGGCCCGCTGACGCTGGATGTCGCCAACCTGGAAATGAGCGACTATCAGGAGTATGTCTACAGCCTGATGGACGAATATCCGGTCATCTCCTGCGTCGGCTGCATCGACAAAAATGGCGTGCAGATTCCGTTGGAGGTCGCAGACCTGTCCGATTACAAGATCGTCCAGTATCAGAACGTCTTTGACAAAGAAACCAAGGCGTCCAACGCCGAAGGCTCCGGCAGTGCCGCGATCGGAAGCAAATAAAAAGCAAAACGAAGGGTATCCCAAACAGGGATACCCTTTTTGTCTGTGCTGAATGCGATCCGCCTGCACGTCATTGTCTTATTTTGTATTCTGCTCGCGATCCTGCGCAATCAGACGCCGCAGTGCGCCTACCGCTGTCACCACACCGCGCATGGCCGCATCTTTTCCCACCGCCGGAGCTTCGCTCTCGTCGTTCCACAGCACATTGAGCACCGCTCCGCAGCGGACATGCAGGCACGCGCCTGCCACAAACAATGCCGCGGATTCCATCTCACTGGCGAGTACCCCTGCTGCAACCAGCGCTTTCCAATGGGATTGCAGACTGTCCGCCACCGGCATCCGTTCCGGACGGATCTCTCCGTAAAAGCTGTCCTTGGACTGCACCACGCCGACATGCACCGGGTATCCCAGCGCACGCGCTTCCTCCTCCAGCGCACGCACAACCGCGTAGTTGGCCGCTGCCGGATAATCCAGCGGCATATATTCCCGCGACGTCCCTTCCTGCCGCACCGCCGCCGTGGCGACCACCAGATCGCCTCCGACCGCTTCCGGCGCCACACCGCCGCAGGTACCGACACGAAGGAATGTGTGCGCGCCGCACTCCACCAGTTCCTCCAGCGCAATCGCCGCCGAAGGTCCTCCGATTCCGGTCGAACAGACACTGACCCGCTCTCCGTCCAGCATCCCTGTCCACACCGTAAACTCCCGATTGGACGACACAAACTGCGCCTCGTCGAACAACTCCGCAATGCGCTCACAACGCCCCGGATCTCCCGGCAAAATCACATACTTTCCGATGTCCTGCTCCGTGCACTGAATGTGCATCTGCTTCCCATTGATCCACATACAACCGCCTCCTGCTTATGTAGTTTCCTCTGATTCGCGGCGTACTCCCTTAATATTCTTCTCCGCTTTGGAACGCGGGATCATAATCTCATGTCCACAGCCCATGCAATGCAGACGGAAATCCATGCCGACACGCAGTACCTTCCATTCCTTGCTCCCGCACGGATGCGCTTTTTTCATCGTCAGCACGTCGCCCAACCGGATGTCCATACTGATTTCCTCCTCGTCTTTGATCGTTTCTTTTAGTGTATCACAGCCCCACGATTCCGCAAAGACTTTTTGAAAAAAAGTCTCATTCGTGGAAAGATTTCTCCCTTTCGCGCATACCATGAAACAGAATTTTATGGAAGCAAGGCAGGCGAAAGAAGAAACAACGGGGAAACACGAGTGAAACCGACGAGAGCGATTTGCTGCAAAACGGGATGGTCTGACGCGGTACGATTGCTTATACGATTGGATTGTGCAGGCAAGCAGGACAACGTACAGACGACACACCTCGCAAGACACTGACGGCGATTTCTTCGGAGGTTCCCCCAACAAATGGAGGGAAATATCGGTATGCTGCTGAACCAAACCTATCCGCCGGAAGGCATTATCCATACAACCATCACCCGAGACGGGCTTGCGGCTGCCGCTGTGGACGGCAGCATTTTAGAGGCCACTGCTGTGCGGTGCGATGCCGATCACAATCTTCATGTGGATCTGGGCGGCATGACCGGCCTGATACCGCGCGAAGAATGCGCACTGGGTATCGACACCGGCAAAACCCGGGAAATCGCGATCTTGTCCCGCGTCGGCAAACCGGTCTGCTTCCGCGTGCTGTCCATCCAGGGCGACCACGCGGTGCTGTCCCGCCGTGCAGCCCAGCAGGAAGCACTGGATTGCCTTTTGTCCTCCCTGCGCCCCGGGGATATCATCCCTGCAAAAATCACGCACATGGAGCCATTTGGCGCGTTTGTGGACGTTGGCTGCGGCGTCGTCTCGTTCATCGGCATCGAGAACATCTCGATCAGCCGAATCGCCCATCCATCCGAGCGGTTCTCGCCCGGGCAGCTGATCCGCGCCGCCGTACTGTCGGTCGACCACAATCTGCAGCGCATTACCCTGACCCACAGGGAACTGCTGGGGACATGGGAACAGAACGCGGCACAGTTCGCAGTCGGCGAAACGGTCTGCGGCATCGTCCGCAGCGCTGAGGACTACGGCGTCTTCGTCGAGCTGACCGCCAACCTGTCCGGTCTCGCGGAGCGGCGTTTTCCGGTCAGCAGCGGGCAGACGGTCTCCTGCTACATCAAATCCATCCTGCCCGAACGCATGAAAATCAAGCTGAACCTGATTGATCTGCTGGGGGATCTCCCCGCGCCGCCAATGGAGTACTTCATCACTGGCGACCACATGGACCGCTGGCAGTACTCTCCGGACTGCTGCACCACCCGCCGGATCGGCACAGACTTCTGCCGGTCCGACTGAAACAGCAAATCCCCATGCCGCTGAACTCCGGCATGGGGGTTGTTGGTTTATGCACTCTTGGGGATGCGCAGCCGAACCGGTGTTGCATTCTTGCTGTAAATCAGCGTGCTTCCCTGTACACCGACCGCCCGGACACGATAATAATACGTCGTTCCCTTTTTGGTCGTGGTATCCGTAAACGACGTCGAAGTCGTTTTACCTACATACTTGAAGGTACCGTTTTTGCTGGTCGAGCGATAGATGCGGTAATGATCCGCCTCCACACGTTTATTCCACGACAGACGCGCATTGGTTCCAACCCGTTCCGCCTTCTGAATCTTGGTCAGACGCGGGCGTACCGTCACCGTGCAGCTGTCCGACTTGCTGCCCGACTTGGCCTTGATCGTCGTGATACCCACCTTTTTGGTTTTCACCGTACCGCTGGATACCGACGCAACCGAGGTACGGCTGCTGCTCCAGCTCGTTTTCTCGATCGTATTGGACGGTTTGATGGTTGCCTTCAGCTTCGCACTGCCTCCATACGCGATGGACAGAGTGCTCTTGTTCAGCGTCACCTTGGTGGTCAGCGGCAGGTTGATACCAAAACCAAAGTTACAGTCCACCGGATAGTCAATGCCGCTGACATGTCCGGTCTCAGAGTACTGCCAGTAGTCGTAGTGACCGGTATAGCTGGTGGTCGTCGTGAAATTGGCCATCCAGATGTCGCATTGTTTGCTGATCGTCGACGCATTCATATGGTTTTTCAGCATCATGCTGTTGGCATAAATCATCGCATCATAGCCGGCGTCCTTACACTCATCCGCGAACGCCAGACACATATTGGTCAGCTTGGTTTTGCTCAGATTTGCTTTGTACATCCGTCCGGTATAGCCTGAGCTGTCCTCTGCGTACTCTACGTCCATCACAATCGGAAGGGTGAGACGGTATCCCTTGACGCGGTTGATGCAGTATTTCGCCTCTTCACGCGCTTCCTTGCCCGAGATCGCCTGCGAATAGATGTACACGCCAACGCCGACTCCCGCCGCGATGGCGTTTTTGATATTTTGGGTAAAATACTCATCCATGTACAACGTGCCGTTGCCGTAGCCGCGGTATCCGACACGGATAATGGCAAAGTCTACGCCGGCCTTCTTGACCTTTTTCCAATCAATGTTGCCATCCCATTTTGAGACATCCAAACCGTCATAGATGGTTTTGCTGGACGTGATCGTATACCGGTATCCGGTCAAAAAGCTCTTATACGAACGGCTGGTTGACAGCAGCATGATGCCGTCGTCGTCCTCCGCCAGCGGCGTCGTGTTCTTCTCTCTCTGCTGCAGCGCCTGATAGCGCTCCGGATCCTGTGCTTCCGCGTCGTCCGGAATGGCCGCCAACTCGTCCGCCCAATCCTCGGCACTCTCTGCCGCTTCCTCCTCCGCTTCGCTTGTATCCGTTTCTTCCTCCGACGCTGTGACCTCCTCGATTTCGGTCTCCTCCACTGCGTCATCCACTACCTCAATACTCAGCGCTTCTTCTTCGGTGTCCACCGCCGCAGCATCAACAACAGGCAGCGCGCCAAACAGCAACGCCCCTGCCAGCAACAGGCTGCACAGTTGCATCCTTTTCATAAATCCTCCTATTCTGTTTCTTTTTGTAATCCATTTGTAATCTTTTTGTTACCTTATTATAGCTTTGTTCCCAGCCATTTGTCAATAGCTATAGGATCTTTCTGTCCGAATGACACGTCTGCTGTCTCTGCAACGGCGCCAATGCATTGTCCAACCACCTTCAACACAGCAAAAAAACCCGCCGGACTCTTCCGACGAGTTTTCTTCGTTGTCTCTCTTATGCTTCTGCACAGACATTGGCTTTGGCCAGACGCTTGCGAATCTGCGGAGCCAGAACCGCAGCAATCGCCATCTTGATCAGGTCAACCACAACGAACGGGAAGACGCCAACCGCCAACGCCTGCATAAAGGTATATCCCGCCTGATACGCCAGCCATGCCGTACCAAACATATAGCAGACGATGGTTCCCAGAATCATGCCAACCATGCTCGGTACAATCTTCTGATGGAACCGGTCAATAAACAGTCCGCAGATCAGAGCCATAAAGACAAAGCCGATCAGATAACCGCCCGTTGGACCGAGCAGCTTTCCGGGGCCGCCGGTGAAGCCGGAAAACACCGGAACGCCGACCAGACCAATCAGCAGATAAACGACATAGCTCACCGTGCCGCGCTTCCAGCCCAAAATGTAAATCGCGAAATACACCGCCAAATTGGTCAGCGAAATCGGAACCGGGCCGATCGGAACGGATAACGGTCCCATCACACAGGTCACTGCCGCCATGACGGCGATCAGCGCCATTTCTCGCACACTCATACTGTTTTTATTCATACTGCACCTCGGTTTTCGTTTACTGTAGACAGTATACTCCGCCCTCCGTCCATTGTCAACCTATTTTTAATTTTAAGTTAACAATTCTTTGGTACAGGTAACAACGGCACTCCGGAACATCATCCCGGCTGTCTGCAACGCGGTCAGTCGCAATGCGCAATCTGTTCCAGCGCCCGGCGCAGACCTTCCCGCTCACTCTGCTCGGAAAGATCCATCCCCTCGGCGGCAATACACCGGCAATGGGAAATGCCCAGCAGATGGCCGCACAGGGCCTGTACATAATCAAATCCCAGATTGCAGTCACCCAGTATCCCGCCGCAGCTGGTCAAATACACAAGCTGCTGTGCACGGCACAGGCCAACTGCCTGTCCCTGTTCGTTATAGCAGAACGTGATCCCACAGACGCAGATGTGCTCCAGATAAATCTTGAGCGCAGCGGGAAAGGACAAGTCCCAATACGGCACCGCGATCACAATGTAATCCGCCCGCGCAAACTGTTTGGCCAGCGAGTAAGCCTCTGTCTGCCCGTCCGCCACCGCACGGCTTCGCTCTTCCACATCGCGTCCATACAATGGCGATAACTCCAGCTCCGCCAGCGAAACGGTCTCCATCTCCGCCTCCGGATGCTTTTCCGCAAACTGCTGTTTCCACGCAGACAGCAGGATATGTGTCCGAGACTGCGGCGCACCGCGCAGACATCCGTCAACAATCAGAACCTTCATGCGTGTTTCTCCTCATACCGGTCTAGGAAGTGGCACAGAAATTCCTCCGCCAGACTTCCATCAAAAATGGCCTCCCGTGCCTCATCAAACGAATACCACGCCACGGAATCCACTTCCTTGGTCATGCCGCTCAGATCTTCCGAATCCGCCACGCAGGAAAAGTTCAGCATCAACGTATTGCTCGGCTCAAAAAACTTGCTCTTGTTAAACCGAATCTCTCCCACCGTCAGCCCCAGCTCTTCTTTCGCCTCACGCGCGACGGTTTCCTCTGCGCTCTCGCCGCGGTTGATATAGCCGGCAACCAGAATATTTCTCTTTTTGCCATACTGCTGGATCAAAATGACCTTATCTTTGGCCGGATTGAGAATCTCCATGCTGACTGCCGCATTAAAGATCGGAAACCGGTATTCCCTGCACTTCGGGCAATATGGGATCATTCCCTCGTTCTCCAGATATTTTTGCTCCAGCTTTGTACCGCAACTATAGCAATGTGTCATGCTCTTTTCCTCCTGACATGTTCCAGCCGCCTGTTATCGTTTATTGGCAGACCGTTTTTTCTGATTCTTCGTCTCCCGCAGCTGCTTTTCCGGCACAAAGTTCGCCAGAATAATGCCGGCGCATACAAACAGCAGAGACAGCAGATTGCGTCTGGTAAATACCGTTTCATGCAGCACGATTCCCGACATCAGCGAACCGAATATGGGCACCAGGAAATTATAAATCGTCACTTTACCGACCGGGAACTTTTTCAATAGAATCGTCCACAGCGTAAATGCGGTAGCCGACAGGAAAATCAGATAGCCCAGCAGCCCAAACGCCTGCGGCGATGTCTGTTCAAAGTGTCCGCCGCCAGCCGTACCCATAAGCAGTAGGATGCCGCCGCCGACAACCAGCTGCCATCCGGTGATAATCATCGGCTCCGCTCCTTTGGCCACAATCTTGCTGATCACCGCGCCTGCCGCCGCAGCCGCCGCGGAGAACAGCATAAAGCCTTCCCCGTTCAGGGCAAACCCGCTTTCAAACATCTCACTGCTGGTCATACTGATCAGCACAACACCTTCAAATCCCATAAAGCAGCCCAACGCTTTGTATTTGTTGAGCCGGTCATTCGGGAAGAGAAAATGCGAGAAAATAACCGCTAAAAAGGTCGTTGTCGCCGTCAGCACCGAGCCTTTCACACCGGTTGTATGTGATAAACCAATGTAAAAAAACACATACTGCATGGTAGTCTGCACCAGACCGAGCAGTAAAATGCCCTTAACCTGATTGTATTTCGGAAGAATTGTCTTGGAATACAGCACCCGGTAGGCAATCAGCACCAGCACGCCCGCCAACATGAACCGCCATCCCGCGAAAAACAGCTTGCTGAATGCATCCTCTCCAATGCCGAACAGAGCGTATCCCGTCTTGACCGACGGAAAGGCGCTTCCCCACAGCAGTGTACAAATTAACGCCGGGATAAATAATCCCCCTGTTTGTTTTTTCTTTGTCATTCTATTCCCCTGTCTTTTTTGTTGAACCGATAAATAAACGCAACGATATGCAGAAGTTATTGTACATCAATCGCTGTGCAAAATCAACCGTACCCATTCGCACTTTCTCTACTTTGTCACTTTTCCATAGCTTTGCTTTTCTGTGCTTCCTGACATTTGTTAGCCATTGCAGTGCTTGACGAACGTCCAATACACTGATACAATAAATGTGTTAAAAAATCTGCAAAGTCAAGGAATCGCTGATGGAATCATTCCGTGGTTCCTTCTATATCGTTCGGACTGCGGCAGGCATCCGGCTCCGCTCGTCCGTCAATACGGAGGTCTTTATTATGAATTATCAGGAACAATATCAGAGTAAGCTGACCACGGCGGAAAACGCCGTCAAGGTCGTCAAGAGCGGCGACTGGGTAGATTATACCTGGTGCGGATGTCATCCGATCGCATTGGACAAGGCGCTCGCTGCACGCAAAGACGAACTGTACGACGTCAAGGTTCGCGGCGGCGTGACCATGTGGATGCCGGAAATCTGCAAGGCAGACGATGCGGGCGAACACTTCACCTGGCATTCGTGGCACTGCAGCGGCATTGACCGCAAAATCATCGGCAAGGGCATGGGCTACTTCGGCCCGATGCGCTATTCCGAACTGCCGCGCTTTTACTCCGAGCATTTGGACCCGGTCGATGTCGTTATGGTGCAGACCACCCCGATGGACGAATTCGGCAACTTCAACTTCGGCCTGAACCGTTCGCATCTGGATGAGATCATGCGCCGCGCGAAATGCATCATCGTAGAGGTAAACAAAAATATGCCGTGGGTCAACGGCCTGTCCGGCACCGAGATCAACATCAAGGACGTCGCCATGGTTGTCGAAGGCGACAACCCGGAGATCGCACAGCTGGGCGGCGGCGGTGCGCCGACAGACGTTGACATCGCCGTGGCAAACCTGGTTGTACCGGAAATTCCGAACGGCGCCTGCTTGCAGCTCGGCATCGGCGGCATGCCGAACACCATCGGTGCCATGATCGCGAAGTCCGATCTGAAGGATCTGGCGGTTCATACGGAAATGTACGTCGATGCATTTGTCGACATCGCAAAGGCCGGCAAGATCACCGGCCGTCAGAAATCCATCGACAACGGCCGTCAGGTCTATGCGTTTGCAGCCGGTACTCAGAAGCTGTACGACTACATCAACCGCAATCCGGACGTCATGGCCGCTTCGGTTGCCTACACCAACGACGTGCATGTCATCTCCCAGATTGACAACTTCATCTCCATCAACAACGCGATTGACGTCGATCTGTTCGGCCAGGTCAACGCAGAGTCTGCCGGCACCAAGCACATCTCCGGCACCGGCGGTCAGCTGGACTTCGTCATGGGCGCCTATCAGTCCAAGGGCGGCAAGAGCTTCATCTGTATGTCCTCCACCTTCCAGCAGAAGGACGGTACGGTTGCATCCCGCATCCGCCCGACCCTGAGCAACGGCTCGATTGTAACCGACCCGCGTTCCTGCATCCACTACCTTGTCACGGAGTACGGCATGGTCAACCTCAAGGGCCTGGCCACCTGGCAGCGCGCAGAGGCGCTGATCTCCATCGCCCACCCGGATTTCCGCGATCAGCTGATTGCCGATGCGGAAAAGGTCGGCATCTGGAGAAGAAGCAACAAGAGATAAGCAGCAAAATACCGGAGCCGATGGCTCCGGTATTTTCTTTCCGTATTAACCGTAGTGTTTGGGGAATTCCTCATTTAAGAATAACGCAAATGACAAAGGCTGCTCTGCCTCCACGCAGAACAGCCTCGCCGCTCAATAAAGTACCGTCACACATTGCGCGCATGTTCCCTGTTTGCCGGTCTGAATACCGTCAGCGAGCGAACTGCCACGCCGCACAGCAAAATGTCCGTCAGCTCTATCCTGCTGTTCATTCAATGTCCGTCCGGCTTTCCCCTTACCGGCCGTCCATCTTTTGTTCCCAATACTTTATATATCTATAATACTATATACGTAAAGTTATGTCAAACAAAATTTACAGATTGTGAATAAATTAATTGTTTTTTTCACTACTTGGGCTATACTATATTTAGGGAAGATTGGTTATTTTGCACGACATTGACGAGAACTACAGTAAAGGAGGGGACGTACTTGGCTTTTCATGTAATACTTCGCGAAATCCGCCAACAACGCAAAATGAAACAAAAAGAAGTGGCATCCGCCATCGGCGTCAGTGAGTCGACCTATAGTATGTATGAAAAGGGGATTCGTGAGCCCAGCATTCAGAAGCTGAGGAAGTTATCCTCCCTCCTCCACGTTTCCTCGGACGATCTCCTGGAGCTTCCAGACCACACAGAGAAATCCAAACCAGATGACTCTGCTCTTCTCGCCCCGTTCTCTGCGGAGGAGCAGAACACACTGCGAACCATCTTTCACCCATCCTTCATGATCCCACCGCATCTCTTGCTGCAAATCCTGGTATTGTACATCAACCAAAGCGTCGACCATCGCATCCTCGTCGTGGAGGATCTGCTATCCCATTATTCCGCCCCTACTTCCAGCACCCCGCTTCTGCCGCAGCCCAACATGCCGCAGATTCAGCGTGCTCTGGAATTGGTGAAATCCTATCTGTCCTTGAACTAAACCACGACAAAAGCCCCTTTCCGCACAGAGGCCGCCGGTTCGACGGCTCCGCGCAGAGAAAGGGACTTTTTTTCATCTTATAACTCTCTGTGTCTTCTCAACTTACTTTACGCAAATGGTCTCAACCTCAAGCTTTGCGCCCTTGGGCAGTCCTGCGACAGCAAAGCAGGAGCGCGCCGGAGCGGCATCCGGAAAATATTTGCCGTACACCGCGTTAAACGCTGCAAAATCTCCCAGATCTGCCAGGAAACAAGTCGTTTTTACGACATGGGAGAAATCCAGACCGGCTTCCTCCAAAATAGCCGCAATGTTCTTCATGACTTGCTCGGCCTGACCCTCGATGGTATCCGCCGTAATCTCACCGGTCGCCGGGTCAATCGGAATCTGGCCAGAGGTAAACAGATACTGTTCGGTTTCAATGGCCTGCGAATAGGGACCGATCGCGGCCGGGGCGTTGGATGTGGAAATGACTTTTTTCATCTCAAATAGCTCCTCCGTCAAAAAATTTACTTATGTGCCTTGACCTTTTTCATTCGCTCCGTGTTGGACAGGATGCTCTTGCGCATACGAATGCTCTTCGGTGTGATCTCAATCAGCTCGTCCTCGCCGATAAACTCCATCGCTTCCTCAATGGACATGATGCGCGGCGGAATCAGGCGAAGCGCGTCGTCCGAACCGGACGCACGCATGTTGGTCAGCTGCTTTTTCTTGCAGACATTGACTGCCATGTCCTCATTCTTCGGAGAAACACCGACGATCATGCCCTCATAGACCTCTGTACCCGCGCCGATAAACAGCGTGCCGCGCTCCTGTGCGTTAAACAGACCGTAGGCCACCGCTGTGCCGGTCTCAAACGCAATCAGCGAACCGGTCATTCGCTTGCTGATCTCGCCGCGGTACGGCATATAATCGTAGAAAACAGAACTCATGACGCCCTCACCGCGGGTGTCGGTCAAGAACTCCGTCTTGTAGCCAAACAGGCCGCGCGCCGGGATCAAAAATTCCACACGCATGCGGTCGCCCTGCGGTGCCATGTGCTGCAGTTCGCCCTTGCGGGAGCCCATCTTCTCCATGACCGAGCCAAGGCATTCCGCCGGAACATCCGCGACCATGCGCTCAATCGGCTCGTACGTCTTGCCGTCAATCTGCTTGAACAGCGCGCGCGGTGCGCCAACCTGGAACTCATATCCCTCGCGGCGCAGCGTCTCAATCAGAATGGACAGATGCATCTCACCGCGTCCGGCCACACGGAAGGTGTCTGTGCTCTCCGTCTCCTGTACGCGCAGCGAAACATCCTTGAGCAGCTCGCGGTGCAGACGCTCACGAAGCTGGCGGGACGTGACAAACTTGCCTTCCCGTCCGGCAAACGGTGAGTCGTTGACCGAGAAATACATTTCGACCGTCGGCTCGGAAATCTTGACAAACGGCAGCGGCTCGACCTGTGCCGGAGAGCACAGCGTATCACCGATGGTGACATTCTCAATGCCGGAAACGCATACAATATCGCCCGCTGCAATCTCCTCAATCGGCGTATGACCCAGGCTGTCAATCGTGTACATGGAAACGGCCTTGGCCTTGTACGGCTGGCTGTGTTTGTTGTAATTGCAGACCATCAGTTCCTGTCCAACGTGCATACGTCCGCGCTCAACACGTCCGACCGCAATGCGTCCGACATAGTCGTTGTAGTCAATCGACGAAACCAGCATCTGCAGCTCGCCGTCCGGATTGACATGCGGCGCCGGAATGTGGGACAAAATGGTCTCAAACAGCGGTGTCAGGTCGGTTCCCAGCTGATTCGGCGACGTAGACGCGGTGCCGTCACGGCCGGAGCAGTACAGAATCGGGCTGTCCAGCTGCTCGTCCGTCGCATCCAGCGTCAGCAGCAGCTCCAGCACCTCATCGCCGACATCACCCAGACGGGCATCCGGACGGTCAATCTTATTGACGACGATAATGATCTTATGGCCAAATTCCAGCGCTTTTTGCAGTACAAAACGGGTCTGCGGCATCGGGCCTTCAAAGGCATCTACCAGCAGGATAACGCCGTCCACCATCTTGAGAATACGCTCTACCTCGCCGGAGAAATCCGCATGGCCCGGGGTATCGACAATGTTGATCTTGGTTCCCTTGTAATGCACGGATGTATTTTTTGCCAAAATCGTAATGCCGCGCTCACGCTCCAGATCGTTGCTGTCCATGACACGCTCCTCCACGACCTGATTGCTGCGGAATGCACCACCCTGCTTGAGCATCTGGTCAACCAGCGTCGTCTTGCCGTGGTCAACGTGGGCGATGATGGCAATATTTCGTAAATCTTCTCTGATCATAAGGTTCCTCCAAATGAAGATAATTCAATTCTTAATCACTTTATAGTATACCCCTTGTCCGATTTAATTGCTATCACTGATATTATCAAAAATTCCGCTGTTTTTCCTCGTTTTTTCAGACGGTTTTTTCCCATACATCCCAATCCTTGCGAGAAATATTTTCCTCAATTTTTTTGAAAGTATCCTATTGACATTTCGAAAAAAACGAGTATAATATTATTCGTTGTCAAACGAAAGATCTTGCCGAATTGTGTAAGGGTAGCACGACAGACTCTGACTCTGTTTGTGAGGGTTCGAATCCTTCTTCGGCAACCATCAAAAAGCACTCGAAACATTGTTTCGAGTGCTTTTCTTTTTCCTATCGATCATTTTGTGCGGACGCAATCTTCCCCTGATCCCACGGAACCATTGCCTCTTCCCCCACATCAAAGCGCGGTCTGGTTGACCGTCGCTGTGGATCCTCCGACCAAAACATTGAATTCCAGACCATAAAACACTGCGTTTTTCGAAATGATACCATATCCGACAACGGCAGTTGGACTGACTGCCTCATTGATGATATTCATCGTGATCATAAGGTAAACATTGCTCTCCGGATTATACCGAACCTGCGGCGCAAGGCCGCATAGCGTCAGTCCGTACAACACATAGGTGTCACTGCTGACAACAGCGTTGTCCGAACCAACATTTGTCACAAAGCCTGTCATGTCATCCCCCGCCACAGGCGGAGATGCCGTAAAAATACGGGCTTTTATACATTCATATATCATTTGATGCATTGGAGTTGTGCAGTGGAAACCATCACTTGTCAAAAAATTCGACATCGTAAGATCACCTACTCCGGTATCGTCCAATACATTGATGACTTGAATGTTATGATCTTCCAGCTTCTGCATCGCCTGCGTCTGCCAAAAAATATGCTGTAAGACCATCTGTCCCACTGCGCCTTCACTTACCGTACCATATGCTGTATAATAGGCTGTGGCAAGCTCTCGCATATATGCAACCGAGTTGGTATGGTTCAGATAAATAATCCGGATCTCCGGATTGATCTCATACACCTTTTCTATGCATTTTTGCAACGCACCGCATACCGTCTGTACCGAAGCGGCGTCCGATGCAACTCCCATCGCAAGCGTCCCTTTGACCACAGATTGGATATCATTGTGACAAAACTGCAAAAATAGAAGGTCTGCCTCTGCAATATCTGCGGAATGGTTCACAATCTGATGGTAGCAGTCGTACCCGCTTGCCTCACTGACACTGGAATAATCCTCCAGCGTTGCACCGCCCACTGCATATTTTTTTATCGACTGGAAATCGCCATGTTCTGCAAAGATGTCAACAAAGGAATACCCATTGTTTCCGTATCCCTGCGACATGCTGTCGCCGATAAACACTGCTTTCTTGGTGGACAGATCGGTCTGTACATTGCCGCCTGCGCCCGTACCTCCTCCCAACATGGGATAGATTCTGCGCCGCTCAGTCATTGCGAATCACCTCCACCGTTCCCGTCTCCGTCGGTTGGATTATCACCTTCTGCGCCGTCGCACGCGTCATGCACCGCTCAGGATCCGGATTGGTACAGATGGACTCCGCCGTCCCAGCCGCCACCATGATCGTCTGATCTTCATCCCATTCTCCGATACAGGCCAACAGCGATGCATTGGTAAAATTCTTTACCAAGAATGCGATGGACGGCGCTGTCATCTCAAAGACCGCCTTTTCTCCTGCAATACAGTTTTTTCTTATCACGTCTACCATTGTTTGCACTCCTTTTCATATATAATAGCCTTGATATTACAGCCTTTTTCTTACTTGTCTACTGCAATTTTTCCCACCCCTGTGGATAACCGTTTTTTTATCCATTCCATCTAAAAAGGAGCTCTTATGAAACCAAAAACATATCGTATCATCGCCGATGAACGCACTGGCCCCCGTCCGCTGGACGGTGCACCCATTCTGACCGCCACCTTTGACGGCGATCATCCCGACTATCTGACACTCGAAACCGGCTGCCGCATTTTCTGCGACGACCGCCCCAACTATCACACCGATGACGGACGTGAGTTCGCGGAAGTGCAGGAACTGGAACAGACCAACGACGGTCTGGAAGGCGTCATTATCGGATATACGGAAATCATTCCAGGTTCCTGATTTCCTGTTCACAAAGAGAAAACGCCTCCCTATCACGGCAGCAACCTGTGACAGAGAGGCATTTTTGTTTGTTTTCTTACGGCAGCAGTTCCATATCCCGCGCCAATTCAATGTTGGTCGCGCCGCTGGCGATCTGCGCCAGCGCATCAATGAACCGTCCAATGCTGGCCAGCATCAGCGAATAATAATCGCAGATCTCTGTGACGATCTCTTCCAGACTGTCTTCCAGATCCAGCACGACATTGTGGCGCATAAACACCTGACCGGCCTGCTCAAAGATGCCAAACTGGCCGACCGGGCAGAAGTCGTTGCAATAGAAAATCGCACGCTTCAGTTCCGGGAAATTGTACTCCGGCATACCCACCAGCAGGGTGGCATACAGCTGGAACAGAACCGTGTTCGGACGCGGCATGGACATCGGCACAAAGCACATCTCCATCACAACGTCCTGCTTGACCTTGCCCTGGTTGCGCATTTCTGCGCGGGTCAGCGGCGGGTTGCCATCCTGTCCCTCAAAGAATTCGGTCGGAAAGCCGTTTTCCTTGAGTACGTTGGCCATACTGGACAGAATCAGCTTTTTGGTCTGTTCGATCTTTTCAGCGTTGTTTTCCATGGTCATTCTCCCCCTTATCAGCCCTTTTTGATGCCAATATCATGGCGGAAATGCGCCTGGTCAAAGTGGATTTTCTCCACATCCGCATACGACTTGGCAATCGCCTCGTCCAGCGTCGGCGCAGTCGCGGTTACGCCCAGCACACGGCCGCCGCTGGTAACAATCTTGCCGTCCTTGCGCGCGGTGCCTGCATGGAATACAACCGACTCGGTCACATCGTCCAGACCGGTGATCTCCTTGCCCTTCTCATACGCCATCGGATAGCCGCCGGACGCCATAACAACACAGCAGGCAGCGTTGTCTGCCCATTTGATCTCCATCTCGTCCAGCTTGCCGTCAATGACCGCATTCATGATGTCAAACAGATCGCTGTCCAGACGGCACAGAACCGCCTGCGTCTCCGGATCGCCAAAGCGGGCATTGTACTCGATGACCTTCGGGCCGCGCGGGGTCAGCATCAGACCGAAGTACAGTACGCCGCGGAACGGGCGGCCTTCCTGTGCCATCGCTGCAACCGTCGGCTTGAAGATGGTCTCCATGCACTGTGCGGCAATGTCATCGGTGTAGAAGCGGGACGGAGAGAACGCACCCATACCGCCGGTATTCGGGCCGCGGTCGTCGTCATACGCACGCTTGTGGTCCTGCGCAGACGGCATGGTCGAAAGATGCTCGCCGTCCACGAACGCCAAAACGGATACCTCCGGGCCGGTCAGGAACTCCTCAATGACGACGCGCGCACCAGCACCGCCAAAACGGCCTCCGTCAATGGCATCGCGTACAGCCTCGATGGCCTCTTCCTCCGTCATGGCAACCGTGACTCCTTTGCCCAGCGCCAGTCCGTCTGCCTTGACAACAATCGGAGCACCCATCTTCTTGATGTAGTCGATGGCTTCCTCGCTGCGGTCAAATACCGCGTAATCCGCCGTCGGGATCATATAGGTCTGCATCAATTCCTTGGCAAACGACTTGGATCCTTCGATGACCGCCGCATTCTTGTGCGGACCAAACGCACGGAATCCCGCTTCCTCCAGCGCATCTACCATGCCCAGCGCCAGCGGGTCGTCCGGGGTGACGACAACCAGATCTGGGTTGTTTGCCTTGGAGAATGCAACCACACCGTCAATGTCCGTCGCCTTGATGTCCACGCACTCCGCGATCTGTGCGATGCCGCCGTTGCCCGGCGCGCACCACAGCTTATCTACCTTCGGGCTCTTGTTCAGAGCCATGCAGACGGCGTGCTCACGTCCGCCGCCGCCGATAACCAATACTTTCATCGGATTTCCTCCTGTCTCTAAATCCGCCAAAAGTCAGGCACGGCAAAGCGCACCTGACTTGGCAGACTGTTTTTATCTTGTATTAATGATGGAACAGACGCATTCCGGTGAATGCCATCGCAATTCCGTACTTGTTGCAGGTCTCAATGACATTGTCGTCACGGATCGAGCCGCCCGGCTGCGCAATATACTGTACGCCGGACTTTCTCGCGCGCTCTACGTTGTCGCCAAACGGGAAGAACGCATCCGAACCGACCGTCACGCCGGACTGCTGTGCAATCCAGGCCTTCTTCTCCTCGCGGGTCAGCGGCTCCGGACGGGTCGTAAACACGCGCTGCCACTCGCCCTCTGCCAGTACATCCTCGTACTCGTCCGAGATGTAGACGTCAATCGCGTTGTCGCGGTCCGGACGGCGAATGCCATCCACAAACGGCAGTCCGACAACCTTCGGATGCTGGCGCAGGATCCAGTTGTCCGCCTTGTTGCCCGCCAGACGGGTGCAGTGGATGCGGCTCTGCTGTCCCGCACCGACGCCGATGGCCTGACCGTTCTTGACATAGCAAACCGAGTTGGACTGGGTGTACTTCAGCGTGATCAGGGATACGATCATGTCCAGCTTGGCCTGCTCCGGCAGCTCCTTGTTGTCGGTTACCACGTTCTGCAGCAGCTCTGCGCTGATCTTGAAGTTGTTGTGGCCCTGCTGGAAGGTGATGCCGAAAATATCGCGGTACTCGATGTCTGCCGGCTCGTAGTTCGGGTCGATCTTGACGACATTGAACGTGCCGCGGCGCTTGGTCTTGAGGATTTCCAGAGCCTCCTCGGTGTAGTCCGGGGCAATGATGCCGTCGGATACCTCGGCCTTCAGATAGGTTGCGGTTGCCGCGTCACAGGTGTCGGACAGCGCCGCCCAGTCACCGTAGGAGCACAGGCGGTCTGCGCCGCGCGCGCGGATGTACGCACAGGCAATCGGAGACAGATCGTCCTGCTCAACAAAATAAATCTTCTTCTCGACGTCAGACAGCGGCAGACCGATGGCTGCACCGGCCGGAGAAACATGCTTGAACGATGCCGCAGACGGGTATCCGGTGGCCTCCTTCAGCTCCTTGACCAGCTGCCAGCTGTTGAATGCGTCACAGAAATTGATATAACCCGGCTTGCCGTTGAGCACCTCGATCGGCAGCTCGCCCTCCTTCATAAAAATGCGGGACGGCTTCTGATTCGGGTTGCAGCCGTATTTCAGTTCCAGTTCTTTCATGAAAATGACTCCTTACTCTGCGTGCTTGTTGCGGATGATGGTCTCGGCCTTGCCGGTCTCCAGATCAATAAAGCTGGTGTACAGCGAAACCTTGTTGTCCTCGTTCAGGCTGTTCCAGATGGTCTCGGTGAACTGCTCCAGCGTTCCCTCAATGCAGACGGTCTCCGGCTCGCCCTCGAACGACGGCAGCGGATTTCCATCCGTCTTGTAGGTATGGATAAAGTGGCCGATGCCCGCGCGCGGTGCGTCGTATTCAAAGAAAAAGCGCTTGTTGCACGCCGGGTCGCCGTCAAAGCTCTTCAGGATCGAAATCTCATACGCACCGTCCGGTTCGACAATCGCCGAGATACGCGGGGTGTAGTTCGGGCCGTCCGGCTCAAACTGACGGGTGCGCAGCGCTTCCATGTAGCTCTTGCCTGCCGCCAGACCGTCGCGCACGGTGTCCGTCTGATCGCCATTGGTGACAATGGTTGCACCGTTGTACACACGCACCGGATGATAGATAATCAGAGACGGATCCACCATCTTGGACGGATCAAACGCCTCGGTGCGGATGCCGTCCTCGGTCTCCGCAAAAATGCGGTTGCGGCTGTTCTCGCTGCGGCCCATGATGAAATACGCGATTACCGCGTGCTTGTCGTCCGCACTGCGTCCGACCACAATGCCGCGGCCCGGATAGCTGTTGCCGCGCAGCAGCTCTGCAATATCAAAACGTTCCATAGTCTGTACCTCTTGTTCTTTACTCCGAAATATGTACAATGCCGTCCACCACGCGCAGCTTTCCGTCGCAGAAATCCGCTACCGCTTTGGGCAGCAGCTTCCACTCCGCCTGCTCCATGATGCGCTTTTGCAGGGTCTCCGGCGTGTCGCCCTCCTGAACCGCAACCGCCTTCTGTGCGATAATCGGGCCGCCGTCTGTGACCGCATTGACAAAGTGCACCGTCGCACCGCTGACCTTCACACCCTTGGCCAGCGCCGCCTCGTGGACATGCAGTCCGTAAAATCCGTCCCCGCAGAACGACGGGATCAGCGCCGGATGCACGTTAATGACGCGGTTTTCAAAGATCTCACAGAACCGTTCGGACAGCACGGTCATAAATCCCGCCAGTACAACCAGTTCTACCTTCTGCTCCTGCAAAAACGCTGCCAGCGCATCCGAATACGCCGCAGTATCCGCGTAGTCCTTCCGGCGCATGACATAGCCCGGAACGCCCGCGTTTTTCGCGCGCTCCAGCGCATATGCACCGTCCTTGGAGGACACAACCGCGCACACTCTGCCGTTGGGGATGTCACCGCGCGCCTGCGCGTCCAGAATGGCCTGTAAGTTCGTACCGCCGCCGGAAACCAGCACTGCGATGTTTACCATACCTCGACACCCTTTTCGCCGCGCTTGCACTCGCCGATGATGTATCCGTTCTCTCCTGCTGCGGAGATCACTTCCAGAGCCTTCTCTGCATCGTCCTTGTCCACTGCGACAACCAGACCTGCGCCCATGTTAAACGTGTTGTACATGTCGCGCTCCGGAATATCGCCGGTCTTCTGGATCAGCTTGAAGACTTCCGGTACCGGCAGAGCGTCCTTCTCCACAACAGCCGTGATGTCGTCCGGCAGCATGCGCGGAATGTTCTCATAAAATCCGCCGCCGGTGATGTGACTCATGCCCTTGATGTTGCAGGACGCAATCATGTCCTGGATGACCTTGACGTAGATCTTGGTCGGGGTCAGCAGCTCCTCACCCAGCGTCTTGCCGAATTCCGAGATGTAGCGGCGTACCGACTTCTCGTTGATGCCCAACGTCTTGCGCACCAGCGAATAACCGTTGGAATGTACACCGGAGGAGGCAATGCCGATCAGGATGTCGCCCGGAACGATCTTGGTGCCGTCGATCATCTTGTCGTGGTCTACCATGCCGACCGAGAAACCGGCCAGATCGTACTCGTCCACCGGATAGAAGCCCGGCATTTCAGCGGTCTCACCGCCAACCAGCGCGCAGCCCGCCTGACGGCAACCCTCTGCTACGCCCTTGACCAGCTCCGCAATGCGCTCCGGATAGTTCTTGCCAACCGCAAGGTAATCCAGGAAGAACAGCGGCTGCGCACCGCAGCACGCAATGTCATTGACACACATTGCGACACAGTCGATGCCGACCGTGTCGTGCTTGTCCATCAGAAACGCCAGCTTCAGCTTGGTGCCGACGCCGTCGGTGCCGGAAACCAGAATCGGACGCTTCATGTCCTTGATGTTCGGCTCAAACATGCCGCCGAATCCGCCAATCGAACCGAGTACACCCGGAATATAGGTGCTTTCGACAAACGGCTTCATCTTTTTGACAGCCTCATAACCGGCAGTTACGTCTACGCCGGCGGCCTTGTAGCTTTCAGAACGACTATTAACCATGTTCACCAATCCCACTTTCAAAGATATTTTTTTCTACCGTATCCGGCGTTTTAATCGGATATTTTCCGGAAAAACAGCCGTTGCAGAAGCCGCAGCGAGCGCCGACGGCAATTTTATTGGTTGCTTCGATGGACAGATACCCCAGAGAATCCACACCGATGATGTCGCGAATCTCCTCCACGGTGCGGCCGTAGGCAATCAGATACTCGCGGTCCGGCACGTCCGTGCCGAAGAAACACGGATGCAGGAACGGCGGCGCGGAAATGCGCATATGTACTTCCTTTGCGCCGGCGTCACGCAGGATCTTGACCAGACGTGCGCAGGTCGTGCCGCGGACGATGGAGTCGTCCACCATAATGACGCGCTTTCCTTCCACCGCAAAACGCAGCGCATTCAGCTTCATGCGCACCGAGCGCTCGCGGTTTTTCTGTCCCGGCTGGATAAAGGTCCGGCCGATATACCGGTTTTTAATCAGGCCCACACCATATGGAATGCCGGAAGCCTTGGCGTAGCCAATGGCCGCTGGGATGCCGCTGTCCGGCACACCGATGACGACATCGGCCTCCACCGGATGCTCCTCCGCCAGATAGCGTCCCGCCTCCTGACGTGCCAGCTCGACGGATGCTCCGTCGATGACCGAATCCGGGCGGGCAAAATAGATATACTCAAACACGCAGGTCGTCGGGTCGCACTTGATGGGACAGTGCAGCGAACGGATCTCTCCGTCCTCAACCACGATGACCTCACCCGGCTCCACGTCGCGGATGAACTCCGCGCCAATCGTGTCCAGCGCACAGGTTTCGGAACAGAATACATACGAGCTTCCGTTCTTGCCCATGACCAGCGGACGGAAACCGTGCGGGTCGCGGGCCGCGATCAGCTTGCGCGGGGACATAATGACCAGAGAATAGGCGCCCTGGATCACCGACATGGTATTGAGCACCGCCATCTCGATGCTGCCGCAGCGCAGGCGTTCCTGTACAATCGTATAGGCCAGCACTTCCGTGTCCGACGAGGAATTAAAAATACCGCCGGTCAGCTCGATCTGCTTGCGCAGATCCACTGCATTGACCAGATTGCCATTGTGCGCCAGCGCCAGATTGCCCTTACAGTGCGTGATGCTCAGCGGCTGTGCGTTTTCACGGGACTGCACGCCAGTGGTGGAGTAGCGCACATGGCCGATGGCCATATTGCCCGGCATATTGTCCAGAATCCGCTGATTGAACACGTCGTTGACCAGTCCGACATCCTTGTGCGTGCGAATGACGCCGTCGTTGTTGACCGAGATGCCGCAAGCCTCCTGACCACGGTGCTGCAGCGCGAACAGAGCCGCGTACGCCTCGTGCGCCGGGCTGAGCCGTTCCCGGTCTGCCGGACTGACATACAGACCGAATACGCCACATTCCTCATGTACCTTGTCCGAAGCGAACGGGGCACATACTGCTTTTTTCATAGTATACTTCATTGGGGTTTCCTTCTAAAAGAATTCGTGCGAGAGAACGGTAAAACCGTACTTATTCGGCAAACTGTGCGCGAACCTTCGCGTCCTTTGCCTCAACTTTTGCCTGCATATCCGCCTTGAACTGACGCAGCTTTTCGGACAGGGATGCGTCCTCCAGCGCCAGCATCTGCACCGCCAGAATCGCCGCGTTGTCCGCGCCGTTTACCGCAACGGTTGCAACCGGGATGCCGGACGGCATCTGTACCATGGACAGCAGGCTGTCCATACCGTCCATAAACGAGGACTTGATCGGGACACCGATGACCGGAAGCGTGGTGTACGCCGCCAGCACGCCGCCCAGATGCGCTGCCTTGCCGGCTGCCGCAATGATGACGCCAAAGCCATCCGCCTCCGCGTTCTTGGCCAGCTGCTCCGCAGCTGCCGGTGTGCGGTGTGCCGAAATGACGCGAACATCAAACGGAACGCCAAACTCGCGCAGCTTGTCAACGGCACCCTCCATAACCTTCAGATCACTGTCCGAGCCCATAACAATACAAACTTTTTTCACAGCGAAACCTCCCGAAAAAACGATTGAAAAAAATAACACAGGACCCCATACGCAGCATGCGTACGGTGCCCTGTTCTTTACTTATGCAAATTTGTTGTAAAATCCCTCCGCAAAAAGGCTGCACCGATACACGGAGCCAGAACAGTCATGCTTCTGGTGAATCGTCTGGAAAAAACCGAACTTCATCATCGCCGTGTCTCCTTACCGCATTCGCCTTTGAAACGAGGAAAATCTATCTTCATTTTATCTCACCTGACCGGGAAAAACAAGCGATTTTCCTTCCCAAATTGAAGATTGTGAACTATGCCCGCTCCTGTCACCCGCAAAGGCCGCCTTTTGTTGGATTTTAATGAGAAACCGAAGCAAAGCGCGTCAGTACCTTGCGGTAATTGTCCTCCTGCGTGCGGCGCATCGCATCCAGCGAATAGTTCTCTACCGCACGCGCATACTGCTTTTTCGCAAACGTGCGACGCAGCTCGGCGTCCGCCGCCAACTTTTTCAGCGCGTTCGCCAGCGTCCCCGCATCTTTTGGCGGGAAGATGTATCCCGTTTCGCCGTCGACAATCAGCTCGCTCATACCGCCGACATCCGAGCACACCGGCACGCATCCCTCCCGGATTCCCTCCAAAATGGAGTACGGAAAGGTCTCGGACAGCGAGGTCAGCAGGGTGATGTCCATCGCCGCGAAAAACGGCGCAATCTCGCTCACCCAACCGCAGAACACCACTTTCTCCTCCATGCCCAGCTCGTTGACCAGCTGGCGCAGCTTTGGCTCGTCCTCACCGGTGCCCGCCAAAAACAGGCGGAGCTGCGGCTGCTCCCGCGCCGCCATGGAGAAGCCCCGAATGCCGGTCTCAATGTCCTTGACCGGGGTCAGCCGCGCCGCCAACCCACACAGTACCATCGAATCGTCCACCTGCGCATCCCACTGCTTCCTGCAGTACGCCGTGCGGTCAAGCCCGGTGATCGGATGGCCGAAATCCATGCCATTGTAAATCGTCAGCACACGGTGCGGTGCAAAATCACGCGACACCAGCAACTGCCGCATCCGCCCCGCCACCGCCTGATAAAAGTCCAGACGGCGCAGCGCAATTGCATTGATGGTTCCGAGCGTCAGCTGCTTGAGCGGCTTTCCCATATAATCCAGCTTGTAATCCGAGTGCATCGTGGTCATGACCGGAAGAATGCGCTTGGCGCGCACCATCGCGCCGATCATATTGGCCCGCCCGCCGTGACAGTGGATAATGTCCGGCTTCATGCGATCCACCAGCCGGAGCACCGCGTCCCGCGCCCGGATGGGGTTTTTGTCCAAAACCAGCTTCACCTGCAGCCCTTCCGCCATCATCTCCTGTGGAAATGGCCCGTCCCGAAAGCTGACCATGCAAACCGTGTGATATTTGTGCAGCTCACGCACAAGAGAAAAAATATGAGTCTTTGCGCCGCCGATGTCGCCGCCGCCCATCATCATCAGAATCTTCATTGTCCGCTCTCCTATCCTCGTGTCTATTCCTCTGCGTCTATTATACCACGACCATCTGTAATGCACAAATTGCGGACAGCCAAAAAATATGATACAATTTCCGTAACGTTTAGCAAGATTGCGAGGAATCAACCCATGCAGTGGAATACCGACCTGACGACCCAACGCATCGACTGCGCCGCCGCCGATCTCATTGACCGTCTGTACGCGGAACAGCTGCCGTCTCCCTGTCTGCACACACAGCAGGAGGTCTGGGACTGGCTGTGCCAGACCTATCCCGTGCAGCTTCTGCCGCCGGAGCACATCCTGTACGCCCGCACCGCGCTGGCGATCCTGGATACATGCTTCCCGGAAGACGCCGAGTACCTCCCGGATGACCCGGACGAACGTCTGGAAGCCGCCCGCAGTCATCTGACCCGTCTTCAGATTCGCTGCGGCCAACTGAAACAGGAAGGCGCTGCGCTCCCGCTGTACGACGAACAGCGGAAAGCATTTGAACAGCGCGCTGCCCGCTTCGGACTGGTCTGGAAACCGCAGCCAATTACGGTCTGCATGGGGCTGACCAGCCAATACCGTCTCGCGTCCGGTTCGCAGACCCTGTCCGACCAGCTGACCGTCGTCCGCGGCGTCTCGCAGGAAGATCTGGACGACCGCTCCGCGGAGCTGCTGGCCTATCTGCGTGCCAGGCACGCGCTGGAGAGTCGATAACCAGACAATCCGGACGCGCGACTCGTCTCCGCAATCCTCTCATTCAGATCGGCAGAACACTGCGCGCTTCATTATACTTGTCGTAATTTTGTTATTTCCAGTCCTAATCCTAATAGAAAACCTCCCTGTAATCCAGTATACTGAATCCAGAAAGAGAGACAGAGACACTGGAACTTATATAGACGTATTCAGGAGGTTTTATTATGAAATTATTCGACATTAAAAACTTATCTGCATTTTATTCTGCTCTTGCCGACTGCTCTTCTCCGGTATCGGTCACACTGACCAACGGAGAATGTGTTACACTCCCCTCGTCGCAAAAACTGGTATCCGATTTGATGGACTCTCTCGTACAGCACGACTGCATTCCCAGCGTGGAACTGCATTTCGCATCGAATACCGACTGCGTTCGTGTCATCAATTCGTCCCACTGGACAAAAGCGACAAAACCGATGAGCATTTGACCAACCCAAAGGTCGGAAAAACCGCGGCAGCCGCCGCGGTTTTTTTCTGACCATTTTACGCTTTTTCGCTCCTCTGTTGGTACTGATTCCGATACTCTCTGGGAGAGCAGTGCATCACATCACAGAATTTCTTTCCAAAATAGCTCCCGGAACCAAAGCCGCAGCTCAGCCCGATCTCCAAAACGGATTTCTGTGTCTGCACCAGTTGGAGCGCTGCCTGCTGGACGCGGATGCTGGTCAGATATTCCACCGGCGTGCAGCCCAGGCTGCGCCGAAAACACCGCTGGCACTCACGTTCGCTGATGTTCGCCGACTGCGCAATCTGCCGAATCGTGAGCTTCTCCGCATATCGCTGCTGCATGCAGCGCAGCATCTGCTTCATGCGCTCCTGCGTTTCCTCCCGTTCCCCACCGCTGTCCTGCAAATGCTCTTTGTTTTCTTCCAGTGTCTGCATCCAAATATCTGACAACAGGGAACGAATCTTTATCTCGTATCCATTCGGCCGCTGCTCGATCAGCTCGCGCATGGTCTGTATGGTGGCAACACGGGGATCTCCTGCACGAAATCGGATAAACGGCAGGTTTTTGCTGCGAACAAGCGGCTGAATGTACTTCACGTCGATTGCATTTCCCGCCTTTCCCGCCAGCAGTTCCGCATCCACAATGAAGGTAAACGCCCGATCAGTGCGGCTGTCCGCGCCAGATACCACGCTGTGCAGGACATTGGAATTGATCATACCGCCTTCCCCGGCGCGGATAACGTACTCCCCTTCGCTGTAGCGGTAACAGATCACTCCCGCATCCACCGCAAAAAATTCAATCTCCTTGTGCCAGTGCCACGGGTAAAACCGCTGCGAAAACCCGTCAAAACAGGTTGTATCCATAGACAATGGGAAATCCGCGCTGAACCAGCCGGTAAAATACTGCTCCTTTTTCTCTCCCATAATCATATTGATCGGCAGCATGTGATTCCTCCCCTTCCGTCTCTTTTATAACAGTATATCATACTTTTCTTTCGCATTGTCGTATTCTTATGTAAAATGATACAATTTTTCTTTTATATTTCCTGTTTTTGTCGCAATATTTATAGTTTTGTCGCAATTCTTCCAGTTTCGCAAAAAAAATCTTATTTTTCTATTGCCAATTTTCTTAAAAAGTAGTATACTGACCACAGTTTTTATAACCGCATAGGATAAATGCAATGGCGCAGATCCCAATCAGGGGCTCTGCGTCTTTTTTCGTTTTCACAAATTTCGTATTGAGAGGCAAAGCTTATGGATACCATTTCTCTTCCCCGTTCCTACGTGGACGCAGTGTCGGACTGCGCCGCGCACATTGGTCAGAGTGTGACCTTCCGCGGTACCATCCATCGTGTCCGCGACATGTCCGACTTTTCTTTTGTCATCGTCCGTGTTGACCGCGGACTGATCCAGTGCCTGGTACAGGGCGACGAACTGTCTGGCATTCCACGCGTCGACATCCGCGACGCCATGGTCGTGGAGGTCACCGGCACCGTGCGCGAAGAGCAGCGCGCTGAAAACGGTTTTGAAGTCGTTCTGACATCCCTGACCATCATCTCCACTCCCCACGAGAAAATGCCGGTTCCGCTGAGCAAAAAATATATGGGCATCAATCTGGACACCAACCTGGACTATCGTCCGGTTACCCTTCGTCATCCGCGCATGAAAGCCATTTTCCGCATCCAGGCTGCGATTGCAGACGGCTTTGCGGAATACATGCGCTCGCAGGGCTTCGTCCACATGACCTCCCCGAAAATCGTTGCGGCCGGCGCAGAAGGCGGCGCAAACATTTTCAAGCTGGACTATTTTGGTCAAAAAGCCTACCTGGCGCAGTCCCCCCAGTTCTACAAGCAGTATCTGGCCTGTGTGTTCGGACGTGTCTTTGAAGTCGGCGACGTATTCCGCGCGGAGCGTCACTCTACCTCCCGCCATCTGAACGAATACATGGGTCTGGACTTTGAGATGGCCTACATTGATTCGATGCGCGACGTCATGGAGATGGAAACCGGCATGCTTCAGTACGTCATGGAGTTCGTCAAGAAGGAATGTCCGCAGGAAATCGAACTGTTGGACGCAGATATTCCGACCATTGAGACCATCCCGTCGGTTACCTTCAAGGAAGCCAAGCAGCTGATGCTGGACAAATTTGGCCACAAGTCCAAAAACCGCTATGACCTGAACCCGGACGAGGAACAGATGCTGTGCAAGTACGCGCAGGAGGAACTGGGCAGCGAGTTTATCTTTGTGACCCACTTCCCGTCCGCCAAGCGTCCCTTCTACGCAATGGACGACCCGGGGGACCCGTCGGTGGCGTTCAGCTTTGACCTTTTGTTCCGCGGTCTGGAAATCACAACCGGCGGACAGCGCATCAACGATTACGAGATGCAGCTGAAAAAGCTGGAGGACCGCGGCATGGACGCATCGCTCTTCGAGTCCTTCCTGCTGCTGCACAAATACGGTGCACCCCCGCACGGCGGCCTTGGCATCGGTCTGGAACGTCTGACCATGCAGCTGCTCGGTCTGAACAACATCCGCGAGGCCTCCGGCTTCCCGCGCGACATGTCCCGCCTGATTCCGTAACAAACCGAGTTATCGGGCGAAGACGATTGTTCTCCAATACCCGACACCATAGAAAGAGCCGTCTGCATTCCGCAGACGGCTTGGTTTCTCTCTCGGCACACAAAAAGGACCGGCCTCAGCCGGTCCTTTTCCATCTGTTGTATGGACTTAGTCCTCGATATCCAGATAATCTTCCAGAGCCTTGAACAGCTTCTTGATGTCCTTCGGATCCTCGTCATCCTCAACGACCAGAGAGAGCGGCTCGTTCAGGCTGAGCAGGAACATACCCAGCAGGGACTTTGCGTCTACCA
>JBJEZE010000040.1:0-3970 GCA_051887235.1 Butyricicoccus sp.
TGAACAAGCCGAACACGAATTTCCCGTCCCATACCGACCGCACCAAGACTCCGGGCGTCGACCTGACCACCGGTTCTCTGGGCCAGGGCATGTCCACCGCTACCGGCGCTGCTCTGGGCAACAAGATTGACGGCCGCGACAACCACGTCTTCGTTTTCGTCGGCGACGGCGAGGCTGATGAGGGCCAGGTTTGGGAGGCAGCTCAGTTTGCCGCTCACTACAAGCTGGACAATCTGGTATGCTTCGTTGACAACAACAAGCGTCAGCTGGACGGCGCGGTAGACGACGTTATGTCCCACGGCAAGGGCATCGGCGCGAAGTTTGATGCATTTGGCTGGAACGTCATCGAGCTGGCAGACGGCAACGATGTCGAGCAGATTTATGACGCTGTTCAGGCTGCGTATGCAACCAAGGGTCAGCCGACCTGCATCGTTCTGAACACGATCAAGGGCAAGGGCGCTACCTTTGCTGAGCCGTCCGGTGCACACAGCTCGCAGCCGTCTCCGGAGCAGTGGGAAGAAGCAATCGCTGCAGCTGAGGCAAACCTCGCTGCTGTCAAGGCTGCAAAGTAAGGAGGGCAAGCAAAATGAGCATTACTTTAATCGGAAAGCACGAAAAGGATTCCCGCGCATGCCGTGACGCATACGTTGAGGCAATGCTGGAACTCATGGAGGCGGATCCCTCCGTTATGCACGTTGACTGCGACCTGGAGAGCTGCATTAACACCGGCAAGCTGGCAAAGGCTTTCCCGGAGCGCACCATCAACGCTGGTATCGCAGAAGCAAACGCAATGGGCGTTGCTGCCGGCCTGACCGCTACTGGCAAGAAGGTTTGGATGCATTCCTTCGGCTGCTTCTCGTCCCGCCGTGCATTTGACCAGGCGTTCATGTCCGCAGCTTACGCAAAGCTGGGCGTTAAGATCCTGGGCTCTGACCCGGGCGTTTGTGCAGCATACAACGGCGGCACCCATATGCCGTTCGAGGACTGCGCTCTGTATCTGTCCGTTCCGGACGCAATCGTTATCGACCCGGTTGACTACGCGCAGGTTTACTCCCTGACCAAGAAGCTGACCGCTGTTGATGAGAAGATTTCGTACATGCGTATGATCCGTAAGGGCTTCACCACCGTTTACGCTGACGGTTCCGACTTCGAGATCGGCAAGGGCGTTACCCTGAAGGAGTCCGATAAGGACGACGTTACCGTTATCGCTTCCGGCATCATGGTTGACGAGGCTCTGAAGGCATACGAGGCTCTGCAGGCTGAGGGCATCAACATCCGCGTTATCGACATGTTCACCTGGAAGCCGATCGACGAGGATCTGATTGTCAAGGCTGCCAAGGAGACCGGCGCTATCGTAACCGCTGAGAACCACAACTGCACCTGCGGTCTGGGCTCTGCCGTTGCTCGCGTTCTGTCTGCGAAGGCTCCGACTCCGGTTGAGATGGTCGGCGTACACGATCAGTTCGGCCAGGTTGGCGCGCAGAACTTCCTGCAGGAGGCTTACAAGCTGACCGCTGAGGAGATCATCGCAAACGTCAAGAAGGTTATGGCTAGAAAGTAATTTCTGACAAATCAAAACATAGTGAGGGCTGGCCGATTGGTCAGCCCTCTTTTTAATATTTTTCCCCATTTTTCTGCATTCTGTGGTATACTAAAAGAAAGAATTTCAAGAAAGAATTTCTTGCGGATTAAAGGAGGCACAACATGAGAACCATACGACTGACAGCACTCGTTCTGAGTCTGACGCTTGCCGTCGGCATGCTGCCGTCCGCGTGGGCGGCGGAGGACCAAACGGTCACCATCGCGGTGCAGGAGGAAACCGTGGCGGAGACCGGAAGCGTACAGGAGGAAGCTGCCGCGCTGGTGCAGGAGGACATTGCGGTGGCGGCACAGGCGGTGCTCAACAATCGGGTCAGTGGATTTACCCGGTCCTATCCGTATGAGTCCAATGTGTACTATAACCAACTGACTAAGGCGCAGAAAAAATGGTACGACCGGATGCTGCCCAAAGCGCAGAACTTCCAGTACGTGTGCTACACGGTGGAAAAGTACGGATACAGCGCAATGGACAATATCCTGGCGGCGATGGTCGCGCTGTGGCGCGATCACCCCGAGCTGGAGATGTACTTCAATATGGCAGAGGTGATACAAGACGAACGGTTGATCGCGCTGGAAACGCAATATTACATGCCGGACGACTCGGATCTGATCCCGCTCACCGAGGAAGAGCAGTTTGCGGAGCTTCGGCACAAGCTGGAGGTGTTTGACGCGGTATGCGAAATGGTGATTGACCAGATGCCGTCCCGTCTGAGTACCTATGACAAATACCGGTATCTGGCGGCCTTTTTGTCCGCACGTGCCGAGTATCAATTTACCGGACAGCCGTGCACCACTGCCTATGGCCCTATCATGTCCGGAGAGGCGATTTGTCAGGGCTATTCCATCGCCTACCGCTATCTGTGCTCGAAGGCCAACCTGTTCTGCCAGCTGGTTGGGGGCGCTGCTGGGGACGAGGGCCATATGTGGAATCTGGTTCAGCTGTCCGGCGGCACCTACCATGTGGATGTCACTTGGTCGGATAGCGGGAAGAATGAGCCGGCGGTCGGGGACTGGCACCAGTACTTTATGCTGACGCAGGACGAGATTGAGGTGGATCATTACATCGACGACGGGACGGTGGCCACCGGTCTGCGGCTGCCGAAACCGTGTGTGACCTCCGAGCCGATTGCGTACGGCGCGGTGTATCTGGTGGGCAATCTGCAGTACGAAGTGACCAAATCCTCCCGCAAGGGCAAGGGTACCGTCACGGTGTGCGCGCCGCGCAAACGCTCTACATGCACCTATGCGAACATTCCGGACACGATCCAGATTAACGGCATCTCGTTCTCCGTCACGGTTATTGACGACAAAGCCTTCCGCAACTGTCCCAAGCTGGCCAACGTGACCGTCGGAGGGAACGTGGTGGAGATCGGCAAGCAGGCGTTCTACAGCGACAGCAAGCTGTCCAGCCTGACCATCTCGTCCCGCAAGCTGAGCATTGTGGGAAGCAGTGCCATTTCCGGCATCGCCAAAAAGGCGGTGATCCGGATCCCGGTAGGATGCCGGAAGGCGTATTCCGCTCTGTTCAACTCAAAGGCGGGATTCCGCAGCACCATGAAGCTGACGACAGCAGCGTAAAAAATGTGAGCAATGAAAAGCGGAAGAATCTCGAATGTTCGAGATTCTTCCGCTGTTTTTAACGGTTTTTTGGAACGCTCCGCACATCGTTTTCCCCGGTTTGCAGCGGAGCGGCACCGCACGTAATGCTCTAATTGCTCCGCAGGCTCAGGTTTCTTTGTATCGACAAAGAAACCCGACAACAAAACAATCCCAGCGTCGCTGCGCTCACTGTGATTATCCGTGCTGCGCACGGCTCACTGCGTGAGGTGTTTTGCATACCCCGCTGCGGCGGGGCAAAAGAAAACGATTTAGAAACCAAGGTTTCTAAAGACTTCCTTTGGCTGTGCGAAGCCGCGTCGAGGGGCATCGGGTAACAACCCCGACGCGGCTCGTGACATAGATCGCTGAGAGTTACGTTCGCCTCTCAGATTTCTTCTGATCCTCTCTTGCGACAGCCGAACAGAGTTGCCGTTCTGCGCTCAAAGAAAATCTTACCGTGTTTCCAATTCGCTGGCAGCTCTCCGTCCCCCGATAGCGACGGCGCATGTTTGGGCCGCGCCGGAGCGTTTCGCCAGGCTTAGGAGATTTTTAAGTTGCGTCCTGCCAGTGGCAGGTGAGCACGCAGTGCGAAAGCAAGCGCTAGCCAGAGTATATCTCAAAGAAATGACGTCGCCGAAGGCAAACCGCCAGACTTACTCTCGATGCTCCGCACAAACAACAATAGAAAACCAACAAACGAGCTTCCACGCAGAAGACAAAAGCGACGCATCATCCACCAATCAGCACGCCGATATTGCCGTGCAGCGCGATG
>JBJEZE010000041.1:0-16317 GCA_051887235.1 Butyricicoccus sp.
AACAAAACAGCAGCGGGGAACGCTCCCCGCTGCCGCTCATGATACGAAAACCCATGTTCCGTTTTGATTTCGTTTTCTTACCGCGCATTCCGCTGCGCGTCAATATAGGTGCAGATAACGCGAACCGCTCCCTCTACGCCAACCTTTCCGACGTCCACGCAGAGATCGTAGTTTTCCGCCGATCCCCACTCCTGGCCGGTGTAAAATTTCTGGAACTCCTTGCGCTTCTGGTCGGTCTCCTCTACCAGTTCCTCCGCACGGCTGCGGGTGGACGAATGCGCCCGCCGGATGTTGTCCACACGCCAGTCGAAGTCGGCGCACAGGAACACACGGCAGGTGTCCGGTTCGTTTTGAAACGCATAATTTCCACACCGTCCGATGACAACAAAATCCCGTTCGCCCAGCACCTTGCGCAGGGCACGGATCGGGGTCTGGAACACGTCGGTCTCTCCACCGCCCGCTACAATGGCATACAGCAGGCTGTTGATCGGCTTTTCCCGAAAGAAATTCGGCGTCTGGTCATAGATGCCGGTGTCGCGCGCCATCTGAACCATCGCGCGCTTGTCGTACAGCGGCAGACCGTAGATCTCCGCCAAACGCTGTCCCACCAGATCTCCGTTGCAGCCGCACTCACGGGCTATTGTGATAATCATAACTCGCTTCCTCCTTTTTGTTAGACGCTATCTGAAAACAAAGAAAATGACGAATCTTTCGCAAAGGCGAGGATGATTCGAGGCAAAAGCACGCAGGAATCCTTCCGGATTTCAAGTGCTTTTTACGAAGAAGCAACCCGTATTTGTAGAAAGAGTCAAAATGTTCGACTTTTCAGATGCGCCCTAAATCAACGGTGCAAAAAAGGACGCACACAGTACGGTCAGCAGTCCCGCCACCGCAATGGACAGACTGCTCATCGCGCCCTCGATCTCTCCCATCTCCATCGCACGCGCTGTACCAATCGCATGCGCCGCGGTGCCGATGCCGATGCCGCGCGCCACCGGATCGGTAATCCGGAACAGCTTGCACACAGCCTCCGCCACCATGTTGCCGAACACACCGGTGATGACAATCGCGGCTACCGTGATGGTGACGTATCCGCCCAGTTCCTCGGACACGCCCATACCAATCGCCGTTGTGATGGACTTGGGCAGCAGCGTGACATACTCCGTGTGATCCAGTCCAAACAGCTTGGCCATGACAAAAATCGTTACCGCGGACGTCAGCACACCGGATACGATGCCGCCGACAACCGCCTTCCAGTTGTTGCGGAGCATCTGCCACTGCTGATACAGCGGCACCGCCAGACAAACCGTAGCCGGCGTGAGCAGATAACTCAAATACTTCGCACCCTCATTGTAGGTGTCGTACGTCACGCCGGTTGCCACCAGTACCGCAATCGTCAGCACGATGGAAATCAGCAGCGGATTGCAGATCGCCAGCGGCAGGCGCTTTTTGATCAGCATGCCCACGCCGTAGGTGACGATGCTGACCAGCACGCCGAAAAACAGGGAACCCTGCAGCAGCTCATTCATGATGGTTCCCCCTTTTGCGCTCCATGCGCTGGATGGTCTGCGTGACCCGTCCGGATACCCCCATGACGATCACCGTGGACACCAGCGTAATGATCACAACCGGTACGACGATCGGCTGAAGCACGCCCCAGGCGTCCAGCAGTCCGACGCCCGCCGGGATGAACATCAGCGGCATGATCTCAATCAAAAATTTCCACGTGCTGCCCAGCTGCTCCAGCTTGATCAGGCCGGTCATCAGGCAGACAAACAGCAGCAGCAGACCGTAAATACTGGCCGGCACCGGCAGCGGCAGCAGCAGGTGCAGCAGCTCGCCGACAAACGAAACCAGCAGAATGATTCCGAATTCTTTGACAATTTTCATGAAATGTTACTCATTCCCCTCGTGATAATCAAGTTCGTTTTCATCATACCACGATTTGTGCCGCAAAAACAGGGAAAATCACACAAAATTCACCCTGTATTTCCCATCATTCTCTGACAGACGCCGCGCAGACAACCTCCAGCACACTTCCGGCGATGCAGCGCGCCTTGTCCGAAATGGTGAAGCAGTTGTCCAGCTCCTCCTGCCGCGGGTCAATGTCCGCAACCTTAAATCCTCTGGTCACCGGATACCCGTCCCGCAGCAGACCGCGCAGAATGCCGGTGATGGTCGCCGGAACCGGAATCTCCTGCTCGCCCGTCTCAATGCGCGCAATCGTCTCGCCCTGCTGCACCACGTCGCCGATCGCCCGTACGTTGCGGAACACCCCGGCCTGCGGCGCATGGATCACACGCTCCGCCGCATACCCGCCGATATTGCCCGGAATGCCGGTGTTGGGATACGCACTGCCCTGCCGGATAATCCGGCCGAGGTTGTGCCCGCGCCGGGTCTCGATGACGACATCGACATCCTGTCCGGCCGTAAACCCCGGTCCGAGACCGACGGTCAGCGGCGCCATGTCCCGCGTCGTGCCCAGATTGCGCTTGGCCAGAATGGCATCCACCACAGCCGCCGGTCGGCACGCTGCGATTGCTGTTCCTTCGGGATCCACCAGCACCGGCACCTTCCCGTCGGCGCGCACCGCATCCGCCTGCTCCAGCGCATCAATCCGCACCGCGGTCAGACCTTCCACCGTGGTCTGTCCCTCATAGACCGCCTCGCACAGCGAAACCTGACGCCGGATCGCCGCCGGATGGGCGGTTTCCAGCACCAGTACCGGAAATCCCGCCGACCACAGCCGGTGAATGGTTCCGGTCGCAAGATCGCCGCCGCCGCGCACAATGATCCAATCTGTTCGATTCATCGTCGTTCCTCGTTTCTCTCAAATCGGTTTCGCATATCGCGTCAAAAATACGGTCTCCACACCGGCCCCGCGCAGGAGTTCACGAATGCGTCTGCCGCTGCGGAGGCGGGATGCATCGTCGCACTTGTTCAGTACCACCCAGTACTCCCGGTCGCCCACCAGCTTGCGCGTCCCGCGCTCGGACAGCAGGATCGCTGCCAGATCGTCCTCCGTCAGACGGTGTTCTCCGGACACGCCCAGCAGCTGCGCCGCCAGCTCCCACCGGAAGCACGCTTCGCGCAGCGGCTGTCCCAGAACGTCCAGCCCCATCACCCCGATCACCAGCTCACACTCCGGCAAAAGCACCGGTTCCCCGTCGCGCGGCACCTTGCACGCCATGCATTTCGCACCGTCCGCCTCCAGCAGCACCACGTCCGCCAGCGCGGCGTATCGCTCCAGCTGCTCCGGTGCAGTCAGCTTTCCGCCCGGCGCGTCCCGTCCGACCACCGCAAACCGTCCCTGTTCCCACAGCGACCGCAGCTCGCTCTCGCTGTGTGCCATCCAGCTCTCATCCGGCTTCCGGATATGCGTCGTGGTGCTCACAAGTGTGTTCCACCCTCTGCGGCTGCTTTCCTCCGCCAGCGTGTACAGCAGCGTGGTCTTTCCGCCTGCGCCGACAATCGAAATCATATGCCTTTTCCGGCACAGATATCCACCGCCGCTCTGCATGCTCCTCGCTCCTCACCGTTTCCGTCGGAATTTTTTCTCGCTTTCGTTCAGCTTGACCGTATTGCCGCTGACGCTCAGGCCGCGGACGCTCCGCAAAAAGCTGGACATCCGTCCGTATCCGTAATCCTTAATATCGAAACCGCTGTACATCTTCTTGAGTCCCTCGTAGATGACCGCCAGATTGTCCACCTTTCCGCCTTTCTGCATCATGATGGACCGTACCGCTTCCTCAATTTCCTCGCGGTCGGTCTGCGCTTCCTTGCGCACCAGATACTGGTTGCGTTCTTTGCGTACCTCCAGATGCGGCATTTTCTCCGCCAAAAAGACGCTCAGCTTGGAGTATCCATAGTTGCGGGAATCAAAATCCGGAAATTTCTTTGCCAGACGGCTGCCGACCTCGCCCAGATGAAGCTCCCCCTCATCGCTCTCGTTCAGCATCGCCAGAATGGCCTTTTCCAGCGTCTCCGTGCTGGTGACGTTTTCCAGCGCCGCTTCCTCCTGCGGCTCGGATTCCAGCATCTCCTTGTTGGACTCGTCAATCAGGTTCAGCAAAATGAACTTGTCACACGCGCGCGTCAGAGCCTGCGGCGCCTTGGATTCGCCCATGCCCAGCACGTATTTCTGTTCCTCCCGCAGGCGCATCGCCAAACGGGTAAAATCACTGTCGCTGGTGACCAGGCAGAAGCCATCCACTTTGTTCTGATACAGCAGATCCATCGCGTCGATCACCATTGTGATATCCGTGCTGTTTTTGCCGTTGGTATACGAAAACTGCTGAATCGGCAGGATGGAATATTCCAACAGAAGCTCTTCCTTCCAGCCCTTTTCCCGCGACCAGTTGCCATAAATGCGGCGGCACGGGGCGTCGTAGCCGTACTTTTCCAGCTCGTCAAAAATAATCGCGCTGTATTTGGAACTGATGTTTTCCGCATCAATCAACACGGCAAAGTGCTTTCGTTGTGCATCACCCAAACTTTCGTTCATACACGTCCTCCTTTCCAATTTCTCTGTATGGTATCATATCATATTTCACAGAATGTTTCCAGACACCCTTCTTCGGAAGCAAGCCGTGGATTTTCCGTCCGAAGAAGTCAATTTCACTTTCTGCAGATTCCCGTGCCGTCAAACACGGGAATAAAGCTCTCCCCGATGGACTCCGCGTCCTGCGTCCATCCGTCCAGTCCGAGCGACTGCATCAGCAAGCAGGCGTCCTCGTATTCCGCATCCGTAATGCTTCGGTTCAGCTCGGGACAACGCTCCATCCCGTTTTGCGGGGTAAACTGCCGCATCAGGCTGAACAGTATGCGCTTTCCCCATCGGCGCGCCGCATGCCGCAGCAGTTGGCTGGTATCACCGGACAGCCCGGGAAGCATCAGGTGACGGACAATCGTGCCGCGCTGCAGCATCCCGTCCGCATCCATCTGCGGTGCGCCGGTCTGGCGCACCATCTCATCGATGGCCTCACAGGCGATCTCGAAATAATCCGGTGCGGCGGAATACCGCTCCGCGTAATAGGCGCTGAAATATTTGAAATCCGGCAGGTAGATGTCCACTAACCCGTCCAGCGTGCGCAATACCTCGACGCGCTCATAGCCGCTGCTGTTCCAGACAAACGGAATAGTCAGGCCACGGACGAGGGCAAGCTCCATCGCCTGTCGAATGGACGGCGTATAGTGGGTCGGCGTGACCAGATCAATGTTGTGCGCACCCTGCTCCTGCAGGGACAAAAAGGTATCCGCCAGTTCCGAAGCCGAGGTGAGCACGCCGCTCGTGCCGGCAGATTGACCGCTGATCACGGCGTTTTGACAGAACACACAGCGCAGAGAGCAATGACAGAAAAAAACCGTTCCCGCACCGCGTGTGCCGGACAGGCAGGGTTCCTCCCACCGATGAAGATACGCCCGTCCGAGACGCATCCGACTGTCCGCGCCGCAGAAGCCGATATGTCCTGCGTCGCGGTTCACGCCGCACATCCGCGGACACAGCTCGCACTCCGTGTACATACCATCCCTCCTTCCGAAAATTTCTTTCAGTATAACATATCTTCCCGCAAAAGGCGAGTTTCATGGTATACTAGGGGTAAGCAAACGATCAAGGAGGAAAGCCAAATGAAATCACAGAACAATCGATTCATGGTCCTTCACAAAGAAGGCTCCGTATTGAAAGACGAAGCCCTCCGGCAGATTCTGGTCGATCGGGAAACCGGCGTACAGTATCTGTTTCTTCACTCTGGCTACGCCGGCGGGCTCACACCACTGCTGGACGCGGAAGGCAAACCGCTGCTGGCAAAAAACATCCGAGAAGACTCATACGCAACCGTATAGAAAGAGGGGGGACGGATATGCAGCGAAACGCACGAACCCGGCTGCACCGGATACTGGAAACGGCGGCATGGCTGCTGTGGCTGGCGTCGTTCGGCATCGCCATCTATGCCATAGCCACCCTGCCGGACACCATTGCGACACATTTCACGCTGGACGGTACGGTGGACGGATATGGTTCCCCGTCGTCGTTGCTCCTGCTGCCGATCATCATGCTGTTTGCCATGGGCACCATCAGCCTGGTCGTCCGCTTGGTGCCGCCGGAGAACTGGAACACACCGTTTGTGGTGCGGGAGGAATGCAAAGAGGCGGTGTATCGGACCGTGGCCACCATGCTGTATGCCCTTGAGCTGGAAATTGCGGGATTTACGCTGTATTCTCAGCTGAAGAGCTACTATCAGAGCGGTACCGGTGTCATCGCGGCAATGCTTGTGTGGTTTGCTCTGCTGACCGTGACTATCGTCGGACTGAGTGTAAAGGCGTATCGCATCAATCAGGCACAGCCATAACCCTGCGCGGAAAGGAAAATCGACTATGAAAAATCAGAAGAAACGGATGGAAGCGGCACGCGGACTGCGTCCGGCAGAGCTGCTGTTTCGCGGCGGACAAATTGTCAATGTCTATTCCGGTGAAATATATCCGGCGGATGTCGCGGTCACAGACGGTGTGATTGTCGGTGTCGGCAGCGGATATACGGCGGAAACGGTCATGGATGTCAGCGGAAAAACCCTGATTCCGGGTCTGATCGACGCACATCTGCATCTGGAATCCACGATGGTGACACCGTCCGAGCTGGTAGAGGTTGCCGTCAAGCGCGGTACGACGACCTATATTGTGGACCCGCACGAGGCGGCGAATGTGCGCGGCGCGGAAGGAATCCAGTACATTCTGGACGAGACCGAGGACGTCCCGGCCAATGTCTATGTCATGATGCCGTCCTGTGTCCCGGCGCTGCCGACCGAGGACAACGGCGCGGACTTCGGTGCGGACGAAATGAAGCCGTTTTTGTCCCATCCGCGCGTACTGGGACTGGGCGAAGTGATGGATTATGTATCGGTCAACGCGGCGGAACCGTCCATGCAGGCCAAGCTGGATTTGTTTGACGGCAAACCGCGGGACGGTCATGCGCCCGGACTGAGCGGAACGGAATTGCAGGCCTACGTGCTGTCCGGTGTGGACTCCGACCACGAGGCATCCACGGCGGAGGAGCTGCTGGAAAAGCACCGGCTGGGCATGCACATACTGGTGCGCGAGGGAAGCGCGGCACGCAATCTGGACACGCTGGTCGGCGGCATTGTGGAGCACGGGCTGGACACGCATGCGTTTTCGTTCTGCACGGATGACAAGCACATCGAGGACATCCGCGCCGAGGGACACATCGACTACTGCGTCCGTCGGGCAATTGCGGGCGGCATCCCGGCTGTGCAGGCGGTGCAGATGGCGACCATCAACACGGCGCGGCAGTATGGACTGTCCCGCCTGGGTGCGATTGCGCCGGGCCGTCAGGCCGACCTGCTGGTACTGGACGATCTGGAAACCGTGCAGATCGCGGCGGTGTACCATGCCGGACAGCTGGTCGTGGACTTCCATGCGAAGCCCAAGCTGGACGCGAACAGCCCGCTTCGTCACACGGTCAACTGTAGGCCGGTCACAGGCGGACAGCTGCGCTATCCGGTTCATCCAACCGACCCGGTCATCACGCTCATCCCGGGACAGCTCGCAACCATCCGCGAGGATGTCTCCCTGCCGCAGAAGGACGGGCTCTTTGTTCCAAATGCAGTATACAGCAAAATCGCCTGTGTGGAGCGGCACCGTGCAACCGGAAAGGTCGGCGTCGGTGCGGTCAAGGGTTTCGGCATCCAGAATGGCGCGGTAGCGTCCACCGTGGGGCATGACAGCCACAACCTGATCGTCATCGGCGACAACGATGACGATATGCTGTGCGCGATCGAGCGCCTGCGGCAATGCGGCGGCGGGTACACTGTGGTATCCGGTGGAACCGTGCTGGACACCGTGGAGCTTCCGATCCTGGGCCTGATGAGCGACGCGGGCTTTGATACGGTACAGCAGACCTTACAGCGCATGATCCAGAGCGTGCATGCCCTCGGCGTGCCGGAGGATCTGTCGCCGTTTATCCTGCTGTCCTTCCTCGCGCTGCCGGTCATTCCGGAGCTTCGGATCACGCCGCGCGGGCTGTTTGATGTGACCAAGATGTCATTTGTAGAATAAGCCGAACGCCGGAAACAGGCTCTCCTGTTTCCGGCGTTTGTTGTATCTCCCTGTTACAGTTGCAGCAGATGCTGTTTCAGCTCCTCAACGGTTTCCACAATATAGGCGGCCTCACACTGCTCCGCCTCCTCGCGGCTGCCGAAGCCGAACAGCACATAGGTGCAGTCGATGCCGCAGGCGCGCGCGCCAAGCACGTCGTGCTTGCGGTCGCCGATCATATGTACGCGGGACGGGTCGGGCTGCCCGGCGCGCTCCAGCGCGAGCCGGATGACCGACTCCTTGCTGTTGATGCGCCCGTCCAGCGTCGCGCCGCAGATGTCGTCCAGATACGCCGACAGCCCAAACCGCTCGGCAATCCGATGGGAATACTCCTCCGGCTTGCTGGTAGCCATGATGCACTGCTTCCCGGCTCGCTTGACGGCGTTCAGCAGCTCTAAAATGCCCTCGTACACACGATTTTCAAACAGTCCCACCTCCGAATACCGCTCGCGGTATTTGCGGACCGCCTGCTCGGCATGGCTGTAATCCATCCCGCAGATGGCCTGAAAACTCTCAATCAGCGGCGGGCCGATAAACGGGCGCAGCGTGCTGCGGTCGGGCCAGTTGATGCCCTGATCGTTTAGCGCGTACTGGACGCAGTTCAGGATTCCCTCCTGGGAATCGGTCAGCGTGCCGTCCAGATCAAACAAAAATATATCCTTCACGAGAAACACTCCTTCGTACTTAACCCTTGTGCGCACTGCGGCAGGACGAGCAGTCGCCCGAGCAGGAGCCATCGCCGCAGGCATGCAGCGCGGTAGAGGCTGTTCCGTCCGCAGTCGGAGCGGTCATACCCAGCAGCAGAACGCCGACCTGCAGATCGGCGTCCCCGGTCATGCCGGAAAAGACGGCGACGCCGAAGGTCATCAGGGCCATATTATCCGCCGTGGAAATCCGATGGCAGACCAAAATGCCGACTCCATGCTCCTTCAGCAGCGAAATACGGCTGCCGCCCTCCGGGACATCCAGCAGCTCCGTCCCGCTCACATGGTCGTTGTCAATGGTATAGAGTTTGAACTGTACACAAGCGCCAAACTGCTCCGCAATGGCGCCGTTTTCATAAGGTACTGCAAATATCATCCTGTATCTTCCTTTTCTGTTGGTAATCACGTCAGCCGTTTGCTCAGGCGCTTCCGCAGAGAGGCGGACTGCATGACGTCGCGGCAGCTGAACACGGCGACACCGGAGACGCGGCTGGTCGTTTGGCACAGCTTCAGCTGGCGGGAAATCTCCGACAGGCCGTCGGTCTCCCAAACCGTTCCGTTTTCCGCGTCGCCAATCTTGTACGCCGCCAGCCCGACAATCAGCTCGACATCCGTGCCGCGCACGATGTCCGACCACCAGCCGACCAGCTCTTCAAAATCCGCCGCGTCGTTTCCGATCTCCCAATAAATCTGCGGGCAAATATAATCCACCCAGCCGTTTCGAATCCAGGTCACCGAATCGGCATAGCACTGGGAATAGTGCTCAAACCCGCGCGTTTTGCTTCCGGTCTCCCCGCCATATCCGTTTTTCCAGATGCCGGACGGGCTGATGCCGAACACGCATTCCTCCTGCTTGGCTCCCTCGTGCACCACCTGATCCACCGTCTGCACCAGCTGGTTGACGTTGTCCCGCCGCCAGTCCGACTTATCCGAAAACGCTTTCCCGTAAGCGGCATAGGTATCCTCATCGTCAAAGTCCTCACCGGGGTAAAAATAATCGTCAAACTGGATGCCGTCCACGCGGTACTGCTCCACGATTTCCTGCACCCCGTCCGCAATCAGCTGACGCACCTCGGGAATGCCGGGGTCAAAATAGTACCCGCCGTCATACTGCACCACCCAATCCGGATGCTGTTTGGCCGGGCTGGATTTGGGGAGCGAGGAGAAGGTTTCCGAGGCGTTGCTTCCGGCGCAGATGCGGTAGGGATTGACCCAGGCCTCCAGCCGCATTCCGCGCTTATGCGCCTGTTTGACCCAATAGCGCAGCGGGTCAAAGCCGTTGGACGGCGCCTTCCCGGCCGTGCCGGTCAGGCAGCTGCTCCACGGGAACAGGTCCGAGTCGTACAGCGCATCGCAGGCCGGCCGCACCTGTAAGTAAATCGTTTCTATCCCCGCCTTGTCCGCGTTATCCAGAATATCGCGGCACTCCTGCTTGAGCTGCGACACGCTGTCCGTCTGCGCAGACGGGTAGTCAATGTTGTAGGCCGTTGCCACCCACAGGGCGCCGGACAGATCATGTACATCCGTTGAGGAATTGTCTTCCTCTTCTGTTTTGGCCGCGCTGTCGTCCGAAACCGCAAACGGGACGAGCGGCGCGTCCGTCCGGCTGTCGTATACCAGAAATCCAACCGCCGCCAAAAACAGTGCGGCCAGAAGCAGCAAACGCTTCATTGTGATCCCACCTTCCGCTCTCATACTATTGGACAAATTCTGAAAGTATGAGGAAATACCGGGCGGTATTGTTTGACAAATACGGTCTTATTGTAGCATATTCCGGCGAACAGGGCAATCAATGGTTTCTATTTTTGCAGAAATGATGTATAATATAGGCGAACAAATCCAAGGAAAGCACCACGTTTTCAGCGCGTGCCAAAGCCAAAAGGAGGGCTATTTGTGCTGGAATATCAGTTGGAGCGTGAATTCACGCTGGAAATCAGTGCAATCGACAGCCGGGGGATTGCCCGTCCGTCCGCGATTGTAGAATATATGCAGGAATGTGCCACCCGCCATGCGGATGAGCTGGGATTGTCCGGAATCGAGGTGAACGGCGAACGGGTTCTGTGGGTTCTGAGTCGCCTGAAGTATTATCTGAACCGTCCGCTGCATCAGTACGACACCATCCGGGTGCGCACCTGGCCGCGAACCATTCGCGGTGCGTTGTGGTACCGTGATTTTCGCTTTTTCATGGGCGAAGAAGAGATCGGACACGCCGTGACCGGCTGGTCGATCCTCAGCGCGGATCAGCACAAGCTCATCCGTCCCAAAGCACTGCAGGTGGACATTCCCACGCAGATGGACGGCATTGACGAACTGCTGTCGCAGATCCCCTGCGAAGCGATGCAGCCGGTATTCGACCGCACCGTACATTACAGCGACATTGACGTCAACCGCCATCTGAACAACGTCAAGGCGGTAGACATTCTGTCCGACGCCATCGGGCTGGAACACCACGAGAACTGGTTTGTCTCCGAGCTGCAGGTCAATTACAAGGCGGAGACAGCCTGCGGAACGACGCTGACCCTGCGGCGCGGCGAGCAGGACGGGAAAATTCTGTTGCAGGCGATGGCCGGAGAGCAGGAAAACTTGCAGGCTCAGGTAACCGTTTCCACTGTGTGAGGAGGGGAACATGCGCATGTTGGACATTCATGATGCCGTATTGAAGGGAATCCGCCGCTGCTGTACGCCGCGCTGCGTGATCCTGTATGGAGAAAAGGTCACCGCCGGACAGCACGCGGTCAAATCGGCCGATTTCTGTATTGTACTGGATCACTTCAACCGCAGCCAGCTGCTGCAAAAGCTGTATTTGAACATCCAGATAGAAATTCCGGTACAGTTTGTACTGTACACCACGGAGGAATGGAATCTTCTGATACAAAACCCCAATAGCTATGCCTCCAGAATACGCAAGAAGGGAACGGTGCTGTATGGGCAGACGACGTAAGGGTACCAGCGACAGCCTGTTTTATTACAAATGGCTGGACAAGGCGCTGTCCGATTTGCAGAGCGCGCGCATTCTGCTGACCTGGGGCGGCGATCCCATGGCGGTGGCGTTCCACTGCCAGCAGGCGATTGAAAAGGCACTCAAGGGCTATCTGCTGTTTCGGATGGGCCGACACTTCGACGGTCACAACCTGACCTTCCTGTGCCGTCAGGCCGCGTCCTGCGACGACCGGTTCACCGCCTATCTGGCACAGAGCACGACGTTGAACAACTACTACATCGAGACCCGTTACCCGACGGATGTTCCGTTTGAAATCACAGAGGCGCAGGAACACAACATCCTGACCATGGCGGAGGACCTGTTCAGCGTGATCCGGCAGGAGCTGTATGACTCCGTGGGCGGCCCCCACGAAATCGAGGAATCGTAAAAAAGAGTCATCTGTGACGAAATGCATCGGAACCTGCTAAAAAAACTGCAAACATTTTACAAAGTTTTTATTTTCCCGTTTACAGATGCACGAACAATCTGGTAAAATAAGAATGAAATACGATGATACGTAAGCGAGTGGGAGGATTATACGATGATCGTTGTAATTTCGCTTAATCCGGCGATTGACCGAACGCTGGTTCTCGGCTCAAGCTTTGAGTACGAGGGAATCAACTACGTTGACGAGAGCTTTGTTGCGGCTGGCGGCCGCGGTGTCAACATCGCCCGAGCGGTTCGTTCGCTGGGCGGAGAGTGCCGTGTTTTGGGCTTCTGTGCGGGAAACAATGGGCGCTCGCTCAAGGATTCGCTGACCAGTCAGGGCATCGTGCATGATTTTACGGATGTTGCAGGCGAAACGCGAGTAAATACACAGATTATTGAGGAAAACGGGTCTCAGACGCACTTTAACGAGCTGGGCCCGGAAATCACAGACGGCGACTATCTGCGGTTTTTAGAGCGGCTCAAGCTGTATCTGATGCCGGAAAACCTGGTGGTTCTGGCCGGACGCATCCCGCCCGGAATGCAGGAAAAGCAGTACGTCCGGATTGTAAAGACCATCAAGAAGTCCGGCGCCAAGCTGCTGATCGACTCGGACGGCAACACGCTTCACAAGATCCTGCAGTTTAAGCCGGACATCATCAAGCCGAATTCCCGTGAGCTGTCCGCCATGACCGGTCTGCCGCGAACCTTTGACCCGGAGGAAGCTCTGGAACATATCCGTGCGCTGCAGGAGACGTGTGAGGTGCCGAACATTTGCGCCTCCCTCGGCGCGAAGGGCGCGGTGTTCGTCTTTGGCAACGAGACACCGCTGTACATCACGGCAGACATCAACGCCATGCGGTATAAGCCCAACAAGAGCGCGGTCGGCAACGGCGATGCGATGTTGGGTGCGATTGCACACGCATTCGAGCAGCAGATGAGCCACGAGGAAATGGCGAAGTTCTCGGTGGCCATGGGCACGGCGACGGCGACGCTGCCGGGCACCCAGATGGCGACCATCAAGGATGTCTGCGAGGTATACGAACACCTCAAGGTATATACCATGTGAGAAACATTGAACCAGTGAAATCAGCGGACAGCACAGCCTGTCCGCTGATTTTTTTGTAATCCCGCAGCGGTTCTTTTTCCGCGCACGCGCCGCGTTCGACGGTTTTCATTTGACATTTCGATCAAAAGCTCGTAGGATAGAGACGGTGATTTTTTATGAAACGTCATTGCTACCTACCGATTCCGGTTCGTTTGGCCTCCATCGTCCTGAGCGCGTCGTTTTTGATGACCTATGGCACGGCGGCAAACAAATCGGATCCCGAAACCAAGGAAACGATCTCGATCTCGTTCCCCGTTACGGCGGAACTGGACACGCAAATGATTGAGGTCTATGAAGAAGAACAGGCTGCGCAGCAGCGCGAGCGGGAGCGGCTGCGGGAAGAGCGGGAGCAGCAGGCGCTGTACGACCAGCGCGCCAAGGACTGGAAGCTGCTTCTGGTCAACGCGGACAACCCGATTTCCGACGATTACGCCCCCGACCTGGCCGACATCGGCGACGGGATGCAGTTCGACCGCCGGGCCTCCAAGCATCTGCTTTCTATGATCGAGGACGGACAAGCCGCCGGCTACAACCTCTTCGTCTGCTCCGCATACCGCGACAATGACTATCAACAGACGCTGTACGATCGTCAGGTGGACAAGCAGCTGGCCGCCGGAAAGAGCCGGAAAAAGGCCCTCCGCGATGCCGCCCGCATTGTCGCCGCCCCCGGAACCTCCGAGCACGCCACCGGACTGGCGGCGGACATCATCACGCAGGAGTACGCCTCGCAGTACTCCAGCCTGACCCGCGGGTTTGAACAAACAGACGCGTTCCAATGGCTGAACAAGCACTGCACGGAATACGGCTTTATCCTCCGATACGCGGAGGACAAGACCGATCTGACCGGCGTCATCTACGAGCCGTGGCATTTCCGTTACGTCGGAACCAAAGCGGCGAACGAAATCATGGACGAGGGACTCTGTCTGGAAGAATACCTCGGCAAAACCGAATCATAATCTCCAACGCTCCTGGTGCAGTTTGCCGGGAGCGTTTGCGTCGTTTTTCGACAAACACCGCTTACGCCTTCCCGACATCGGCATCCTTCTTTCGGCAAAGAAAATCCGAAACTCTGTCAAAAGCAGCACCACTGTTATAGTTGCACAATTTTCCGAGTAAAAATATCATATTTTGCACTTTTACGTCAATAAACGAACTATAAACGGCAAAAATGTTGGTAAAATGCTTGATTTCTCCGTTCCATTATGGTATCTTAGTACTTGATAGAAAAAGTTTTACTGTAGATGCAAACTTTTGCATTCCGCCGGTTCGTTCTGCATTCCTCTTGCAGGATCGCCGCGCGATACTATCACCCGCGCAAACTCTATCAACCACGTAAAATTTATCTATGGAGGTTATATACCAATGAACACTTATGGATTGGAAAAGCTGGGCATTATCAATGCCTCGGCCGTTTACCGCAATCTGACCCCGGCTCAGCTGACCGAGCACGCTCTGCGCCGCGGCGAAGGCAAGCTGTCCAACACCGGCGCGCTGGTTGTCAAGACCGGCAAGTACACCGGCCGTTCCGCAAACGACAAGTTCATCGTTGACAGCGAGGGCGTACATGACGAGATCGCTTGGGGCAAGGTCAACAAGCCGATGACCCAGGAGTGCTTCGACGCTCTGTACAGCAAGGTCATCGCTTACCTGCAGAACAAGGAAATCTTCATTTTCGACGGTTTCGCAGGCGCTGACCCGAAGTACACCAAGTCCTTCCGCATCGTCAATGAGCTGGCTTCCCAGAACCTGTTCATCCATCAGCTGCTGCGCCGTCCGACCGCAGAGCAGCTGGAGAACTTCTCTGAGGACTACACCATCATCGCTGCTCCGGGCTTCAAGTGCATTCCGGAAATCGACGGCACCCGTTCCGAGGCTGCTATCGTCATCGACTACGAGAAGCACATCGTTCTGATCTGTGGCTCCCAGTACGCTGGTGAGATCAAGAAGTCTGTCTTCTCCACCATGAACTACATCCTGCCGAAGGAAGGCGTCTTCCCGATGCACTGCTCTGCAAACATCGGCGTTGACGGCGACTCCGCAGTCTTCTTCGGTCTGTCCGGTACCGGTAAGACCACCCTGTCCGCTGACCCGAACCGCAAGCTGATCGGCGATGACGAGCACGGCTGGTCGGATGACGGCGTATTCAACATCGAGGGCGGCTGCTATGCAAAGTGCATCAACCTGTCCGCTGAGAACGAGCCGGACATCTACAACGCCATCAAGTTCGGCGCTCTGGTTGAGAATGTTGTTATGGACGACGAGACCCGTGAGTTCGACTTCGACGACGACTCTCTGGCTGTAAACTCCCGCGTTGGCTATCCGGTTGAGTTCATCAACAACGCTGAGATGTCCGGTCAGGGCGGTATTCCGAAGACCGTTATCTTCCTGACCGCTGATGCATTCGGCGTACTGCCTCCGATCTCCAAGCTGAACGACGAGCAGGCAATGTACTACTTCGTATCCGGCTTCACTTCCAAGCTGGCTGGCACCGAAATCGGCGTTAAGGAGCCGGTTCCGACCTTCTCCACCTGCTTCGGCGAGCCGTTCCTGCCGCTGGATCCGGCAAAGTACGCTGCTATGCTGACCGAAAAGGTTGAGAAGAGCGGCGCTTCCGTATACCTGGTCAACACCGGCTGGAATGGCACCGGCGAGCGTACCAAGCTGAAGTACACCCGCGCTATGGTTACCGCTGCGCTGAACGGCGAGCTGCTGAAGTCCGAGTTCGTTGAGGATCCGTACTTTGGTGTCGCTGTTCCGACCACCTGCCCGGGTGTTCCGGACGAGCTGCTGATCCCGGCTAAGATGTGGGCAGATCAGGACGCTTACAAGGAAGCTGCTGCAAAGCTGTCCAAGATGTTCGTTGACAACTTCGCTGAGAAGTATCCGAACATGCCGGCTGAGATCGTAAACGCTGGCCCGAAGGCATAAGTTTACTTACTGTCACAAGCATAAAATCAGGCTGACCGTCATCTGGCGGTCAGCCTTTTTGC